>NZ_JBSFPI010000005.1:0-357044 GCF_053588115.1 Nocardia sp. NPDC003482
CTGACCGTGGCGGGTGCCCGCTCGTCGCATTCGGCGAGCACAGTGCTCAGATCGCGATACAGGCTCAACGCCTGTGTCAGGACCAGGGTGAACACTTCGCCGGCCACGCGGGCATCATCGGTGCCCGGAACGACCGGGTACAGAGAATCTTCGATCTCGATACCCGTCGTTTGGACCGTCATCTTCGTGCCCATCGGGCACCACCTTTCTTCCTCTTCTTTTTCGTAGAGATCGGATGGTTGTTGTACGGTGCGGGCCTACTGCGCCCGAGAGTCTTCTTGCACCTGCAGCAGCATTTGCACTGCTTTTCCGGCTGTTCGTCGAAGCGCGGGAGCTTGTACAACTCGCGCAGGACATGAGGCCGAACGATCAGGAAACTCAAGGCGGCATAGGCCCACACCGTGAAGGCTGTTGGTTCCATTGCGGTCCCTCACACTGTGTAGTTCTCAAAGTTCGCGGTTGGCCCGGTTGAAGGAGCCACATTTGTTGTAGCGCACCGAATGCGGCCAAATCGAGCGCAGACGGTACTAACCGGGCGGGAACCGGAAATCGGGGCATGAAGCTGGTGGGAACCGGGTGGAAACCTTGCATAAACCCCTTGCAGATTTCGTTGCATATTGCTATTTAGCGGCGAATGTGTTATATGTAGTAGTACAACTAAATAAAACAAAACTGAATATGGTACATCACGAATCACTAGACACTCACGCCGACAGGCAACCGCATGTAGAAGCGGAAAATGTAGCCGAAGAACAGCACAGATTTCACTATTTCCGGGCTCCTGGAGTTGGAGCAAAAGTTCTTGAAGCCATAGCGCAGCCGTCGGGCGCCGACAAAAAGATCAGCGATGTACTTGATTGGAGACGTCAGAGAATCCTCGAACGATTCACGTCAGATATTGAAGGTCTTAACATCGAGCGTGTCGATAACTTCTTTGATGAACTCGGGCTCCGGCGGGCTCCGCTAGTTGTCATTGATAAATCTCGGAAAGCAGAGCTGCGACGGTTTCTTGAGAAAGTCGAAGGTCCGGTGCCAGTATTGGATGATGAGCACGATCACCGCGGGTGGTATAGGAACGACTTAGATATAGCCTTTGTATTCCGTAACCGAGAATTTGAAGAGTTTAACGGTCCAGAGTACACCGAGGGAATCATCGTACATGAACTAGCACACAGTTCCGGCAGGCGGCCAGATACAAGAGTCGTCGTCGAAGGAGAAGATGATGAGCAGGCTCTGGGTGTCACCTTTGTCCGCTCAGGCCAAACGGTTCACAGTTATTCCGCAGACATTAACGAAGATGAGGGCGTGCCCGACGCCACCGGAACATTCCTGGAAGAAGCTTTTGCCGAACAGATACGGGCGAAGTACCTGACAGATGAACTTGGCTTTACAGGAGGCTTGGCCAAACTAGAAAAAGAGACAGTGACTGGGAGGGTTGAGGAGACAGGGTTCGATTTTTCAGTACCGTCCAAGTACTTCCAGTATGAAAGCTCTGACGGCAATCCCGTTCTCTCTGCTTCGTCTTACCCAGGCGCGGCAATGGATGCACTGATCACCAAAGATCCAGAACTATTTCCGGCGCTGATAGAGGCGCGCCGTAGTGCTTATGGTCTCCGCGAGGTTGCCCGCCGGATAAATGGAATACACTCGGGCTTATATAAGACTTTGCGTGATGAGTTTAATCATTCCGGAGATTTTGCAAATGGATATTTCTATGTCCTTGAGGCCCTCGCTAGTGACGACGCCCGCGACGCAGAACCTTCATAGGATGGGTTCAGCCCGGTTGCTACATACATCATCACAAAATCCTGGGACGATTGCCGTCCGTGAGCCAAGCAGCCTGCTCCGGTGAGATACTTCTATGGTGCAGCCATCCGTGCCCACCGACTACCGATTCCGGTTCAAGCGTCTGGTCGATCAGCTTGGCCAGCTGCGTCTGCGTGGCGGTGCCAGTCGAGCATTCGTTGATCTTGAAGACCAGGGTCCGCTTGATCTCCCCGACTTCTTTCCTATCGTGAAGCGACTGCGATCCCAGATGTGGGCTGACGAGAATCGGCGGATCGAGGCGATCAACTGGGTGCTCGAAGACGCCATTAGCAGCTTGCCGACACACAGCTTGTCAGGAGCTATGCGAGATACGTTGAGTTGGCAAGAAGCAGCGCGGATTTTATTCAATATCCGCCTTACGTCAGAAGCCAAAGAAGCTATTCAAAGATACAGGGGGCAATTACATGCCAGACTGGCGCGCTATGTGCGCGAACAAACCGGGATGTATCCGAAAGAAGAAAAGTATAGAAAAGCAGAAGATAAAAGATTTCATAGCATCGTAGAAGAGATGAGGGAAAAGATGGCTGAGCACCTACTCAAGATTGTTCCTAACGACGGTAGCGATGAACAGGCGGAAGCATCTTCCGATGATTCTGCGGACATCGCCGAACCTGCGGGCGATCCCGAATCGGCAACAGCTCCCGACTATAGCAAAGGTAATGTGACAATCCACAAGGCAGCGCAAGTATTTACTGGCGACAACATAACAACAAACCCGACATTCAACAACTGGTGATCGCCGGTCGTGAGAATCAGACGAAGAGAAGCCGTCGTCAACGCTCAGGCTTCAAAGGTTGAATTCCAAGCAGCTCATGTTGTTCTCACTGGGAATAACAATAAAGTACGCGCTGAGGTCAACTACTACCTGAAACAGCGCTACTTCGGCGATAATGCTAAGCTGCGCCGAGCGATCCAGCATGATCTCGAAATGCTGGAGCGTTATCCCGATGGCAAGGTCAGGGATGAGCTGGTCGCCTCCATTGAGGAGAATACCAATAAACTCATCGCTCGCGGCCGGATCACACCTCAGCAGGTCTGGACACGACGTGGGATAAAAATCACCGTCGCGCTCGTCGTCATCATCGTCGTAGCCTTCTTCGGCATCGCGGTCACCACTCGTCACACCAGTATTGCGAACGGTCACCCGGAAGTTTCGTCATGGGGAAAATGGCTCTTTGCAGCCGAAAACCTGTTCGGCGGTCCAGACCTTTCGCCACGCGGCAATCCATTGATCAATCGTGGCACCGAAATCCCGATAAGTAGCTCGCTACCGGATGGAAAGAAGGTGACATCGGCGAACGTCAAGCTGCAGGATATCAGCGAAGTAAATACCTGCGATCCAAGTGTCCAGGACCGTGTTCCACACCCGAAGCACGGCTATTTTGTTCGACTAGACTTTGAGGTGGCAGGTGGGGATGAAATCGGACTCCAGGATGTCAACCTCCTTGCTCGGCGAAACTTTACCGTCATATCTTTTGACGGGAAGACGGCGGACCTTGGCGAGAACGCGGGCACTGACTGTCTTCGCGATGCGGTCTTGGATGGTCCACGGGATATTCCACGGCGTTCGGTTCAGCGTTTCACACTCCTTGCGGACATTCCCGTGGAACATGGCTATCTCTCGTTTTTCATAGACCCTTACGATTGGCCGACGGAGTGGGCATTCTAAGGTTTGCCCAGCACATATCGCGCCACTCATCACATCCTTGGCATCGAAAATCAACCAAGCCCCGAGCCGCTGACGGCTCGGGGCTTGGTTGGGGCATCGTCCCTCGCTGGTCGCTCAGGTACTGACCGCCCGAACGTACCAGGCCCACCCGCTATTCACGAACCCACGAGTGCCCGTGACGCTCGATCATGCTCCGCACGCGCTCCACTTCCGGGTACACCAGCCAATCCCAACTCCCGGCCTCCGCGCTCAGCCACTGTGCGAGGTGTCGTCGGAAGAATTGCGAGCGAGCTTGGCGTGAGTTGCCGATGTAGCTCTGCGAGGCCGTGCTCATCGCGAGGTACGACCGTTCATCTCGTCGCACGCTGCTTGTGGCGGCCTCGATCCAGTCGTCACACGGTCGCAGCACAACGTCTTCGGCGACGGCCTTTACGAACGCCTCGGGTTGCGCGGCTGTGGCGATCAGGTGGATGTGGGCATGGTCGTAGCAGGCTCCTCCCTTATCGCGGAAGTCGTAACTGCCGTGCTCGAACAGCACAACGTTGTCGGCCGTGCCGCGAAGCCGGCCAGCCCAGCGCGTGAGGAGCTGCCGCAGCTCGGCCTGCTCCGCGGCGTCGAACCATCCGGCAGACAACACGTGTCGTTTGCTCACCACCAATACGTAGTCCGGCACCAGCGCGCCGATGCAGGGGAATACGACGAAATGCTCTGTCTCATCGAGGATGTAGGCGCGGCTGCCTTCCTCAGTGATGTTGAGGTCGTAGAACAAATTCGATGCCGACCCGCCGCTAACTTCGCAGCAGAACGTGCAAATTTCCTCCAGTGCTGTCACTGGGGTGCTCCTGTCGTGAGCGGTCAGAACAGGCTGGCCTGTGCGGAAGCGGGCTTATTTTCGATCGAGTCGTCCAGTGTGATCATGCGGCCGACGAACGGCGCTTCGTTCACGAGCACGAGGTCAGGTGATCCATCGCCGTCATGGCAGAGCAGGGTGTGTCCGAGGGCATCTACAGCGTCGATGACATGCTCGCCGGCGCCGCCTGATGGTGGCACCGCTTCCAG
Source organism: Nocardia sp. NPDC003482 (assembly GCF_053588115.1). Taxonomy (NCBI): domain Bacteria; kingdom Bacillati; phylum Actinomycetota; class Actinomycetes; order Mycobacteriales; family Nocardiaceae; genus Nocardia; species Nocardia sp. NPDC003482. Next base: position 4,556 of record NZ_JBSFPI010000005.1, read on the forward strand.
CATCCGGCCGTACTCCAGCAGCTTGTTGTAGAACCACTCGCCGCCGGTCCATGTGTCGTAGAGGACAGAGGTTTCGGGCGGCAGGCTGCTCACGGCTTGGGCGGCTGCCTTGGAAAGCGCGCTCTCCAGCATTTGCCAGCCTTCGAGCGCGCCGGTGAGCGCCACCGTCTTGGCATTGCTCGTCATGGCCTGTTTGAATCCAGCGGCCGACACAGCTCGCTCCAGCTGGCGCACGTGCAGGCCATCCGGCGAGCTGGCGACGATGCGCGCCAGGATCGCTCCCTGCTCGTACAGGCGCGCGTTGCGGCGCGAGAGGGCAGCGGTGCCCACCTTGCACTCCTTGTTGCCGAAACAGGCGATGTAGAGGAGGTGTGGCTGCGCGATGTAGTCGCGGATCTGCGGCGGCAGCCCCTCCAAGTTCCCGAGGTGTTGATGTACCGCGCCGAAGCCTTCGAGATAGCGACACCGATCACACTGTTTGCCGGTTTTCAGCTCAGCGCGGTTCGCGCACGGCTGGCGCGTGCCCGCGCCCGCCTCAAACGTGAAATAGCCAAGGCACCAGCGCTTTTCGTCTTCGATCCGAAACGCCAGCCGGTTGTTTTGGCCCGGCCAAAACTCCACCGTTCCGTCGGACGAAATCGCCTCATGGAACCACTGGCCGTCTTCACGCCAGCTCAATCCGCAATACAGAAAAGGTCCCCTCAGCATGTCTGAATTATACTCCTTCGTATCATTTGCTCAGCTTCGAGCAGTAGTGTTTTCCGTTGCGATGCAATACTTTTCGAGCGTTCGTCGTACAGGCCCTGGTCGAAATCCTTGACGAGGTTATCCGTGACGAGATGCAAGTAGTCGAACGACGCGCCAGCCCGAACGGCGGCCCGCCCCATGTACCCGATTTCCGGGTCAACTACCTGAGCGTGCTGCGACGCTTCGGCCGCCCATTGCTTCGTCTCGTCGATCACCGAGGGCATTGTCACGTGACAGACATTCCGCAGTAGTCGAGCCGTGGGGTTCATGTGCTGGAGATGCCCGCGCCAGCTGACCGGCGAGCCGTCGACCACCGAGCTTTGTCCTGTGGCGAGCCACTGGTTCGGCATCAGGCTGGCATCCAACGACCCGAGCTTGCCGACGTACATCACCCACGACGTGACGCCGCCGCGGAAGAGGGCAGCCGCCAGACTTCCGGCCAAATCGCCCCAGTAGCTGAACTCACAGCCGAGCAGGAGTACCGCTGCCCCTGACACCTCGATGCGTTTCCATCCGAAGCCGTGGCATCCGCTCCACGGCACCTGTGCGGCTTCCCGACGGAAGAGTTGCTGAACGTAGCCGAGTATGACCAAATCCACAGGCGGGAGTGACTGCGGCAGCAGACGGCCGATGAACTTTTCCACGTCGTACCGGCGTGGCTGGGTGAGGAGCACGGGCACGTGCTTGTTTCGCATCAGCCCCGCAGTGGCCACGAGGTTGGCGTAGTGCCAGCTGTAGTCACGGCCCGGCGACGTGACGCAATGAATGTCTCGGCCGACCCTGACGAACTCGGGTCGCCGCCAGTTAAATTGCTTGCTCTCAATCGGTTTCGCGTTCAGGAGGAGCGATAGCGATTGCGAGCCGTACACCTTGATCGCCTGCACTCCCGACAAGTCAAGATCCGGCACCTTCGGTAGCACATACCGGTGGAGCTGATGGTCCATCGTGTGGTCGGCCGGCGGTGTCGGCGAAACAAGCTGCGTCACCATCAGCTGACTCCGAACAGATGTAAAAAGCCTGCGGCGTTCAACATCTCACCGGACGGGGCGTACCGAACGTCGGTCAGCTCGTCGTCGATGTCCTCGGCCAGCTCGCGTATATGGCTCCACGTCGCCTGTTGGTATCTGTCGAAGCTGGTGGCACCGCCCGTCTGAAACGCACCGAGTTCGGACGGCTTGAGCTGCTTCACCGGCCCGTCGCCCGCGATGACACCCGGCGGTAGCAGCAGCGTCTGGTCAGGCCACGGCAGCTCACGAAACACCCGGTCGGCGGTCTCGCGTATGGCTGGCGATTCGTGCATGCGGAAACGTGCCCAATGCTTGATCGCCCAGCCGTCGGTAACGACGAAGGGGGCGACGCGGCCCGCTTGCGTGATGACGGTTTCGTAATAGAGCCAGAACCAGCTGGCAAGGCTGTGCAGCCAGTAGCGTGTCCCGTATTCCCATACCTCCTCCTTGGGGTCGTAGTCCCATACCAATTCGCGGAGCGCGATCAACCGCTTACTCACGTACAAGGAGCTGTCCAGCGCCTGTTCCGGCTTGTCGTCGCGTACCAGCACGCGGGTGCGCTTCAGGTCGAAACCCTGCAGCTGGCGGGTGAGGGCAGTCTTGCCCGCGCCGTCTACTCCGTCGATCGAAATCCAATCCATCACCATCGCCTTACTTCGAAGCCTCGCTGCCGCAAGGTGATTGCCATATGGGAGAGAAGACCTGAGCGGACGTACACAATGCCGACGTCCGCGGATGCGAGGCTGTTCGCGAACTTCAGGAGTTCGTTCGCGCGTTCTCGGCCGATGCCGACTGCCAGGCGAACGGCTTCGGTTCGCGGAATCATCTGCTTGGTATTGGTGATGAGCGGGACATGTGCGGGCGCGGTCGGCTGTGCTTCAGCCGGTACCACCAGGCCGGTGGTTCGGATATTTTGCGGGCTCAATCCGAACCGGCGGGAGTAGTGCAGTTTGACACCAACGACGTTGGCGCCCACGGTTCGTCTGAGCTGCTGAAGCTCGCCGGCATTCTCGCCGATCCACGAAACCACATCGCGCAGCTGCCAGTCCTCAACCCGCGCGTACTGCGTGACGTAGCCTTGGTGGGTAGTCCAGTACTTGGCTGGCTGTGCAGCTACCGGCCCGCGAAGGCGGACGGAAATTTCGTCCGACGGGGTGAGGATGAGCGTGGTCGGCTCCGCCAGGTTATCCAGCTCCCAGATGCCGGGGATCAATTCCGCCACGTACTGGCGATCGGTCGCCACCAGCTCGACCGAAAATATGAGGTCGTCATAGGGCTGCACGACGACGGTCGCGACGCCATCAAGGACAGCTTCGGCCAACCAGGGCTCGACCTCACCGAGATCACAGCCGACGATCCGCGGAAGGTTCTGGTCTTCGCCCACGCCGCAGGCCCGCAGTGTGAAGCAGGTGGTGTTGGGCAACTGCTCTCGAATGACGTCAATCGGGTCGGCGCACGGAAGCTGCAGCAAAAATGCGGGAAGGCCGTCGAGATGGAGCCGCTGGAAGAGCGCGACGGCTTCGGCCTTCGTGATCGTCATGTGTTTGCCTCACTATTCAGCGGCGCGGTGACCGGCCGCGCTTGGACCAGAAACGTCGTCCGGCCGTCGAACACCCACTCGATGTCCACGGGTGTGCGCATGATTGCGTGGGTCCGAGCGCTCAGGCTTTCGATCTGCAGCGCGAACCGCTGATACTGCACGTTCTCATGGTCGACGAACTCCCAATCACGAACGCCCCCACGCGAAACCAGCCGCACTTGTGGAACCTCGCCACTCGTCGTGGCCCACGACGACTCAAAACTTCCTTCCACGACAAGCGATTCCGTCGTCATGAATGCGACGCCGCCCAGGACGCACGGAATTTGTTCTTGAAGGATGCAGCATCGCCCGCCCTTGTAGCGGTTCAGATCCGGCTCGATTTCCTGCTCGATAACCCGGATCAGATGTTCAGACGACCTCGGCAGATCCGTCAGCGAGACAGTCTGGCCCGCACCGGCTTCGTTCATTCGATCCTCTGCTTCGGTTGAGGAGCGAAGCACGACGCGATCGGAAACCAGCGCCTCCAACCAGTGGTCGAGGATGCGGCCTCGCCACAGCCCGGTCAACGCGCCTGGCTGCAGACATAAGGCGGGAGGCACGGGCAGTCCTTCGGTTGCCAGCTGACTCAACTGGGCTGCTTTGTTGCCCCAAAGACTCGGTGCCAGTGGGGCATTCGCAAGATCAACGATCATGGGCGGGATTCCTTTCGCCGTGAAGAGGGATCGTCTGCAACTGATGCGGTGTTTCTGGCGTGATCCATACGCAACGTTGGCGGGGCATCACATCGGTGACGTTCTCCGGCAGCGACTGGCTCGGCCGTGCTTCGACTGGCGGTACGGTGAAGGCTCCAAGTGATGAGAGGTTAAATGGCATGGGCAACAACTCTTTTCGATGTAGAGATGTACAACCGGTAGGTCAAGGCCATCGCCAGAGCCGGGCGCATGGCAGGGGCGGGAGGTCATCCCGGAGTTCGTCATCAAGAACGGCGGTGGCACCCACGGATGGCGCTGCCAGCGCGAACCGACATGCGACATCACGCTCAGCCCGGTAGTCGAGAGGCGGGAAGTCCGCAAACTGCACACGTAGGTGACACCATTCAGACATGGCGGAACCTCCTAGTGGTTGGGGAGGTAACTGGTTGCCAGGGAATGGAATTGGTCGATTGCACCGGCACGATGAACCAGGTGGCCTTGCCGATAGGGAGTCGGGTTTCATCCCATCGGACTGTCGGATACACCGGCGCGGCCGGCGGCATCGGGATGGCAACAACCGTGGGGTCTTCGACTGCGAACCCGACCACGCCGCTCCGAAACCACAGCACGCAACGGATCAGCGGGACGGCGTCATCGGCTTCGGTATGCGCTGGTCTCGCCGAACCGATCGTCGAGACCAGGCTCCTCACCAGATCAGTTGCCAGCGCCTCTATTACGCCCGCGATGTGGCTCAGGCCCCATTGAGGCAGTCGGACCAGCACGAGGTCCCGCACACACCGCACCGCGGTCGGTTGTGCGACGAGCTGCAAATCAGTCTGCATGCGGCCACCCCTGGGTGATAGGTAGGTGGCACCTACCGGTCGAGGTAGCGCGGAGGGGCGGCAACCCCGAGCGTCAGGTGCCGATTGAAGCGTCGCCCCAATCGCGAACGGCCGGAAGGCCCACCCGTCGCCCCCGTTTAGAACGGCGCTAAACGGGGGGCTCCGGGGCCGAAAACGGGGGGTAGAAAGGGGGTTTCGCGCCAAAAACCGCCGGTCGGCGTAACCTTCGACTAATCCGAAAGGCCCGACGGCACCCGCACCCGGAGGCGGATGTGACTAAAAATTTGGTGCCCAATGCGAAGCTGCAGCGCCTCATGAGCGAGGCGAACATGAAGCAGCAGCAATTGGCTGACCTGCTGAACGCGCGTGTCGAGCAGTGCGGCGGCAAGCCCGGCCGCTATACCGACGAGACAATCCGCCGGTATCTACGAGGCGAACGAACCTGGCCGAATCCTCGCTACCGCGAGGCATTCCGCTACGTCTTCAAGGTCGAATCCGACCATGACGTGGGGTTTTACGACCAGCGCTCACCCCTGACGCTGGTCTCTGATCTACCCGAGGAGGAACCAGTGCGCCGCTCCGATTTTTTCCGTGTGGCACTCGGCACGGCGGCAGCGTTCGCCATGCCGACGCCGCTTAAGGAGTTGGCGACGGTCATGCAGCCTACCCCGGTTCCCTCGTTGGTGGGGAAGACCGAGGTCCAGCAGGTACTCAATACGGCGCGCGTGTTCAGCACCTGGGACAACACGTACGGCGGTGGGCTGGTCCGCGAAGCAGTCGCGGCACAGCTGGCGTATGCAGTTGACCTGCTGAACGCGCGCTGCTCGGCGAGCAATCGGGCGGACCTGTTTACTGCTGTCGGTTTCCTCGGGCACACGTCGGCCTGGATGGCGTTCGACGCCTTCGCTCACGATGACGCCCGACGGATGATGCAACTTGCGCTAACGTGTGCCGAGCACGCTGGCAACCCGCATCTCAGGGCAGAAGTGTTGTCACGCATGGCTCGTCAGGCGATTTGGTGCGGTGACCCGGACACCGGACTCACGTTCGCGGAGCTGGCCCTCGTCCGCGCCGATATGCTGACGCCGACCGAGCGCGCCAACCTGCACACCGTGCGGGCACGAGCTTTGGCGAAGTTGCAGCGCGTCGATGATGCGGTGCGGGCCGTGGGACAGGCCGATGACGAGTTCAGCAATAGCAATCGCGAAAACGATCCGATCTGGATGGCGTACTACGACGAGGCTCAGCACGGCGGCGATACGGGACATGCCCTCTACGATTTGGCGATTCACGGCCGGTTCGTCTCGGAAGCACGCAAACGCCTTCAGACGGCCGTTGACGGGCATGGAGATAACTACGTGCGGTCCCGCGCTTTCGCCAGCTTGAAACTCACCTCGCTCGTGATGGCCACGGGAGAACCCGAGGAGGCCGCGGTGCTCGGACAGGCCGCGCTGGACGATGTAACCCATGTTCGGTCGCAGCGGGCGGGTTGGTATCTGCGGGAACTGAACGCGCTAGCGGCGCCGCACCGCAGGCTGGACCCTGTCGCCGACCTTCGGCAACGCCTTGGTGGTATAGCTGCTGTATGAGCCCGGAAGCTGAAACCCGCGCCGTCCTCGAAGCAGCGTGCACGGCAGTTGGTCTGTCCGCCGAAAGCGCCGAAGTGATCAGCATGAACGAGAACGCCGTCTACCGATTGCCTGGCGGCGTGGTTGCGCGAATCTCGCGGCCCGGACAGTTCGATGCTGCTCGGCGCGAGGTAGCGGTGTCCAAGTGGCTGGAGGAGTCCGGCGTCAGGGCAGTGCAGGTGATTCGCGACTACGACCAGCAGCCTTTGCTGGTAGATGATCGGCCAGTGGTGTTCTGGCATGAGCTGCCCCCGCACGGCATCAGCCGGCCGGATGTCATGGGCACCATGTTGCGTCAGCTTCATAGCTTGCCTGCGCCGAAGGGAATCGGCTTGGAGGACGTGCAGCCGTTCGTCCGTCTCGACAAACGCATCGAGGCGTCGCCGAGCCTCACCGAGGATGATCACATCTGGATGCGTGAGCACCTCGATTCGATGAAGCAGCGATGGTCCGAGTTGCCGCCCGGTTTGCCGTGGTGCGCGATTCACGGCGACGCTCACGAAGGAAACATTGTCACGGCCGACGATGGCGGAACGATCCTGCTGGATCTTGAGCGGTTCTGCGTCGGCCCGCCCGAGTGGGACACCGTGCAGACGGCGGTCAACTTCGCGACGTGCGGATGGATTACCGCGGCTGAGTACCGGGAGTTCGTGACGGCCTACGGACACGACATCATGGAGTGGGAAGGCTTCGAGCTGCTACGCGACGTTCGTGAGTTCCGAATGACGACGTGGTTGGCGCAGCTTGCCGCTGAACAACCGCGGCTCCGGGAGCAGGCCACGTACAGGGTGGCTTGCCTGCGCGGAAAGCATGGGGAACGTCCGTGGCTGGAATGGAAAGCCGAGTACTGAGGTACAGAGAAACGACTCTCGTCGCGTAAGCGCAATAGCGGAAATATCGGATGCAGATTTGGTTAACGATAGTTAATGTAGCTAGGCTCAAGCTGACCGAAATATGATCGGAATGCGGTAAGCGAAGTTAAAATATTGTAGCTTAGACTGTCCATACCTTGCGGAACAACGCAAAGAGCTCCGATTGCCGATCGCCATGCTCCAATGTTCTTTGCATCATCTCCTGCATTAAACATCACGAGCACTCGCACGACATCCTCGTTCGTCCACCGTTGGATCAACTCTGATAAAAGGGGGGTCGCCCGAGGGCGCTCTAAAACTTCGGAGTGGATGATGACAACTACATCGCCCTGGGCATGCAATGGGCGCGACTCGACCCTATAGTCAGAGCCTTCATCAAATCCAAACTGGGTAAAGAAAGGCGAAGTCCATTCATAAGTTGAATGAAGAATGCCGCGATGGATAGTGAGTGCACCCAGAGGATTCGCGAATAGGCCATCTGCGAAGACGGATTCGGTCTCCTCAAATCCATGATCATTCAACAAGCTCAGCGCTATGTCTTCAAACAACTTGGGCTCGGGACTCTTAAATGAACTACGAAGCGGGTCAATTCCATGTCCGAGGGCTCGCCCGCGAAAGGGCTTGTCGTCAATTCTCACGCTCTGATGACTCGGAACATCGTCGAGGAAATGTTTGAGACTATGCTCAAGCGATATCTTGAGTGTAGTCGTTTTATGCTCCCTCGCAATTCGACCGATGCCGCTGGAGCCGAGTTGTTCATCCACGAGACGACGGGCATCCTGTAGGAAGTAGTCGTCAAGACTCTCAACATACGCGACGAGGTAGACAGGCTCTGGAGCTGCATACCAGTAGGCGATATGTTGCGTATTTAGTCCTTTTACCGGAACATAACCAAGTCTCGTTACATCCAATTTTGATAGTTTCGAGGAGTTAATGCCTTTACATTGCATCCAGATGCGAGAGCTGCCCAGGAGCTTGTCAGTCCCTACGCCTGCTCGATAGAAATGCAGGCCGAGGTCGATGGTCGCCCGGTCCTTCACATACTCGATTAGCGATCCGTGCTTCGCCAAGATGGACATCAAGCGGTATTTGTAAACGTCCTCCATGACATCAGCGGCGCCTATTCTTATTTCAAAGGCATTGTCGTTATCTGCCGGCTTGAGAGCATCTGACATTCTTTCATTATCGCATATTACTGTACGAGCACGGTAAAAGTGAAGAAGAGACTATACTTGTAGCCTCCCCGGACTATTCCGTCCATCTGATCAAACCCCACTAGCTGCCCCTTTGAAGTCAGGAAGTCGTTGCCGGGGATACTGAAGCCAGGATTAGGATTTACGTTGTTTAGGACGGCTGCGTTTCCGTCATAGTAAGCCACATTGAAATCTTGGTCGGATGTGAAGGTTACTCCACCCCAAACTTGGCCTGGATATGAGTTAGAAGAGGTCACGAAAGCTGCGGAGGATATCCTACGTCCAGTGCATGCGGGAAGATTTATGGCAAGGCGGACGCCCTTCGCTGCCATATAATCAAAATCTCCTGCACTGTTGTGTATATAGACCTGAAGCAAGTATTTTTTGCCTCTTTGAACCTGAATGGTGTTAGACCATCCTCCAGGGCTCGTGTTACCAGCATCTTTCACTCGATAGAAATTTCTTTCGTCACCGTAGTTCGGATTGTCGGTATCAGCGTTTATTGATGGCCAGTTCAGAACCGTAGGACCGGAAACGACTGGGCGATCGGGACCCCATCCTGCCTTGTTGCTGGAGTCGTCACTACATGATTTGTCGATTTGTGGATTTTCTTGACCGGCCAGGCCGTTCACATTTGGAAGATAGTTATTAACTACCGGCGGGGGCGTGGCGGGTGGCTTCTTTACATACGCAAGTATCCCGACAATCAGTGCGAAAACTGCGACCATTGCCGAGATTGTTTTTACCCACCAGTCCGCCCACCAATGGGGCTTCCTGGGCTTCCACTCCTCAGTTCCAGTCACTCCCGTACCTCGCTTGGATTCAGTGTCTCCAGCGATGTAAACAGCTGAGCAGCATACTTTTCAGCAGAGCGGCGAACGGCCTCTTCCGTGCACAGGCGCCACCACCCGAGGGCGGCTAGGACATCAAAGCCGATGAGCGCCGTCTGCTGCTGCCAACTGAGCGGCACCACCGAAAAGTGCGCCAATATTGCGGTAGCTAGCCCTGCGAGCCCGCAGGTGACTATTGCGGGAATCCTGCATGCGTAGACGTTACGGCGAAATCCGTAAGAAATATTCTCTTCGTATACCAAAGGAAATTTCTTACTATCTCGCGTACGTTCTCGCAGCACAGCAGTCGCCGCAGCATACAGGCCATCGGCATCTGGCGGATCAGCTGTCTCGGCAGTTTCGTTGGGAAGCGTAATGCCTAGATGCTTCTTTACTAGCTTATGCCTACGAGCGATAGCCGACCTTGTGGTACTTGAACGCCACCGCAACATCTGTTCCGAAGGCCGCCCACCCCATTTCTGAAACAGCATCGACTCTACTTGAAGACCACGATCACGGACAATCTGCGACGCGACGAAAGGCAGGCAAAAGGTAGCAAAAACGGCAACTTTAGTCCAAATTGTTACGACTACAGGAACTGTCGTAACCGCAAGAACGATTATCGGCAGCACCGCTAGGACGGCGGGCAGGAAGCGCGCCGTACGGGTGTATCGATCTGTTATTTGTTCAAGAAGACTCACGACCCAGCCTTTGCGCGCAAATTAGTAGATATGACACGGCAAGGTGCCGATGTAGTAGAGGCCGTGGCTGTGATCTCGCCCTCTGTCATCGAGGAAATTGACGGAGTAGGCATTATCGCCTACATAGATGTGTACCTCGTAGGTATCCGTCTCGAATAGGATGTCGCCACAAGAGTTCTGAGTAATGGTGTTATAGCCATCGTAGTAGTGAAGGTATTCGGAGGGTGCCTCACCGATGACAACGAGACCAGGGTCCATCTTCTCAAGCCAGCCCTTCGGCACCTTGCCGGATGTGCGGCCGTGATGGGGTGCAAACAACACGTCGACTTTCGGTATGGCTACCTTGTCCGCGATTTTCTCCATGAAATCGGTTTCGAGATCTCCCATCCAAAGCATGCGAGGGCCATTCTGTGCAGAATACTGCAATATGCAGGAAATATTGTTCGGAGAGAGGCCGGCCGCCGCATCATCAAGAGCGCTTATGAAATCGGCATCGGAAGTGTCTGGCCAGAGAATGCTGAGCCCGGACGACTTGCGCTCATCGCTGTCGAGGTTCATCCACCGACGACTGCAGCCCTTATAGAGATAAAATGACTTTTTGGGATCGTCTCGAAGCAGGCAGTATCGCTTGAAGTCTACGGTTTCGTCCTCTTTGGTAGCTTCATTTTTGACACAGTAGAAGTTTCCGACGCCGAGGATGTCGTCCAGCTCGGCGAGACCTCCAATGTGATCCTGATCGGGATGCGTCGAAATGAATCGAGTAATGCCCTTGTCTTTGGACTGGGTAGCTATCTCGGTCAAGATGCTCCCGAGTCGGTCATCGGGCAACGAACAGTCGATGATCGTGAAGTTGTCACTGCCGTGCCGAATGTAGTACATGTCGCCATTGCCAATAGCGAATGACTTTACGATAGGCATACCTAACTCATCCTCCCTGGTGAGCGGCACCCGCCGTGACTCATCCCCCGTAGGGCAATCTATCCGCGACATGCCTGGCCTCGGTCAGCGCCGACTATTAGTTAGCGCATGGAAATTTCGCGTGATCGCCCCCGCTGGTACACCTCGTCAAGACCGATCTGCAGATGACTTTCGAGAAACCGGCCCCCGTGTTACACCCTGGCTGAGTACTGCCTCCCGTACGCTGCTCCTGGCCTTGCCAAGCCGTCGAGCAATCTCTGCATACGAGTGCCCTTCGCCGTAGAGGAGCACAGCCTGGCGAGTCTGCGCCTCGGTCATCCCTTGCTGACGCATCTTCACGTCAGCTTCGCGCAGAAGCTTGAGGATGCCGCCCTTCGACAGACCGTAGCGCTTGCAGAGTTCGGCTGTTGAGGCCCCTGACTCGTAGGCCGCTGCTATCTCGGCGATCGTGTCGACCGACAGCCGACGGTCGAGCCGTCGCGGTTGAACAACTTTTGTGTTCGTTCTCGCAGGTCGACGGAGCGGAGCAGCCTCGATCTTGGCGATCACTTGGCTCAGCCAGTCCGGCTCCCACTGTTTCAAGTACCGTCCGCTAACCCCGACCAACTTTGGTCGGTATCTGCCCTGGTCAGTCCAGTATCCGCGTACGTCGTCGCGCCGGAGTGATATCCCAATTTCGCCGTCGCTGACCGCTGTTTGCCTACAGCTGTTGCACGTAGATCGCACGGCCAGGTGCGGCCCCTGACTTCTCTTCCCCCACCTTCCTCATACTGGCCGCCCTCTGTGGAGGTCGGGCGTGTCAAGGATGCGGAGCACCGCGTAGCGGACACCGCAGGTGGTCCTTGACTCGTTCGACCGGAGCGAGACAATCGGGCCATGAGGAAGGTGGGGGATTCGTGCGTGCGCTGAGGCAACGGGACCACAGCCGGTTGCCGCGGCTGGAGGGCGGGGATTCGGCGTGCTGACTGCGGGAGGTCAGTCGGGGTACGGCTCTCGGCGCGCCCAGCACTGCTCGGTCGTTGCAAAAGTAGGCGGATAGGGGGTAGGGGCGTTCTGCCACGTCGCCAAAGCGGTGCCGACGCGCCCAACGGGCCACGGTGCGGCCGGAGCTTGCGGAGGCCGTGCCGTGCTGCGCGGTGCCGCGTGGCGGCACCGGTGGGCGGCGCGCCAGCGCCGCCCCTTGATCCTATATAGCCAAATTCGGCAGCAACTGCGAAAGGCGCGTGTCGGGCTTCAGGTGATGCTGGCTACGCGCTGCTCGGGTCAGTGAGCGGGCGGAAGTTGCTGCCCCGCAACGGTTCCTGTCGTCACGGCGGCGGAGGTGGGCTCCGAAGATCGAGGTCAGGCTGATTGCCTCGGCGCGACATACACAGCGGCGGGCTCGGCCTGGCCGTCGCTGTGGGTGTGAGTGACTGTGCCGATTCGCTGGCATCCCATTTTCTCGTAGAGCCGGATCGCGTCACGGTCCTTCAGCATCACGTCGAAGGCTATCGCGAGGCCGCGGCTGGTGGCGTAGTTGTAGGCGGCGGCCATGAGCTGGGTTCCGAAACCAGAGCGGCGATACTCGGGGTCGACAAACAATCGCACCAGAACGGCTAGCTCGGTGAGGCTTCGTCCTGTGTGTTGGTGCCACAGCCTGGCGGCGTCGTCATTTTGGCTGGCCTGTGTAAGTGCGATGTGCCCAATAGGCCGCCCGTCGATCAGAGCCGTCCAGGCCGCAAGCTCGTGCGGCGGGGTGAGCCAGGCTTGCGGATCGGAAACGCCTTCGACTGGGTAGCCGTCTCGCGCATGCACACGAATAAGAACCTTCCCGAGTTCGGTCAGGTCGCTATCCTCACGCGGGCGGACGGCTGGACTCATCAGTCGTCAACCCGCATCGTGTAATCCAGGCCCATATAGTCAGCTCGCATGGTGAACTCCGTGACTTCGAACGGGTGAAGGTTCTGGTCCAAGCCAGTATGCAGCACAACTAGGACCGGTACACCGTCCGGCAGCATCAATCCCTGAGCCTCCTTGAGCGTGGGCATTCTGGCGGTGACCTCCTCACGGGTGTAAGTGATCAGATGTCCCTTGTCCTCGAACCGTGCGTAGAGGTCGCCAGGTCCCAAGTCGTCGCTGACGCCCAGCACTGAGTCCTTGGCGATCTCCCACGGTATGAACGTCACCCCGATCTGCATCGGTTCTGAATCGGCGAAGTACCAGTTCTCTCGCCGTACGACACTCGCAGTGTCGGGGTCGACGTGGAGACGCTCGGCGACAGGTGGTGGCGGGACAACTCGTCCGATTTCCATGAGAAAGGCGTTCGGGACGCGCTTCTGCGCCTGAACTTCGGCATGGAACGGTGATACGCCGGTCTCATCCCGGAGCTTCTTAGAATATCGGCTTTGCCCGAATCTCATCAACCGTGGCCGACTCCGAACGAAAACTCCACGTCCATGCTGCGCGGTGACTAATCCGGATTCAGCGAGTTGCCGAATAGCTTCCCGTGCCGTATTACGCGCAACCCTATGAGAGGCTGCAAGTTCTCGCTCTGATGGGAGTTTGGCTCCCGGCTGAATTTCTCCGGACTCGATTGCGGCGCGGAGTTCGGCTGCAATTTGCCGACTGGCTGTATTGCTTCCCTGTGGTGTCCTGGGCGGCTGTGTCATGCCCTCCACCTTACTACTGGTCCAAGCCAGTATTGAAACTGGCTCAAGCCAGCGTTACACTGAGCTGGCTTAAGCCACATGACGCGACTACGGCAGGAGTGACATGGCAAGATTCGACTGGTGGAGGGAGGCTGAGCCGGACGAGACATCGGCCCAGGCGATCATAGACCGCGTACAGGCCGAATTGCGGGCTGAACAGGGTCGTCGGCGAGCTGCGGACATGAGGTACTGGCCGGATGGGTGGCCCCATGAGGCCCCCGAGCATCCGCTAGGGATTGATGAAGCTCACAGGATCATGCAGAGCCATCGCGGATGCCGTACCGACGAATGCCCGCGGAAGGATTCGGCTTGGCGAACTTTGATCGAGGCGGGACGTGTGACGCCCGATCCTAGACGTAACTACTAAATAGCTATACCGGTCAGAACAAAGAGGGGATTATTGAGCAATTGGAACTCGAGGAAGGCAAAAGAAGCCATTCTCAATGGGCAATTGTGACGTTGGGCAATAGTTGCGGTGAGCACAGCGGCCCATGCCCTAATGGCATATGGGGTCCATATGGAAGTATGCTGGAGGCACATTCGGCGTCGCGGTTTGTGTCAGCAGGACATAAGCCGCATGTTGTCCCTTATTGGGCGCGTGGAGTCGGACCTGTCAGCTAAATAACCACCTCTAGAACGAATGGGTCTCCGCAATGGCGCGGGGACCCTTTTTCTATGTAGTACATGCACACCTCTTATTCCTGCGTAGTTCGCGAGACTCCGGCCTCCATCAACTGGCTCGAGCCAGTCTTGCCAACTGGCGCAAGCCAGTGTTAAAGTGGCTTAAGCCAGTTGAACAGGGAGGTCATCGTGCAGGCATTGAGGATCGCGCCCCAGGAGGCGCTTCGTCCGGGACGGCTGAATGCCGCGGGTTGGTGCATGTATTGCGGTGAGCGGTGGTGTGAGTCGGCGCGGTGCGTGTCGATCTACGCGCGGTCGTTCTGGGTGGAGTGCGATCGGTGTGATGGCACGCAGCGGATCGACGGTCAGGTGGGTCTGTGCGGGTGGTGCTACGGCGGTCTGATCGAGGCGGAGCTGGGCGATCCGGTGGCTCCGCTGGCCGTGGTGCCTGAAGTGGTGGCTCCCTCGGCCGCGGAGGTCGCGGAGCAGGAGGCGGCGCGGCAGGCGCGGTTGCTGGGTGCGGATGCGTCGGCGGAGTTGCGTGAGGCGGCGGGGCTGGTGGCTCGCCCTCCGTCGGATGGGGCGCGTCGGGTGGCGGTGAGCGATCCGGATTACCGCCCGGCCGCGGGTATGGCGCACGTCCCGGGGTGGGGGCTGTGATGGCGAAGAAACTGGACGAGCTGGAAGCCAAGCTGCTGCTGTTGGGGATGGACGCGCTGCCGGTGCGGGAGCGGCCGTTGCTGATGTGGCTGGTGCGGGTCGGCGCGGATGTCGGGGCGGACTTCCTGGAGTTCACCCAGGCGCAGGGGATCGACTTCCAGGAGATGGCGACCCGGTGGAACCGGATGGGGTTGCTGGCGACGGGCTACGACTGGGAGCGGGATTGCTCGTTGTGGATGCCCTCGGATCGGGCGGTGGATCTGGTGTACCTGTCCGAGACGGAGTGGGTGATGGCGACCATGGCGAACCCGGTCGATCTGGACGCGCTGGACGTGTCGGGGGTGGCCGCGTGACGGAACCTGTTGTCACGGAACCGGTTTCGGATGTCACGAAACCCGAGGACGCGCGGCGTGCGACGGCGGCGGATCGTCGGGCGCGGCTGAATTTGGTGGAGTTGGCGCAGGCGACCGCGGACCGGTTCGAGGTGTGCAAGCGGCCGTTGGTGATGACGGCGACCGGGCCGGATGGTTCGACGGAATATGTTGGCGCGCCGTGTAAGTCGACGTTGGAGTGCGTGTGTCCGGCGTGCGCGAAACGGGCGTTGCGCCTGCGGATTCAGCAGTGCCGGGAGGGCTGGCATATCGAGGAGGAACCGGTGACGGAGAAGAACGAACCCACCGAAGCGCAAACCGACCTGATCCGGGCGCGGGCGGTGCTGGTCGATGAGTACGGCAAGGCCAAGACCGAGGGCGACGTCGACGCCATGGGCGAGATCGCCGAACTCGTCGCGGAGTTGGATCACGAGTTGCGCGCCTCGGGTATCCGCGGGAAGTTCCCGCCCCTGGAACCGCGGGAACGCACCGCGCGGAAGCGGTCGACCAGGCGGCGCCAGGCGGTCCCGGACCTCCCGCGTAGGAAGGTGGATAAGACCACGGTCGGGCGGGTGTACGCGGGCAAGTACCGGCCGTCGATGTTCCTGACCCTCACCTTGCCCTCCTACGGCCGTGTCGGCCCGGACGGGGCACCGATCGACCCGGCCAGCTACGACTACCGGCAGGCGGCGCGGGACATCATCCATTTCGCGGCCTTGTTCGACCGGTTCGTGCAGAACTATCGGCGGGCGTCGGGCCGTGACATCCAGTACTTCGCCACGGTCGAACCTCAACGGCGCGGTGCCCCGCACATCCACATGGGTATCCGCGGCACGGATGCGCGGCAGTTGATTCGCGAGATCGCGGCGGCGACGTATCACCAGGTGTGGTGGCCGCATTTCGACCGCGAGGTGTACGCGCCGGGCCGTCTGCCGTTCTGGGACTACAAGGCCGGTCGTTTCGTGGACCCGGACCGGATCGACCCCGACAGCGGGGAGCGGGTGCCGGTGCCGACGTGGGATGAGGCTTTGGACGCCATGGACGCGGTGGATGAGTTGGAGCCTGCGCATGTGGTGCGGTTCGGGTCGCAGATCGACGTGAAGGGCATCTTGGGTGGCACGGAGGAGGCGGGCCGTCATATCGGCTACCTGACCAAGTACCTGACGAAGTCGATCGGGGACGTGATCGAACCCGAATCCCAGAGGGCGGCCGATCATTACGACCGGTTGCACGCGGAGTTGCAGCGCACGCCGTGTTCCCCGTCGTGCGGGTTGTGGTTCCGCTACGGCATCGTCCCGAAGGGCGCGGGCGCGAAGACCATTCCGGGGGTGTGCAAGGGCAAGGCGCACCGCCGGGACACGCTCGGCCTGCGGGGGCGTCGGGTGCTGGTGTCGCGCAAGTGGACCGGCAAGGATCTCGCCGACCACAAGGCCGACCGGGTCGACTTCGTTCGGCAACGGCTCGCTGAGGCGGGTATCTCGGCTCCGGAGCTGGAGCGGGTGACGATCTCTCCGGCGTCGCCGGGTGACCCGAACGTCCCTCCGCGTGAGCATCTGATCTTGGCCATGGTGAACGACAAGCTGTCCAAACGCGCGCAGTACGACAGGGCGCAGATCGCGTTGGGGGAGAGATCATCTTTGGTTCCACGTGAAACGGAAACCGTTGTAACACAAGAGGATTCGACAGAATCGGACGTGGCATGAGTACGGGAACGGGCACGGGGTCGGCGTATCTGGATGTCGACCAGGCGGCCGTGTACCTCGGTGTTGGGGTGCGGTTCATTCGTCGGTTGGTGGCTGAGCGGCGGGTGGTCTTCTACAAGGTTGGCGGACATTTGCGTTTCAAGGTCGCGGACTTGGAGGCGTACGCCCAGGCGGGCAAGGTCGAGCCGGTCCGGGTCCGCTGGAGTGGTGGGCGGGCGGTGGCCTGATGGCGGGTAAGCGGCGTCGGTTCGACAACGTTCGTAAGCTGCCCTCGGGTCGGTATCAAGCGTCGTTCCCTGCCCCAAATGGCAAGCGGCAGAACGCACCTCATACTTTCCGTACCAAGACCGATGCGGATCGTTGGCTGGTCCAGGTAGAGACGGATATCAGTCGTGGCACGTGGCTTGATGAGGGCTTGGGGCGACAGCGGTTCGGCGAGTACGCCAAGGAGTACCTTCGCGATACGCCGGATATTGGACCGCGTTGGCAGGAGACCTGCCTGCGTAATCTGCGCTTGCACATGGTGACGCTCCACGACATGCCGTTAGCGGCGATCACTCCTGCCGTGGTGCGGCAGTGGTACGCGGAAGCGATGGCGGGCTCCGGCGGCAAGACCTCGATTGCCCAGTCGTACCGGTTTCTGCGGGCGGTGATGAACAACGCGGTCCGCGAGAAAGCGATTTCGGCAAACCCGTGCCAGGTGCGCGGTGCCGGTTCGGATCGAGCGAAGGAACGGCCGATCGCGACTCCAGCCAAAGTGGAAGCGCTCGTAGACGCGATCACCCCGCGGTATCGGGCGGCCGTGCTGCTGGCTGCGTGGTGTGAACTCCGGCGCGGTGAACTGTGCGCACTGCGGACAAGCGACGTGGACGCCGATGCGGGCGTGGTGTGGGTGTTTCAGAATCGCGTTGAGCTGCTGGAGAGTCCGGTCAAGTTCGATAAGGCACCGAAAACCGCGGCTGGCGTTCGCGCCGTGGCAGTGCCTCCGCATGTGCTGCCGTACCTCCGGAAACATCGGGACGAATGGGCTGGTCCTGACCGGTTCTTCGTCGGCCAGGATGGCCTGCCGATGCGGGGAAATGCGATCTCGCAGGCGTTCAACCGCGCCAAGAAGATCGTGGGGTTTGAGGGCAGCTTCCACGATTTGCGCCACACCGGGCAATCGCTGTCGGCGGCTTCCGGGGCCACGCTGGCCGACCTCAAGAAGCGGGCTGGGCATGCCTCCGATGCGGCGGCTTCGCGCTACCTACACGCTGTTGCTGGCCGTGATCGCGAGATCGCAAAACGGCTGAGCGAGTTGGCCGCCAACGGAGATGCGGCGCTGTTGCCTCCGGGGATCTTCATGCGCTAACGCGCCGGTGCGTGTTGCACATGGATTGCACATGTACACGCGGATAACCGACTGACCAGGGGAGATGTGCCCGCTTTGGGAGCGGAGGTGGAACTCCGCGACGGTGATCGCGTAAGTGCGTGCGAACGCGGTGGCCTGGTCGGTGTCGACGGCGTCGGGCCCGCGCGCGTCCTGGTAGCCCCAGGCGTAGCCCTCCGCGCGCAGATAGGCTTCGACAACCTCTGGCGCGACTTGTAGAGCGTCCCGGAATCGCTCGACGTCGATCATCGCGCGAATGACCGCGTCGTCAGTCATGGCAGCCTCCTCCGGCCGGGGTTGTCGAATGCGGGATCATTTGCCGCAGGCGGTAGCCGGTCAGGACGGCCGAGCGGTCGCGATGGACCACGGGATTGGCGAAGTCGCAGGCGACCACTTCGGTGTCGGGTTGTCTGAGCCGCCAGCGGTTGCGGAACAGCGAGGTATCGATGCCCTTCGACGGTTCCAAGATGACGCCGGTGCCCGCGACGAACCGCTCGTATTAGCGGCTTGCGTGCCAGGGCCTGTCTAGTTCTCCCGTCTAGTCCATTCGTTCAGTTCTTCAGATTCATCAGTGCCCCGGTTCGCCCCGCCGACCAGCCTTCAACATCTCAACCGAGCAGACACCACCACGAAAACCGCTGGTCGGCGGGGCGATCCGGGGCGCACACATGGGGGCGCATATCTGTGCGCCCCCCATGTGTGCGTAGCAATCTTGCCCCACAACGTTGATTCGGTAGACCTTCATCGCGTTGTAGGGAAGGATGCATCCGTGGCGGATGATCAATCGGACGAAAGCTTGAACAGCCCGGATGCAGACCCAGCAGCACTTCTGGGATTCAAGGAACGCATCCTTGCGCTGGTTCTCGGCATCTCGGGTGGAGTGCTGGGGCAGTCGCAGCTTTCGTGTCCGACAACCAAGCCGGCACAGCCGCACTATTCGTCGTGGCAGCTGCGCTGCTGTTGATGGCCGTGCAAGGGACTCCTCTGACACGGTTCGGTTCTGGTGATCACAGCTTCGAATTCGTGCGGAGAAAACTCGGTCGTGAATTGATCGAGCAAGGGAAACTGGAGGAAAACGGTGAGGCAGCTCAAGCATACACCGAGGCTGCTGAGATCGTAGAGCCCAGTATCGCCAGCAATATTCACGCGAGAGCAGCACTATGGGAAGCAGAACTCATTGAGGCACTGACACGCATATCCGGCTCTCATGTCAGAAGAGGGCACCTTGACTACGGTGTGGACTTATCCGTCAGGTATTCGGAAACTACAATTGGAGTAATAGTAAAATATGCGGACCAGTATCGGCACCCAATAATTCTTCCGCGACTACAAGATCCAGTAATCCGAATGAATAATCGGGTCTCGCCCCTACTCATCATAGCAAATGATGCCGATCCGATACTGTTGATAAGTTTTACAATTGGCTGGAGGGCGCTGACCGTCGCAATATCAAGCTGGTTGTATGGAATGGACGTCGTGATGACTCTGCGCTGCAAATGACAATGACTGACCTTGCGGCGAGCGTTTAATGGGTTTCCATCTCAATCCGATGCCGCGTCAGCCGGGGCCCCTCGCCTTAACCCGCTTCGACAGTAACCATCGCATAGCCGTGTTGCGTTAAGTTGGGTTGTACCGGGGAGTTCGCGTAGCCTCAGCAGCCGCGGACGCATAAATAACGACACAAGGGGGAACCTTGACTCATCGTCCACGCAGCCACGAGATTGCATCGATCGCCGCTGCCGCCGTTTCACGAATGTGGACAGACCAAGGCGCAGCGGTCGAGGAAGTTAGAAATGACTACGGCGAAGATCTTCTGGTACAAACGTCTCACAACGGCGAAATGGACGATTCTCGAATCTGGGTGCAGGTCAAGGGGCGCGAAAAACTCTCCTTGTCGAAAAGGGCAGGTTCGCCGCCGAATTTGGTGGTTGACTCAAGCCATGCACTCAGATGGGTTAATACGGCAGACCTCGTTGTAGTCGTACAATGGGACATTACCAGAAACACTGGCTGGTACGTAATCCCCAAAGACGTTATTAGGTCGTACGATCTGCTCGAATCCGGACGTCCTACAATAGGCTTAAGATTCGAGCCTAACCTAATCCTGGATGCTGAGGCAGTAAACCGAATTACATGGGACGCCAGACTCTGGCATGCTAGCCGACGGATTTCTTTTGCACGCCTATCGGATATCAACAGCATCGAAAGTCTAGATAGACCCCATAAAGCGGGCAGCCAGGAGGCGGCTGTCACGCTGCTGCGCTTGTGGCACAAGATGGGAATCGAATTCGACGAATCCGGGAGCCCTCGCGGAAAGTTCGATCGTCTCGTCAGGAGTGCATACAAGAACCTACTCGAAGACGACGACGATTTTATCCGAGACTCTAATAATCGATTCCTAGCGTCCATTCAGTTATCATTACTCGCAACAATTCAGAAAGTGGCGAATACCGGTCTAGATACTAATCTGATAGTCGAAATGTCCGAAGGTATGGCAAATGTCTACATGAGTGCGTACGGCGACATCGACGCCTGGGAGAGGAGCCGCCAAACATAGCGCGCGCGTTGGGACCGACTTGGGACCACACGCTGCACACGCTGGCAAACAATCCCTGGTAGCGAACACAGCCTGCAAAGATGCGTATCGTGCCCGACGTGCGCAAACGGTAAATCCGGATTCTGGGGGTCAAGGGGTCGCAGGTTCAAATCCTGTCAGCCCGACCGCCCAGCCGGCGCCAGGTGGTGAGCGTATCCACGATCTTCGGGAGTGGCATTTTCAGCGCTCGGTCCAGCCGTTCGCCCATGTAGCAGTGCTCACACCGCAGTTGGCAGGCCTCGGTGATGTAGAGGTAGACGTTGCGGAAGCGCCCGTACGCCACACGGTCGATCTTCTGTGGCTCGGGGACGTTTCCACCCCTGGGCATCCGGGCGTGGCCATACCCGTTGCCACTGAGCTTCAGCGACGGCATGGGCAAATTGGTACTCGTCATGACACTGGACTCCGTGAAATGAGAAGCGGCGCAAGCAAATTGGCCGCGCCGTCGATGGTGTTGGTGGTGTCGAGCTGCGTGACCGCCAAGCCGGAGGCGGCGAAGCTCTCGCGAATGCCTTCAGCCGCTTGGTGGTAGCGCTGGAGCCGGGCTTTGAACAGCCGCGGCGAATCTCCGCGCCTCGGATGGAGCAGGCCGCCGCACCGGCTACACGCCCAATCGTCATCATGCGCGGGTGCAGCGGGGAGCCGAGGATCGTGAATCGGATCGTCTTCGCATCGGTGGCAGACCTTGCGGCTCCGGGCTCGCTGCTTCAAAGTTTTTGCATCCGTGACGATCTCGACCGGTTCGATATGCACGGGCGGCAGCAGCGGCCAGAGCGTTGCGAGCAGTTGGCTCACCTGAGAGCCGGAACCGGGAAAGTTGTCCAAGAGGACCGTATGCACCGTGGGATCAGCCTGGGCGCTCGCGAAATAGGAACGGAGCGCATCGGCCACGGTGAACTCATCAATCCAGCCCAGGCGGGCGCTATCCGTAGCGGTGGCGGCAAGTACCTCCTTCGGAACATGTTCGCGCAGACGGAAAATGGTCCGGCCTGGCGACAGACCGAGGTGGAGCGTGAGTGTTGTTTTTCCTGCGGCCGGTGGGCCGAATATGGGCACTACCAGGCTCAATGGCATGGCCAACCCCTTTCGATAGGACCGGGTGTGTCCGGTCCTAAGGGTCGGTTTTGCGCCGACATGCCACCACGGCCACGGCGAATGCGCGGTATACATGAAACGTATATCCATCCGGAAAATCCGGTGGTAGCGTCGATCGACCAGGGCAAACGGGGTGGTAAGGGTGCCCCAACGACCAAACCGGAGTGGCCACCATGACGCGCGTACCCGACCAGCAGCGCTACTGCGCTCGCTGCGGGAGCAGGCTCAATAGCTACAACGGCGAAACACTATGCGGCCCTTGCGCCGTCGATGCTCGTAGTGAACTGCATCAGCCTCCAGCCGTGCCGTTCGCGTTCTGGCAGACGGACCAGATGCGCGATGCACTTGCCACCTGGCACATGGGCCGCGTGATCTTCGCCTACCGCAACCACCCGTACCATCGACAGCCGTTACCGCAAGAGCGGCTTGCGGAGTGGCTTGGGGTGACGCAAGCGCAGCTAAGTCGACTGGAAAAGGGCTCGGCCCCGGAGAATCTGTCCAAGCTGCGGCGGTGGGCCGAAACCCTGAACATCCCGCCGGAATTGCTGTGGTTCAAGCTGCCAGGGACTGCGATCGCTACGCTCGAAGACGTGAAGCGCCAGGATTTTCTACGTGCCGCCCTCGGCGTCACAATGACGGGGGCCGCCGCGCCGCTGCTTGAGCTGCTTAGCACCTTGGAGCCGACTCCGGTTCCATCCCTGGTCGGTCCGACCGAGATCGAACAGATACGCCGAACGGCTCGCGAGTTCAGCACTTGGGACCACACCTACGGAGGCGGGCTGGTTCGAGAAGCGGTCGCCGCGCAGCTCCGGTACGCCGTTACCCTGCTGAATGCTCGCTGTTCGGAGAAGTATCGAACCGACCTTCAGAGCGCCGTCGGGTTCCTCGGCCACACCGCGGCGTTCATGGCCTTCGATGCCTACGCGCATGCCGATGCTCGAAGTATGTTCCGCTTGGCTTGGACATGTGCCGAAGAAGCCGGCGACTGGCACCTTCGCGGCAAGGTGCTGTCGTCGATGGCCCGCCAGGCGATCTGGTGCGGCAATCCCGATGACGGCCTGACCTACATCGAACTGGCGATGGTGCGCTCGGACCGGCTGACGGCGACCGAACGCGCCATGTTGCATTCAGCAAGGGCACGGGCACTTGCCAAACTGCACCGGGTCGAGGAGGCGGCGCAGGCGGTTGGTCAGGCCGACGAGGAGTTCGCTCGCTCCTCGCCGCAAAACGATCCGCCCTGGATGAGCTACTACGACGCAGCGCAGCACTCCGGCGATACTGGCCATGCTCTGTTTGACCTGGCACTTCAGGGTCAATTCGTCACCGAGGCCCGTTCGCGGCTCCAGGCTGCCGTAGAGGGGCACACTGAGGCGTACGTCCGGTCCAGAGCGATTTCGGGGATCAAATTGGCGTCGCTCACTATGGCGACCGGCGATCCGGACGAGGCGACTACCTTCGGCAATGCGGCATTGCTCGACGCCGGACACATTCGGTCACGGCGGGCGGCTGACAACCTGCATGAACTGGCCGGCTTTTCTGAAAAGCACTGCGCCGTAACCGAAGTCGAGGAGCTTCGGACACGGATCAAAGCAACTGTGGCGGGCGTATGACCGCTGAGTCGGCCGCGGGCGATACCCTCGGCATCCTGCGTGCTGCCTGCGCGAAGGTTGGGCAGGACGCCGAAGGTGCGGAACTGCTGCGTCGGAGTGAGAACGCCATCTACCGACTGCCGGGCAACATGGTGGCACGAGTCAGTCGACCCGGGCAGTACGCCGCTGCTCAGCGTGAGGTCAATGTCGCGCGGTGGCTGGAGACCTCCGGCATATCCGCTGTTCGGGCCGTGCCGGACATAGAACAGCCCGTCGACATCGAGGGCCGGTCGGTCACGTTCTGGTGGGAACTGCCGCCACACCATCACGGCACACCCGCCCAGGTTGCCGCCGCGCTCAAGCAGCTTCACGCGCTGGCGCCGTCGGCGGATTTCACGCTCGGAGAGATTGCGCCGTTCGTCCGGCTGGAGGAGCGGATCAAGGCGGCCACCATTCTCAGCGATGATGATCGGGATTGGATATTCGGGCACCTCGCGGAGCTTCGCGAACGATGGGAGCAGTTGCCGGAGGGCTTGCCGTGGTGCGTGATTCACGGTGATGCCTGGGTGGGCAACGTGGTCGCTGCCGACGACGGCCGCGTGATCCTGCTCGACTTGGAACGGACGTCGATCGGACCGCCGGAGTGGGACTTGGTACATACGGCGATCAAGTGGTCGTCGTTCGGGTGGATCAGCGCGAAACAGTACAGCGAGTTTTGCGATGTCTATGGGTATGACGTCACAGCGTGGGAGGGGTTCGAGTTGCTGCGGGACATCCGGGAGTTCCGGATGACGACGATGGCGGTGCAGACAGCCTCAATCGACCCTGATTGGCGAGACCAAGCCGATCACCGGCTCGCGTGTATTCGAGGCCAGAAGGGCGAGCGACCGTGGAAAGGATGGGGTGCGCTCAGCTAAGAGCACAGGACCGCGCCCACCTCTAAGGGAACTCCATGACGACGCGTAACAGGTATTCTCAATACCTTCAAATTCTGTTACTTTTATCATATGCAGGGGAGTAAAGTGTGACGAATTCCGAAAGCGAAACACTGAGCCCGCCACCGGGCTTCAAAGCGTTAACGTTGCATAACTGGCGTCAGTTTGAGAAAGTGGAGATCGACTTTCACCCTCATCTGACAATTCTCACGGGAGCCAATGCGACAGGCAAGAGTACAATTCTTGGCATTCTTGGCCGACATTTTAACTGGGCGCGGTCATACTCCGCATCCCCCGTGCGGCGTGACGGTAAAGAAAATGTTGAGTGGACTACTTTCTGGGAACGGAACGCTGACGAGCAAACTATGGCACCGGTCAGCCATGAAATGGTCGAGATCGGCAATCTTACTTACGGTTTTGGTGGGTCTGCACCGATCAGCGTGCCCGCTCGTCCATCGGGAAATAATCGGCGAACTGACTACGACCTGCATATGCCCCATTCCTCTGAGGTTAAAGGCGCTTTCCTTACCTCTCACCGGACGATGACCAATAGTTATACCCAAGTTGACACGATTCCAACAATATTCGGTGACGCTAATCAGATTTTCGAGCAGTTCACTTCGGAAATACGCACCCGATGGGCCGGCGGATATAGCGGGAGGAGTCCACAACGCGCACTGAAGGAATCACTCATCGCAGCCGCAACGTTTGGCGGACGAGGGAATGATTCTGTTGATTTCAATCCCGAAGCCGCTGCGGTGTGGAGTGGTTTTCAAGAAGTTCTGAAAAAAGTGATGCCACGCTCTGCGGGATACACGGGCATGCGGGTCAATGTGCCTGACGTGATAGTACAAATGCGCTCAGGAGACTTTCTCCTGGATGATGTCTCAGGGGGTTTATCTGCAATAATCGAAGTTTCGTGGCAGATTTTTCTGAAGTCTAGGACAGAACCTTCGTTCACCGTCCTACTTGACGAGCCAGAGAATCATCTCCATCCCAGTTTGCAGCGAGAAATACTACCCAGCTTGCTGAGGGCTTTCCCGTCGGTGCAGTTCATTGTCGCTACCCACAGTCCATTCGTTGTAACTGCAACCCCCGACTCGGCAGTCTATGCGTTGGACTATAACGAGTCTGAACGCGTCGAATCGAGGCTGCTTGACTATGCAAACAAAGCCGCGAATGCAGACGCAACACTGAGGCGCGTCCTTGGTGTTGAAAGCACGATGCCTCGGTGGGCAGAAGAAGCTTTCGATGAAATCGTCAATCGTTATGCGACAGGCCCTTTGGACACTGAGCGCCTCAGAGCACTTCGGAATGAACTTAAAGAACGCGGCCTAGATATGGAGTTCCCCGATGCTGTTATTGCCTTGACCGATCGGGACAAGCCAGGGACATCGGCATGAGGCAATTGACCAAAGGTGAGAAGCCGGCAATCCTTAAGGAAAAAGAAGAGGAGTGGACAGCTGCCTATGTCGCTGCGGTCGTAGCTGGACGTGAACGAAAGCCTGAGCATTGGCGAGATCCTCAAATCAGGACCGCTCTCAGCGATGAAACTTCTGGAAAGTGTGCCTACTGCGAAGCGCTTATGGCGGATATCTCATATCCACATGTAGAGCATATGATTCCAAAGAAGCTCAAGCCTGAACTAGCTCATCAGTGGACCAATCTGACGTGGGCATGCCAAGTGTGTAATACAGAGAAGGGCGACTTCTACGATGAAACCGAAGGGCTAATTAATCCGTACGAAGACACAATAGCCAGTCATGTACATTTTTCCGGCCCGTATTTGAGCCCCCATCTTGGAGCTCAGCGTGGGGAAATGACTGTAAAGCAGCTGAAGCTCAACAGAATGGATCTGGTACATGCGCGAGCAGAGAGGCTAACCAAGGTTTGGGAAATGTTGGAGCGCTGGCATTCCGCGACGGGTCCTCGCCGCGAGATTTTGGCCGATACCATTCGTTTAGATGCTACTGACGGGGAGTTTACTGCGATGGTTCAAGCATATCTTCGAGGTCTTGGTTTCCCTGTTGATACTGAGGTGGAGACGCAATAACGGATGACGATACAGTTGACCGCTATGTATCCTTACTCGGGTTCACAATAACACCCGTCTGCTGCGCTCCCTCAGGACTTTCCGTTAAGACAAATGTCACCTTGTCGCCTCTAAAAGTTGTAGTCCCGACAGCATATCGAGCTACATCGTTGCCAGGACCATCGGGCATGACGTACGTCAGCTGTCGATGTTCAAGCGAGGGTGCCTCGACGCCCAAGCTATTCTCGATGGTGACATGCGCGATCCGCCACAACTGACTGTCTTCATTTGCCCTGAGAAATAACTCCACCGGAGCCTCACTCGCTGCCACGCGGACTGTTGTCATATCCACATCTAGGGTAAGGTTCTTTTTATCGCCCGTTGACTGCTGCAATACCTCAGCGATTTGGCTTCCGCTGCCCTCGATAAGGTTGTCGACCAAGGTCTGCCCATTCATCTGCACCGTGCCATCTGATCCATAAATCGGAATGTCCGTGGAGATGACAATCGTCTGGCTCTGATAGCCAGGGCGTTCAAGCTGAACTGTGACCGCTTTAGGGAGGGCTCGGAAGAAGCGAAGAGTTTGTGTTACGAGAGAACTTGCCACTTCATCCGGCAAGGCATCAATTTTGCTGAGCGACGAGACCAGCTTGATATCCAGGTCGGTGTAGGCAGCAGCATGAGGCGCAGCAGTAGCGGTAAACCCCTTTTCAGAGACAAGAATCAGGACGTGGGTGGGCAAACGCCGATGCTTGGCGTACATCTCCTCAACGAAGTCAATGCCGTGCTTGCGGTCGCTGCCTGAGGCCTCATCGCTACGGCACTCGACGCTGATCGTCATCAGGTTCCCTGCCATCATCGTTTGGATGACAGTGTCGACCTCTCGGAGCTGGCCCGTACCCCTATCGGGCAACATTGCCGATTCGGTCACCTCCGCGTCTCCGCTCAGGTGCGAGTACACCGTATGGATAACTTGCTGAAAGAGATTCGTCCGCTTCGGCACAACTCACGATATCGCGTGTTCGAGCGGGTCGTTGACCTCCCCCGCGGATGAGCTGGACTACGTCCCTGCAATACCCAGCACCGCAGCACGCACACTACTCTTCGCCTTGCCGATCCGCCGTGCGATCTCGCTGTACCCAAGCCCCTGCTCGTGGAGTTGAACCGCCATTTCGATCTGTTCCTCGCTGAGCCCTTGCCGCCGCATCTTCACCCCCGCCTCTCGGAGGAGCTTCAACACGGCGGTCTTGGATAGGCCGAAGCGCCTGCACAACTCCGGCGAGGAGGTCCCCGCCTCGTAAGCTGCCGTCAGTTCGGCCACCACAGCGGAAGATAGACGCCTGTCCAAACGCCGAACCTTAACCGGCACAGCGCCCTCCGGTTGACGTGGGGGAGCTGCGTCGATTCGCTCGATCACTCGACGGAGTTGGTCAGCGGACCATTGGTTCGAGTACCGTCCCAGTATCTCGACACGGAAGAACCCTCTCTGACCAGCGTTGTAGGGGTTGTTCGCATCTCACACCACCCGGAGAGCGGGACCAGAACGGGACCGTAGGTGTTTCGACAGCTTGTCGCCTGCCCCGGTGACCTCGCGGAGATCCGGGTGTAGGTACTTTTCTGTCGTGCGGCTGGCGGCGTGTCCGGCGATCTTCTGGAGGATGTGCAGTGGGACCCCGGCATCGTCCATCCACGTCAGGCCCGTGTGCCGCAGATGCTCATACCCCAGCACGCCGACCACCTCATCCCAATGCGTCGCGTCCCGCAGCACGCCCGTGGCGATCCGGCCACCGCGAGGGCCGCGGAACACCGCGCGTCCGGATCGTGACCAGCCACCGCCAGCCGAGCCGCGACCGGTTGCCGAACTTCCTCGATCAGCGGAACCGTCCGAGCGCGATTTCCCTCGGTGCCCTTGTCATCCAGCCCGCCCGGCGACGGAGTGGTCTGCCGCCGCACCCGCCACGTCCACGACTCCGGGTCGATGTCGCGCACCCGGCACCCGGACACCTCACCGATCCGGGCCGCGGTGCAGGCGGCGAAGATCACCACGTCACCCCAGCCCTGATACCGATCAGCCGAGCGCTGCACCAACGCGACCAAAGATCTACCGATAAACGGAAGTAAGGAGTTGCACGTGACCGATTCGGGGCGGGTTACATACTGTCTCCAGTGGGATTTCGACAGTCACCAGCCGATCGAACTTTACTCGGAAACAGTTGCGCGTGAACGTGAGATCGCTGGCGAGCAGTACACTGTGGCGATATTCGACAATTACCCCAACGTGCCGGATGTCGTATTGGAGATATTTTGGCAGAACGATCACGCTGGCGTTTGGTTCATCGACGAGCGCGGACGGCAGTCGCTGAGCTATACTTTCCGAAAAGTGGATGCCGGACGGCTTTTTCTCGGTGACATGATCGAGTACTCATATCCTGACGTCGATGCGGAGACGCTGTCCGGGGCGTGGAAGGTCTGCTTCGTGAGCTTCTCCGAAGATGGAATGGTAAGTGAAATAGTGTACGATCATCGGGAGCACACGAAAGAGACTATCGAACGCGGCGACGTAGATGTGTCCATCATGTGGGAAGCTATACCGGAATTTGGCAATTGGTCGTCCCTGGCCCGTTGGGACAGGAGCGGGGTGTAGAGCCCGCGAGATGAGTCGTTCTCACCTCTGACACACCGTGAATAACGTTGGCGTGCGTGGCATTCCGTGAAACCCCTCCCCGTTGGATGGGACTGTCGGGTGTGGTTCAGGTTCCGGCGCCGATGGTGACGATCGGGATGAGGGTGCCCACGGGGCTGCTGGTGGTTCAGGAGACGGTGCCGCCCAGTACGTCACCGTGGTGTTGATATGTGGCGATCTTGTATTCGGTCGCGGCGAGCGAGAGATTGAGTTCGCGTATTCGGCGGCGGATGGTGTCTCGATGCTCGAGCAATATGTCGAGTCGTTCGGGGATCGAGTCGTCACCTGATTCTGCCAGGTGGATGTAGTGCTGGAGGTCGCGCATCGGCATGCCGGACAAGCGCATACGGGTGATGAAAACCAGTCGGCGCTGGGCCTCGGCGTCGTAGATTCGATGACCACGGGTGTCGCGGCCCACGGAGATCAGACCGGCACGTTCGTAGTATCGGATCGAATGCGCGGAGATATCGAGCATGTCGGCGACCTCGGCGATGGACATCGGCGCGGGGTCATCGCCCGCGTCGACCAGTCGGTGAATGGCCTCGACTGGAATTGCCGCGTCGGTTTCGGTGAAGTCGCCGATCTCGTCGAGTATTCGCGCCATCAGATCGTCGGTGGCCATGTGCGTCATACCTCCTGGGCCGGGTAGTCGGCGGATCGGGCCACGCTCGACCAGGCTCGCACCTCGTTCAAGCCGGAAGTATAGGTTGCGGTGAGCCGGTCGACGGCCTCTGCCCCGAGGGGCAGTCGCAAGGGTACGTCGGGCGCGTGCGCGAGGTCGGCGAGGATGACAGCGGCCCGTGCGGGGTCTCCTTCCTGGTGTCCGTCGATACCGGTCAGAGCCGCGCGCACGGGATCGACGACCGCCGCGTAGGCGCTTGTCGCGTCGACGAGTCGCAAGGAATGGGGGGTGTTGAATCCGGTGCGGAAACGCGACGGCTCGACCAGCACGACTCGGATACCGAAGGCGGCGACCTCGGCGGCCAGGGCTTCGGACCACCCTTCGAGAGCGAATTTGCTCGCCGAGTACGCCCCGACTCCCGGGAACGACAGCCGGCCGCCCTGGCTACTCATCTGAATGATGGTTCCCGCGCGGCGTTCCCGCATCCCGGGCAGCGCGGCACGGGTGAGCGCGGCGGCGGCGAAAAAGTTGAGTTCGAGTTGCTCGCGCAGTTCGGTCATGGGGATCTCTTCGGCCGCGCCGATAATCGCGCGCCCGGCATTGTTGACCAAAACGTCGACGGTGCGAGATTCGAGAACTGTGGCCACTCTCGCGACATCCTGAGAATTGCGCAGGTCCGCCGAAACAATAGTGAACGTGTCCGGATACCGGGAGGAGAGGTCGTCGACCGCGGCGGTATTACGGACCACCCCACGACGTTCTCCCCGCGCCGCAGAACTTCGGCCGCAAGAGCCTTACCGAAACCCTGCGACGCGCCGGTGATCAGCCAAGTCGGAACCTTGCCGGTGTTCGTCATGCCGGTGACGGTAGAGCTTTGAGCGCGCTCGAACGCAACCTCCTCATCGGCAACCCTCGCGACCGAGGCCGGAGACTTCGCTAGGTCGGTCGGATGCTGGCGAGGAGGGCGTGAACGAGCGCGGTGGTGGCGGGTGGATCGGGTGGGTCGCCGTAGGTGATGGCATAGATCTGGCGAGCACTGCCGGGCAGTTCCGTGGTGTGGATGCCGGGTGTCCGGTGTGCGCGCAGGGCGAGTCCGGGCAGTGTTGTCACCCCCATGCCCGCGGCGACCAGTGCCTGCATGACGACCATGTCGTCGCTGACCATCGAGATGCGCGGGGTGAAGCCGGCGCGCTCGCAGACGGTGATCAGCTCCTCCCGGCAGCGCGCGCAGCCGCCGATCCATGGAGAGTCGCGGTGGTCGGCGACGGTTTGCCCGGCCTCGTGCGTGACCAGGTAGAGGGGGTCGTCGAGCAGGTGGACCAGCCGGAATCCGTCCTCTTCGCGCGGGGAGTCGGCGTACCGGAAGATCAACGCGACGTCGATCCGCCCCGCGCGCAGCATGCGCAGGGCTTCGTCCGGGTGGACGTCGACCAGGTTGAGCTCGATCCCGGGGTGGTCGCGAGCCAGGGCGGCGGCCGCGTCGGGGACGATGGTGCTCAGGATGGACTGGAACCCGGCCATCCGGACGCGCCCGGACCGCAGCCCGACCTGCGTGGCCAGCTCGATCGCGGCGGCATCCACCCGGCCGAGGATTTCGGCGGCGCGGACGGCCAGCAATTCTCCTTCCGGGGTGAGCCGGATGCCGCGGCCGACCCGCTGGATCAATTTCGCGCCGGTGGCCGCCTCCAGCCGCGCGAGGTGATGGCTCACCGCCGGTTGGGTGTAATGCAATTCCTTCGCGGCCCCGGTCACCGACCCGTGCCGGGCCACGGCGGCCAGCACCGAGAGCTGGGTCAGATTCATACATAAATGGTACTTATGCGAGTGCGAGAAATATGGCATTGGATGTCATGTGAGGCGTCGGCCACGATGTAGGACGTCTGCTGAAAGCCACCCATCTCGCGACTTCGAGGAACACGATCATGGATCCCCAGCGCATCGAACAGGAATTCGCCGACGCCCACGAGCTGTTGAACCAGGCTTCGATGGCGCGGCTGGCCTACCTCGGGCTCGACGGGCTGCCCCGCGTCGTTCCCATCGGCATCTTCTGGACCGGCGAGGAGATCGTCATGTCCACCGCCGCCACCGCCCCCAAGGTCGCGGCCTTGTCCGCTCGCCCCGAGGTGGCTCTGAGCCTCGACTCCGGCGACACCCCCGGATTGGCGAAGAGCCTGTCGGTGCGCGGGATCGTGCACCTCACCATCGTCGACGGCGTGGTCCCGGAATACCTCGCCGCCGCACGCAAGAACTTCGACCCCGAGTTCGCCGCCGAGTTCGAACGCAACTGCCGGGCCATGTACGACCGGATGGCGCGCATCGCACTCGAACCGCGGTGGGCGCGGTACTACGACTTCGGCGTCGGCCGAATGCCACAGTTCCTCACCGACCTCGCCGCGAACGTGAGTTGACCGCACCCCGCGGGTGAAACATCCTGTGCGGCAAACCATCAACAGATTTCGATCCATGACGGAAGGTTGAGGGTGGTCAGAACCGCTTCCTGGATGCGCGGGGCCGAGTCGGTTAGCGGGGTCGATCCAACCTGTTCGCCCGCTCGAGCAGGTAGCGCTGTTCGGGAAGGCTTGTGGTGCGACGGGCCGCCAGTGTGTAGTTCGCTCGAGCCGCGGTGTGTTCGCCTGCCTGCTCTTGGAGGTGGGCGCGGACGGCGTAGAGGCGGTGGTGGGCGGCGATTCGGGGGTCGCTGTCGAGGGTTTCGAGGAGTTCGAGTCCGGCTCGGGGGCCGCGGGTCATCGCGACCGCGACGACGTGGTTGAGGGTGACCATCGGGTTCGGGGCGATCCGATGGAGAATTCCGTAAAGGATGCGGATCTGGTCCCAGTCGGTGTCCTCGGCTCGGGGTGCTTGGACGTGCAGCGCGGCGATCGCGGCTTGCAGCTGGTAGGGGCCGAGGGGGGAGGAGGACATGGCGGCGGTGATGAGGGCGACGCCTTCGTCGATCATGGTGGCGTCCCACTGGGTTCGGTCTTGTTCGGCCAATGGGATGAGGGCTCCGTCCGGGCCGGTGCGGGCGGATCGGCGGGCGTCGGTCAGCAGCATGAGGGCCAGGAGCGCGGCGACCTCACCGTCGTCGGGTAGGGATCGGTGCAGCATGCGGATGATCCGGATCGCCTCCGCGGTGAGCTCCTCGCGGTGTAGATCGGGGCCGGAGCTGGCGGTGTAGCCCTCGTTGAAGATCAGGTAGAGCACATGCAGGACCGCGTCCAGTCGCTCGGGCCACTGGTGAGCGTTCGGCATCGTGAACGACGCTCCGGACGCTTTTATCCGCTGCTTGGCACGGCTGATCCGCGGCCCCATGGTGACCTCCGGTACGAGGAAGGCCCGCGCCACCTCGGCGGTGGTGAGTCCGCCGACCGCCCGCAGGGTGAGCGCGACCTGGGAGGCGGGCGTCAACGCGGGGTGGCAGCACAGGAACAGCAGGACGAGGGTGTCGTCCTGATCGCCGGGCGGCAGGGGGTCGGGCGTCTGCTGTACCGCCGCGCTGATCTCACGGTGGCGGCGTGCCTGTTCGCTGCGTATCTGATCGACCATCCGGCGGGCGGCGACGGTGATCAGCCAGGACCGCGGACTGTCCGGGACGCCCTCGACGGGCCACCGGGTCGCCGCGGCGAGCAACGCCTCCTGGACCGCGTCCTCGCATTCCTCGAACCCGCCGTAGCGGCGCAGGAGCGCCCCGAGGACCTGCGGCGCCAGCTCGCGCAGCAGGTCCTCGAGGCGTGCGTGCGTGCTCACACGTCCGTTCCGGCCGAGTCCATCAACGGTCGCACCTCCACGCCGCTGGTCCGGTCGCTCGATATCAGGGCGGCGAGTTCCGTTGCGCGCTCAGGGTTTTCGCAGTCGACCAGATACTGACCGGCGACATGATCCGGGCTCCGCCGATACGGCCCCTCGGTCACCGTCACGACGCCACCGCGGACCCGGACGACGGCACTGAGCGACGGATCGGCGAACAGGTACCCGCTGATCAATTCCCCGGTCCGCTCGGCCGCGGCCAGGAACCCCTCGTGGTCGAAGCCGTCTCCCGGCAGGGCCGCGGCATCCAGATAGAGATTCAGCAGGAACTTCACCGTGTGCTCAGTCCTCGGCTGTGCCGGCGAAGACGACCGGCCGCACCTCGATGCCGAGGCCCTCGACACGAGCATCCGGGATGAGCGCGGCCAGCTCCAACGCGCGTTCGCGGCTCGCGCATTCGACCAGGTAGTAGCCGCCCAGGAATTCCTTGGCCTCGAGGTAGGGCCCGTCCGTCACGGCCTGGACACCGCCCCGCACCCGGACCACGGCGCTCTGCGACGGGTCCGCCAGCGCTGTTGTGCCGATCATCTCTCCCGACTTCTTGATGGTCTCGATGAACGCGCCGTGGCCGCTCATCACCTCATTGCGCTCCTGCTCGGTCAGCGCGTCCCAGATCTGCGGGTTGTTGTGCATGATCAACAAGAACTTCACGTCGTCTCCTCGGACAGTCGGCGGCACTCGGTCGAGGTGCCGTTCGTGATGTGAGTCGGAGCCGGTGACGCGTTCTTGCGGTGCTGGGACCGCAAGAATCTCCGAATCTCTCCGACTATCTGTCGAAGAACGCCTGACCTGGGTGTTCGTTGTCCATCGGCTATCAGTGGAGTATAGGAATGACTCTTCCCCGCATCGGCGTCAGCCTGCCGTACATCGACCCGTACGCCGGTCCCGACGCCGTCGTCACGGTGGCGCGGGCGACCGAACGACTCGGATTCCACGCCGTGTCCGCCAGTGACCGACTCCTGATCCCCACCGGACCGCAGTGGAACAACGATGCGGGCCTGCCCGAGTCGCACGCCTGGGACTCACTGGAGGTTCTGACCTGGGCGGCCGCGCATACGGAGCGGATCCGCGTGACCACCGACATTCTGAATTCGATCTTCCAACCGCCCATCGTCCTGGCCCGCAGGCTCGCCACGCTGGACCGATTGTCCGGCGGACGCCTGGATGTCGGGATCGGCCAAGGCGGCGGCACCCGCATGCCGCCGTTCTACATCCCCGAGGAATTCACCGCCGCGGGTGTACCGGCCAGCCGCCGAGGAGCCGGATTCGTCGAGCACATCGCCGCGATGCGGGCGTGCTGGGGCCCCGATCCCGTCGAGTTCCGTGGTGAGCGCTACCGGATTCCGCCGTCCATGGTCGGCCCGAAACCGTCCGGCGGCACCATCCCTCTGTTCCTCGGCGCGATCACCCGCCACACCATCGAACGGGCGGCCCGCATCGGTGACGGCTACATCACCACCGCTGTCGACTGGGAGGACACCCGCGCACACGTCGGCTGGTACCGAGCGGCCGGCGGTACCGGCACCGTCGTGGTGAACGTGATCCCGGCCCGTCGCCGACTCTCTCCCCGCGCGTTCACCGACGCCGTGCTCCACGAACTCGACCACGCGCTGGAGGTCGGCGCCGACGAGATGCACATCGCGCTCAATCTCGTACCCGTGCACCCCGAACAGCAGGTCGAACTGCTGGAAGCGCTGCGCAACCGGATACGGACTGCATGATGTCGTTATGGCCATATTCTGGCCGAATTCGCCACTGCTGATTTGTGGTAGGGCGGGAGGGTTGCGCCTTCTCTGAAAACTTCCACGAGACATTGGTCCTGAAGAGCCGTCCAGAGCATTCTGCTGATTGCAATGTAGTCATTGAATTCGTTGGTATCGGGTGCCGTCTCCACGACATACAGCCACGTCGCCGCTTCCCCGGATCGGGCGATCGGTGTGCGCCGAGACCGTCCGATCCATCGTGGATTGTTTTCGGCGGCCCATTCGCGGATCAATTTGTCAGCGTAGGAGGGATCTGGAAGATCCCTCGTTCCATCGGCGTCGAACCCGTACCGGAGAGGTGGCGCTTCATCGATGATAGGTATAGAGTTCACGTCGCTTTCGTCCAGATCGGCTTCGTCGAGCAGACTTCGCATCAGACGGGCTTCGTCGCGGGTGACGCCCACGCGATCATTTTCCGCCCCCAGAATTATAGCCTGTAGGGCCATGGCATATTCACCGCCTACGAAACTGCCCCGGGCGGCGTCGATGTAGTGGTCGGGAAGTCTTCCTGCAAACTGTCGACACAGCTCGGACGTTCCCGAATAGACGTCCACCATTGCGCCCTCCTGAAATCATTTCGCTGCCATCAAAGATTATTATCATACCTCGCCATAGCCTCTAGGGTCACTCTTGGTCAGGGCCATGGACTGTGCGATTCCACGTGCCGTCGGGCTCGCGGACTGCTCGAGTCCAGGTTTGGTCGGGATATAAAACGATCTCGGTATCCCTGCCGCCTTTCTTTCCTCGCCATGTCCAACTACCATCTCCGCCGAGTTCTGGATTGCTGTATCGAGGGGCATGCGACTGTGGGATGGATTTCTTTACTTTGGAAGGTATGTCGGCTGGGAGACTGGGATTGCTGATTACTCCCGGATCGGTAGATTTGAGCGGGAATGACGTGCGTATTTCTCCGTCCGCGAACACGGTGGTTCTTACGGTTACCTCATCGATCTTACCTTCGTAGCTGAATGCCACTCTTCTATTTCCGAGGGCGTCCTTCGTAATAAAGGGACCTTTCGTCATTTCACCCTTCTGGGTGACCTGATAAGCGGCATCGATGATGTCCTCATCGGTCCAATGCTTCGGAAATTCCGTCTTCCCGCTGAAGCCGGTACCTGGTCGATGCCCTCCTGTCGAGGAGTTGCGGACATCCCCTCCTAGGATGTGTTGGCGTGAAACGTCGGTGTGTCGGACCGCGTCCAACGACGGAGGACTCGCCGGTTTTGGGCCCGTTGTGTCTCCAACCGGTGTCTCCTCGGGTGTCAACGGCGACTTGGATTGTCCGGTCGAGGTCCGTGCGGTCGGATCCTGTGCTCCCGGTTTGGAGGGGGTGGCGTGGCTGTTGGGTAGATTGTTCGTTCCTGGCGACTCGTGAGGCCCGCTTTCGCCCTGCCTGCCTCCCGTTATGGTTGGCTGTCTCGCCTCGACGATCACTTCGGTTTCCGCGGTCGAGGGACCGCTTATTGGTTCGGCGGTTCGAGTGACTGTTTCTGTCGTAGGCATTTGCGGAGATGGCACGTTTTCGGCGGGCTCGGGTAGCCCGCGTGGACCTTGTCCGGCGACGGTGTCGGAGGTGCCGGTGGCAGGTCCGGTAGCACGGGTGGTACCTCGCCCGACGTAGCGGCTCAGAACGTGGCGGCCCAGGGCTGTTGCCCCGCGGGCGGCGATCGAGCCGACGAGTTCGCCGCCGGCGAGGAAGGCGAGATCGATTGCGGTGCTTTTGAGTTCGTCGGAGACGGTGAGGGCCTTGCCGGGGTCGGTGGCCCAGTGGGTTCCGCTGGTGTCTTCGACGAGCACACCGCCGCCGGCTACTTTGTAGAGCCGGTGCGCGGTGAGGCCTGGTGGGAGGGGTATTTCGGCGATTTCGGCCCAGATTCCGGTGTCGGGTCGACGAACATAGAGTCTGGGGGCATTGGTTCCCCGCGCGGGCGAGTCGGGCAGTTCCCAGTACTGGGAGGCGCTGTCGCTGCCAGGTTTCCGCTGCTGGATTCGCACGTCTTTGGCGGCGGGGTTAGGTGGGATGGTGACGGTGTGGTCGGTGTTCAGGTGGAGCTGGGAGCCGTTGACCATCACCAACGGGTTTCCGTTTCGGTCGGTGACGGTGCCGTCGGGGTGGCGGTAGAAGTCGAACTGTAGGCCGGGAGCGAATTCGTCGGTGAGGGCTGTGACGACGTGTTCGACTCCATTGCGGTCGGTGATCGAGACTTGGACGATGTTGCCGTCTCGGTCTTTGATGACCCCGACCAGGTCGCCGGGTCTGCCGCCCAGCGCGGACAGCATGGTAGATGTCCGCTGCGCGGCAGTGATCGCGGGATCGGTGGCCAGATCTCGGCCGGTGGCACGAGCGGCTGCGTAGGCGCGGGTGATGTCCTCGTAGGTGGTTTTGCGTGCTTCGTCGAGAGGGGTTTTGATGACGGTGTTGCCGTTGGGCAGTTGCCAATTCGCCTGGACTCCGGAGTTGGTCCAGGACAGGTGCTGCCCGTTGGAGAGGGTTACGTCGTAGCCGGTCTGCCATCCGGTGTCTGTGTTGGTGATGGTTTTGATCAGTTCACCGCCACCGGCGAGCGGGGTCGTGCCGTCCTCGCCGTGACCGAGCGCGGTGGTGAGGTCGACCAGCTCCTGCGGGCCGACCACACCGGGCGGCCGCACGCCGCTGGTCACCGTGTCGACGACGCGCTGAGCTGGATTCGACTGCGCCGGGTCTTCGACACCAGGCACCTGGTTGAGGACATCGCGGGTGGCGTTCTCGCTGTTCCGCTGTTCGGGAAGCTTGATAGTTCCATCAGCGTTGTAGGTGGTCTGAAGTACCGGAAAGCTTTGCAGCAGAGCGGGATCGACCCGCGCAGGAGGCGACGACGACTCTGCCAGGGATGCCGGCTGCTGCGCCGGTGCGGGTTTGGGCTGTTGCTGGGTCTGAGTGAGCAGCCATGGCAGCGAACCTTCAGGTGCCGGGTTGACCGATGTACCGCCGCCGACGATCATCGCGACCACCGGATTGCTCGGGCTGGCCGTGTCAGCAGATCCCGGGGCGGCTGTGCTCGGTGTGCTGGTCGCTGGTTGTGGTTGCGGCGCAGGCTGGTTGGCGGCCGGTGTGCTGGTTGCCGGTTGCGGCGTGGCGGTGGAGGATTGCTGGGGCGTGGTCGCCGACGACGGGGAGTTCGCCGATGGGGTTGGTGTTTCCTGCTTGGCCGGCGGCGGGGAGCCGGGGGTGATTCGGTCGTACTGCTCGCGCTCGGCGTACCACTGGTTGAGGGTCCCGGTGTCCACCTGACCCGGGCTACGACCCGGATCCCACTGTTGTGGGATTGCTGCAATGGGTACAGCCACCGCTTTCGACGAACCTGCTAGGGCTGCGCCTTTGATCTCGTCGTTCTGCGGGACGGTGAAGAAGTTGTTTGGCTCGGTCCGGGTTTCGGTCGCGGCGCCTGTCATGTCCTGGACCGACAAGATCCGATCCAACCGCCGTGCCGCGCCCGTAGCGGTCAGTCCGTGGAAGGTGTACACACGCCCACCCCCGCCCCCGCCGGCTACGATCCCGGACGTCCGACCTCGCACGGCGGGACGCCCGGGTGTCCACGGCGGTATGGGGTTCTGCTGCGGCCTATCCAGATCCGGCACAACACTCCTCACAACACAACAAACCCCACCGTGTCGCGAAAACGCGGCGGGGTCAACGGATTTCGATACAAGAGCTCAGCGGCCGGCAACGGAAGTCGAAAGATCTTCCGCTTCGGTAACCGAGTGGGATCCACAAGCCGCTACTGATCAGCGAATCGTGGTCGCGGCCCGGCGATCAGCGACCGAAATCGACCGCGTCCCGGATGGGTGCGCACAGGAAGCGGAAGTATCAGATCAGCTGGAGCCGCCAGAACGACGACCTGGTCACAACATCCAAGGCTCGCCATTGGGATGCGTTGCGAGATACGACTTCTCGCAGGAAAATACTGATGGCACAGCCGTAGCGCTGCATCGAGCTTCACGTAAGAAGTCAGATTTGTCAACAGGCGGTGGTGTACGCGTCTGCTCGACCGGCCAGGCACCGGCCGTCAGCGAT
Organism: Nocardia sp. NPDC003482; assembly: GCF_053588115.1. Taxonomy (NCBI): domain Bacteria; kingdom Bacillati; phylum Actinomycetota; class Actinomycetes; order Mycobacteriales; family Nocardiaceae; genus Nocardia; species Nocardia sp. NPDC003482. The sequence goes on from NZ_JBSFPI010000005.1 coordinate 44,113, forward strand.
GTCCGCTGCCGGGTTGTAGCCTACAAACGGTGCTGTGACAATGGCGTTCGAGAGTGTTGAAACCGGCTGTTAGAACACCTTTTCGAAGCACAGTGGCGCCTGACGCCGCGACAGTCACGCCGTGCCGGTGACCGATCGCCAGTTGCGGACCCAGTGAGAGGCCTCCGAGAGGAAGATCTCGGTGCTGAAGTTCGATCATCGAGGCGGGCTTGGCGTTTCAGTTCGCGTCGGACGCGTTCTTCGATGTGGTCGGTGGGTCGTTAGGGCGTCGGTCCAGGCCACAGCGGGGCAGTATTCCGCGATGCGGAAGTCGAAATCGTTGCCGATCAAGTGGATTCGGCGGTCATCCGGGAAATTGGGGTGCAGTCGCATCGAACCTCTTGTGGTGCAGGACGATTCGTCATGTGGTGTGAACTCTGGGAGGAGGGTTTTTGGATTTGGATCGTCGGGAACTCGGGTCGCCGGGGCGGCGATACGCTCACCGAGGTGTCGAATTGCCTGATTTCAGGGATGCTCTGCGGCGTCGAACGCCGCTAACCCGGATTCGCCAACAGCCCATTGGCGATGACATCGGCGGCGGTTTCCAACAGCTCTCGTAGTTCGGCCTCGGTGCGGTGGAGTTGGTCCGGCCGCCAGTTGAGGCTGATGATGCCGTTCCAGGCGGCGAGTAGGACGGTGGCGACCTTCGCGGGATCGACGGGGCGGGCGATGCCCGCGGCGATGGCGGCGGTGAGGGCGTCGACCAGGCGGTCGTTCTGGCGCTTGATGTTTCGGGCCAGGCGGTCGGACAGGTCGCGTCCGGCCGAGTATCGGCCGGGATCGGTGGGGAAGGCGAGCATGCGGAAGTACTCGGGGTGTTGGAGATAGAACTGTAGGTACTGTTCGGCTACCGCGTAGATCTGCTCGGCGGGGGTCCGGTCGGGCGTGAAGGCCAGGTCCATGAAGCGGCGGTCGAGGTCGAGCACGCGCTCGACGACCGCGGCGTGCAGGCCGGATTTGGACCCGAAATGGTTGTAGATCGAGCCGACCGCCACGCCGGCCCGCTCGGCGATCTCCTCCACGGTCACCTCGTCGGCGGGGCGGTCGCTGAAGATCTCGCCCGCGGCGTGCAGGAGTGCGTCGATCGTGCGTTGTTTGCGGGGGTCCACGCTCGGCCTGTCTCTTGTAATCGTTGCAATAAGTCCGGTCGGTGCGTAGCGTACCGTCCGAGAGTTCATGCAAGCGTTGCAAGAACTCGGATCGGGGAGGAATCGTGACCGTTCGTACCGACCAGACCACACCGCGACCGTTCCGGCAGCAGCGCTTCGCTCGGCTGCCCGAGTTTCCGACGCGGCCGCACCCCTACTTCGCGTCGACGCCGCGGGAGCTGGAGATGGACTCGGCGTCGTTGGGGCCCGTCCGGGTGCACTATCGCGAATTCGGCAGTGGCGCACCGCTTCTGTTGATTCACGGCCTCATGACCACGAGCTACTCGTGGCGGTACGTCCTGGAGGGGCTCGGCGCCCATTTCCGTCTGATCGTTCCCGATCTGCCGGGCAACGGTCGCAGTAGCCAACCGGCCGTGCGGCTTTCGGCACCGGCGATGGCGGCGTGGATCGGCGAATTCCAGGACACGCTCGGATTGCGGGGGTGTGCCGCGGTCGGCAATTCCCTCGGCGGATATCTGGCCATGCGCCACGCCCTCGCCGATCCCGGCGCGTTCTCCCGCCTGGTGAACATCCATGCCCCGGCATTCCCGGTCGCGCGGATGCACGCGTTGCACGCGGCGTTGTCGATTCCTTGTGCGACAACGGTTTTCGGGTGGTGGGTCCGGCGCGACACCATGCGTTGGGCGCACCGGGTCGTGCACTACTACGACGACACGCTCAAATCACTCGAGGAGGCCCGCGAGTACGGCACACCCCTGGCGGCCGACGAGGGCATTCGCACCTTCGTCGGCTATCTGCGGGATGTGATGGCGCCCCGCGGGTTCGCCGAGTTCACCGGCGAACTCCGGAGGCGCCGGAGCGCACGGCAACCGTTCCCGATGCCGTTGCAGCTCATCTATTCCCGCCAAGACCCGATGGTGCCGCCCGCCACCGGGCCGAAACTGGCCGGGCTGATACCGGATGCGCGGCTACACCGGCTGGACCACTCATCGCACTTCGCGCACGTGGACAGTCCGGCCGAGGTCACCGCGTTGGTGGTCGATTTCCTGACCTCGGATGCCGGCGCACCCCGTGAGTGAATCAGTCGAAACGATCTCTCGGACAAGGGATTACGTCAAGACGACCGTCGCCCGCCCCGCGATGTGCTCGAGGTCCGCGTTCTGCGGATAGACCTCGGAGTACGTGTCGATCCACGCCTCGACCCTGCCGGTGCCGGGGGCCATGCCGATTCCGGTGATCACGTTGTCCGGTAGGCCGACCACCGTGGTGCCGTCGACGCGCTGGGACTGTCCGCTGGTCAGGCCGGTGTCGGTGTTGCGCCAGTGCACGGTGAGGTAATAGGTCCCGCAGAACTCCCCGGTCTGCGTGATCTTCGCTCGGACACCGAAGGTGCCGGACTGTGGTTGCGGTACGGTTTCGGCGTTGATGATCGCGGCGCAGTCGGGGCCGGGGACCCTGGTGAGGGTCGGGGTGAACTGGGCGACCGGATCGGTGGGGGTGGCGGCGGCGGGACCGGCCAGCGCGCCCCAGGCGGCTGCCGTCGCTGCCGCGAGCACGGCGGTGCGTAGTGTGAACTGTTGTAAGGGAACGTGTTTCATGTTCAGTTTGTCGTCCCGCGTGCGGACAGCGTTATGGATTCCCGAGCCCTCAATCCTCGGGGCACACCGACAGTCGGACGTGTTCATCGCCGGGTGTTAGGTTCATGCCCGTGACCGATGAACCGGCCGACGGTCTCGACCAGCGCTCCTCGGATTCCCCGTATGTCGAGCGGGTCTACCGCGCAGGGCCGGGCGCGGGGCCGGTTCCGTCGCGGATGCGGTCGGTGGCGAATTCGAACTGGGAGCTGGTCGTGTGGCGCGATCGGGGGGAGACGCACGTGTCGGTCCGCGGGCCGGAGACCGGTCCGACGGTGGTGGAACTCGGTGCGGGGGTGGGCGAGACGGTCGGGATCATCTTCCGGCACGGCGCGTTTCTGGCCTCGCTGCCGGTGCCGGGGCTCGTCGATACCGCGATATCGAGCCCGTACACCACGGCTCGCTCGTTCGTGCTCGACGGTGAGGAGTGGGAGATCCCCGGCTACGACAACGCCGATGTGTTCGTGGACCGGCTCGTCCGCGCCGGGTTGTTGCGGCGGGATCCGCTGGTCACCGATGTGCTGCGCGGTGACACGACCACATTGGTGACGCCGCGGTCGGTGCAGCGGCGGGTGGCGGCGGCGACCGGGTTGACGCAGGGCGCGATCCGGCAGATCGAGCGGGCCCGGCTGGCGGTGCAGCTGTTGCGGGAGGGGGTCGCGGCGGTCGAGGTCGCGCAGCGGGCGGGATATCACGATCAGCCGCATCTGGCGCGGTCGCTGACCCGGTTCACCGGTCGCACGGCCTCGCAGCTGCGGCGCGCCGACGACGAGGAGATGCTGTCGCTCCTGTACAAGACCGAGGTCGAGGTGCGGCCCTAGATTTCGTGGTGACGCCGGAAGATCCGGCACCCGAACATCTTTGGAGGCACTGTCATGGCATTCGCGCAGATCTACGTCAACCTGCCGGTCACCGACCTGGAGGCAAGCACGAAGGTGTACACGGCGATGGGGGGAACGATCAATCCGGACTTCACCGGCGACACCTCGGCGCAGGTGGTTCTCGCCGACGCGATCGTGGTGCAGCTGATGACGCGCGAGACGTTCGCGACGTTCACCGAACGCGACATCGCGAGCGGCTCGCTCGAGGTGATCAACGCGCTGGCGGCCGAATCGCGCGAGGAGGTGGATCGTCTGGCCGACGCGGCGTTGGCCGCGGGCGCCACCGAACCGCGCGCGGCCCAGGACATGGGCTGGCTGTACAACAGGGCGATCGACGATCCGGACGGGCACAGCTGGGAGCTGCTGGCGTACAACCCGAGTGTTGGGGAGGGGGACCCCACGCCCGGCGAGTGAGCCTGTCACAGCTAATGATTGGCGACAGTGGCTGGTCCAATCCGGGCGAGCCGGGTGGCCGTCGGCGCGAGGACCGACGGCCACCCGACCCGGAGCGCGGTCCGCTAGTCCTGGTGAACCGTCGCCTTGCCCTCGGCAAACGAGTAGCTGATCGAGCCGTGCTCGAAACGGCTGATCTTGCCGCCCTCGATGTCCTCCTCGTCGGAGACCGGGTAGCCCAGCGGGCCGCCCGCGCCGCCCTGGGCCTCCCACGCCTCACGGATGGCGCCGTACACGGTGTAGGTACCCGTCGGGAGGCTGAAATAGATGACGCCGCCGGTGAATTCCTGATACTTGCCGCCGTTGGGGGCGTCCAGCTCCTCGGAGATCGGCTCACCGAGGGGGCTCGACGCGCCGCCGGCCTCGTTGTAGTGATCGGCGATCGTTCCCTTGATTTCGAATCCCATTCGACAGGTTCCTTCCACGCGAATCTACATTCTGGCTAACGCCGAGCATCACAGTAGCGCAGGTGCGTTCGTTCCGTGGGGCGAGTCACGCGGCGATCAGAATCCGTACACCCGCTGTTTGCCCGCGACGAATGATCAACTCGCTCAGCGGGCTTGGCGGGGAGGCTGGCTACCAGCCAGTTTCCGATGTGAAAGGGCCTGTCGCACACGCGTCGTCAGGTCGGCCGGACGCGAGATCCCAGCATCGCCGCGGCGGCGACCAGGACGAGCAGCGCCGCACCGGTCGTGGTGGCGACGTGGATGCCCGTGACGAACGAGCTCCGGGCGGCGTCGGCCGAGGCGGGGTCGTCGCCCGACCGCGCGAGTGTCTCGCCGAGGGTCGGGGCGAAGTCGCCGCCGGAACGGAACACCAGCGTCGCGAGCGAGCCGAGGAGGGAAAGGCCCAGGGCGTGGCCGAGTTCGAGGCTGGTCTCGGAGACGCCGAGGGCCGAGCCCGCCCGTTCCGGCGGCACCGCGGCCACGGCGAGATCGGGCACCAGCATGAACACGATCCCGTAGCCGATGCCCGCGATCGTGGAACCGGTGATGTACCAACCGATTCCGCCGTCGACGCCGATGCCGAGCAGCAGCAGGTTGCCGACGGCGGCCGCGCCGAGCCCGGCCCCGAAGGCGTTGCGCACCCCGAGCCGCCGCGCCACCCGGGCCCCGCTCATCGAGAACACGAACACCGCCATCGCGCCGGGGATGCCGAGCAGGGCCGCCTCGAAGGCGTCGCGCCCGGCCACCGATTGCAGGTACATGCTGGTGAGAGAGCCCATTCCGGCGCCGGAGAGGGTGCCCACCACGCTGGAGGTGACGGCGAGGCGGAATCTCCCGTCCCGGAACAACCGCGGATCCACCAGCGGTTCGGCGAGCCGTCGCTGCCGCCACACGAATACGGTCAGCACCATCGCGCCGACGACGCCCACCCCGATTGTCGCCGCGCTCATGGTCGCCGCGGCGGCCTCCTTCACCGCGTACACCAGCGGCAGGATTCCGGCGATCGACAGCACCACACTCGGCAGATCCAGCGGCCCGCGCCCACCCGCCCGACGCTCCGGCAGCAGCAGTGGACCCACTGCCAGCAGGACCAGCAGTGCCGGGATATTGATTAAAAACACCGAGCCCCACCAGAAGTCGTGCAGCAGCACCCCGCCGATGATCGGCCCGACGGCCGATCCGCCCGCCGCGAACGCCGTCCACACGGCGATGGCGGTGGAGCGCGCGCGGGGTTCGGGGAACAGGCTCGAGATGAGCGCGAGGCTCGACGGCAGCAGCATCGCACCACCCACGCCCATCAGCGCCCGGGCCGCGATGAGCGCGGCCGCGGTCGGCGCGAACGCGGCGAGCACCGAGGCCAGCCCGAAGACGGTCGCGCCGCCCAGCAGGATCGCGCGCCGGCCGATTCGGTCGCCCAGATTTCCCGTTGTGATCAGCAGTCCCGCCACGACGAACGCGTAGATATCGAGAATCCACAGCCGTTGGGTGGCCGACGGGGTCAGGTCCTCGGTCACCGTCGGCATCGCCAGATACAGGATCGAGACATCCATCGATACCGGTAGGACCGGCAGGATCAGCACGGCCAGGCCCAGCCGGGGCCGGGTGGTAGCGGGGGTATCGATACGGGTCATCACCTGTCCTCCGCTCGGTGCGAACGACGTGCGTGGTCGGTGGCGGCGTGGGTCGAGCGGGCGGGCCAGTGATTAGCTGTCTATTTGCCAGGGTCACATCTTCGAGTATGCCCACTTATTACCAAATGGAAGAAAACGGTAATAACGAATTCGACACGAACGTCGTGTGGCTGCTGAGGCGGGAGGGCAGCGATGTGACGGATGAGCAGGAGGCGTTCGGCGACCGATCACGTCGCGCGGCGCGTTGGCGCTGGACGAGAGGGCATACCGGCCGCTACTGCTCCGGTGGGGGACCGGTGCGCGTGCCGGGCAGCGTACGGGCCGACGATCGTCATATTTCCCTGAATTCGCGGGTGCGCGTTGGAGTTTCCGCAACGGTTCGATTGTCGAGACGAGTCGGTTGCGTGCGAGCCGTCGTACCCGTATCGGCTGCGTTTCTCTTCGGCTCGACGACGGCACGGTATTCGCGGCGGGACAGGCTTCTGCCGGTGATCGCCGAACGAAGACTCGCGGAGCAAGATTCGCACTTTCGATCTTGGGTGCGCTCCTCGTGCGCAACAGTTCAGCATGTTCGGACCCCGGACTCCGCGCCGAAGGTCGACACCTTCTGCTCAGCGGGGTACAGGGCCGTGGTCCCGCACTCGCGCACGCGGGATCGCCGCCTTGTCGAGGGGGAGCCAGCGACAGTCTCGAGAACTCGCGGCCGAACCGGGATGCCGTGCGCCGGATGCGCGGTCGCCGGGCGCGACCACTGTCGACGTCGCGGCCGACTCGACCGTTCTCGAACGGGATTTCCGGCGGCGAATATATGGGTACCGCATCGTCTTTCGGCGACAACCGTCGCACGCGGTTGCGTACCTCGGCGCGCGAATACGCGTGCACCGATAATGGATCATTCTCCTGAATGCGAGGCATACTGCCGGGTCTGATTGCCGTCCCGTAGCCATTGTCGCGTCGTCTTCCTCGAATTCTCCCCCCTTTAGTCGAGCTGTTGACAGCGCACCCGCAGGTGGGGCAACCTTGGACCACGCGGTAGTTCCGTCTCGTACGATCATTCTCGAGCTTTTTCGGCCGTCGGGTGTATCCCGCCCGGACATCTGATCCTGACCTGTGGGGCTGGTGTGAGCGTAAATACAGATGCAGAGCACACGAAATTCGCGGTGGTGGAGAACGATCTCGACAACCTGGAATATTCGCTTGTGGAAGGCCCCGACGACGTATTCGACGACGGTTTCGAGCCCGTGGTCTGCGATATGGCGGACCTCGACGGCGATGCAGTCGCGCGGCGTCGGTTCATCGATCGACTCGGCACGGCCATGGCTGATATCGGTCTCGTCATCCTGATCAACCATGGGGCCGAAGGGGTGCTGCCCGCAGCCACCGACGCGGCGCTCGAGATGTTCACGACGGTACCTCTCGAACGAAAGATGAGATACATCGCGACGGACTGCACATTCGGCGAGCCGCTGCTGATGGGGTACATTCCGCTCCAGGAGAGCACCCCGTCGCTGCCGAATTCGGTGGAAGCCTGGGAGCTCGACAAATCGGCATTTCGTATTCCGGGGGAGGATGCCGAGAAGGCCCTCGCCTTCTGGCCGGAGGAGCGATTCGAGGTCGCGTTGCGGCCGTATTGGCAGGCGTGTGAGCGCATTGTCCTGCCCCTCGTGCACGCGATGTTCCGATATCTGGGCGTCGAGCCCTCGTTGTACGACGAAGAACTGTCCCCGCCGAACAGCGTGCTGCGGTTCAACCACTATCCGCCGATCGAGGAGGCCACGGCCGCGGCCGGGCGGACCGGGCGCGTTCTCGCCCACGAGGACTACGGTCTGATCACCCTGCTGCCCGCCACCCCGGTCGAGGGATTGCAGGTCTTCCACCCGCGCCGCAAGACGTGGAGCAGGGTGTACGCGCCCGCCGGATCCTTCGTAGTGAACAGCGGCGACTGGCTGAAGATGATCACCAGCGACCATTTCGCGTCCTGCACCCATCGCGTCGGCGTGCCGCGTGACCGCGCCCAGCGGGCCGTGCCCCGCCTCACCATTCCGTATGTGGTCCACCCGCACGAGACGTCGACCGTCGAGGTGTTGCCGGGTTTCGATCCGAAATATCGGCCGATCAGCGGGCGGGATTTCATGACGAGGTTGGCCGCGCGGTACGCGGATCGCTGATCTATCGCCAGGAGGCGGAAACGTGGGTACCAGTAACGCGAAGAAGGCGCTCGGCGCGTACGGCGTGGTGGACAAGGATCTCGATTACTCGCTCGAGGAAAGCCCCGACGATGTATTCGACGACAGTTTCACGCCGCCGGTCTGCGATATGTCCGAGCTGACCGGCGACGCGGCGGCACAGGAACGTTTCATCGAGACGCTCGGCAGCGCGATGGCGGATACCGGGCTCGCGATTCTGATCAATCACGGCATCGACGCCGACCTGCTGGACGCCACCGACGCGCACGCATTGGCACTGTTCACCACGATTCCCGAGGAACAGAAGCTGAAATTCGCCGCGACGGATTTCGTGTACGGCGGAGCGTTCCGTCGTGGGTACTTCGCGGTCCAGGAGTGGACACCGAACCGGCCGAACGCCGTGGAGGCGTGGGAGTTCTTCCGCGATTCCTTCCGTCTGCCCGGCGAGGATCACGACAAGGCGCTGAGATTCTGGCCCCACGAGAAGTTCGAAACCGCGCTGCGACCGTATTGGCGGGCATGCGAGGAAATGACGCTGCCGCTCGTGCGGGCCCTCCTCCGCTATCTGGATATCGACGCCTCGATCTACGACGAGGAATTGTCACCGCCGTACGGCGTGCTGCGGATCAACCACTATCCGGCCGTCGCGGACCGGGTGAGCGGGCCCGCGAAGACCGGGCGTTTCATGACGCACGAGGACTACGGCCTGATCACCCTGCTGCCCGCCAACCCGATCGAGGGCTTGCAGGTATTCCACCCGCGGCGCAAAACCTGGAGCCGGGTCACCGCGCCGCGTGGGTCGATGATTCTCAACAGCGGCGACTGGCTTCAACTGGTCAGCAACGACCGTTTCCGCTCCTGTTCGCACCGGGTGTGCGCGCCGCGGGACCCCGGACATCGGGCGATATCCCGGATCTCCGTTCCCTATCTCGTTCTTCCCCGGGAGACCTCGACGCTCGACGTGTGGCCCGGCGGAACTCCCAAATACCGTTCGATCGGCGCGAAGGACTTCATGGCCAAGCTGGCCGGGAAATACGTGGACTACGCCTCCTGACGGCGCGACGAACGAACGGTGCGATGATGGACCACGCAGACTCCGGCCCCGAGAAATTCGTCGCGATCGTAGGGATGGATTGTCGGTTCCCCGGCGCCGATGATCCGGCGGGTTACTGGGAGATTCTGTCCGAGGGGCGACACGTCTCCGCCGGTCTCCCCACCGACCGCGGCTGGGATCTCCGGCGCGTCTACAACGCGGACCCGGCCGTGGAGGGGTCCACCTATATCCAGCGGGGTGGCTTTCTGCCGAATATCGGCGCCTTCGATGCCGGCCTGTTCGGGATAGGCCCGCGCGAGGCCACCACGATGGACCCGCAACAACGCATGCTGCTGGAAAGCTCGTGGCTGGCGCTGGAACGCGCGCGGCTGACCCCGCGAGCGCTGAGCGAGGTCCGGGCGGGGGTCTATGTCGGCGCGACCGACAGCTATTACGGTCTGGCGGGCTCGCGAATCCCGGGCCTGGAGCGGCATCTGCTGATGGGCACGATGCTGAGCGCGACCTCCGGACGAATCGCCTACGCCCTCGGGCTCGGCGGGCCCGCCATCACCGTGGACACCGCCTGCTCGTCGGCGCTGGTGGCCGTGCACCTGGCGACGCGGGCGGTGCGGTCCGGCGAGTGCGAGGTGGCGATCGTGGGCAGCGCCACCGCGATCTGCGACCCGTCGATGCTGGCCCGATACTCGCGGCACCGGGTGCTGTCGGTGGACGGCCATTCCCGCGGATTCTCCGCCGACGGTAATGGTTTCGCTCCGGCGGAAGGGGTCGCGTCGTTGGTCCTGATGTCGCTGGAACGAGCTCGGCGGCTGAAAAAGCCTGTGCTGGCGGTGATTCGGGGCAGCGCGGTCAACGAGGACGGGGCCAGCGCCACCTTACAGGCGCCCAACGGGCGCGCCCAGCGGGCCGTGATCGCCGCCGCGCTCGACGACGCCGGGCTGCGTCCCGAGCACATCGGGGCGATCGAGGCGCACGGGCCGGGCACGCCGCTGGGAGACGCGACCGAGGCCGAGACGCTCCGAGATGGTTACGCGCGGCACCACCGCGCGGACGATCCGCTGTGGGTGGGTTCGGTCAAATCGAATATCGGCCACACCCTGGCCGCCGCCGGACTCGCGGGCCTGATCAAAATGGTGCTGGCGCTCCAGCACGAGCGATTGCCCGCCACGCTGCACGTGGAGCATCCCCTCGCGGGAGTCGACTGGTCGGGCGGGATGCGACTGCTGCGGGAGGCTCGGCCGTGGCCGCGAACGACCGAACCGCGGCGGGCGGGTGTGCTGTCGTACGGGATCACCGGCACCAATGCCCATGTGATCCTCGAGGAGGCGCCCGCACCTCCGGACGTCGGTACAGGACGGCGCCGAGGCTCGAATCCTAAACGGCGGCAAGGATTTTCGATGTTGCCACTGTACGGCGCGTCGCCGTCCGCGCTCGTCGCCCAGGCGCGGGCGCTCGCCGCGCACATGCGCACCCGTCCGGAATTGTCCGAGGTGGATCTCGGCTGGTCGCTCGGTACGACGCGCAGCGCGCTGGCGCATCGCGCCGTGGTCACCGGCACCGGGCGCGCGGAACTGCTGGCGCGGCTGGACGCCGTCGCCGCGGGGACACCGGTCGCGCCCGGGGTCGCCCTGGGCAAGGTTCGGCACGGACCCGGTCCGGTTTTCGTCTTTCCCGGACAAGGTTCGCAATGGGAGGGGATGGGCGCCCGGCTGTTTCGCGATTCCCCCGTATTCGCCCGCTCGGTGGCACGCTGCGCCGACGCGCTGAAACCCTATGTGACCTTCGATGTCCTCGGCGTGTTGCGCGGGGAGCGGAGTGCGCCGATCGAGCGGGCCGAGGTGATCCAGCCGCTGCTGTTCGCGATGTATGTGTCGCTGGCCGAACTGTGGCGCGGCCTCGGTGTCACGCCCGCGGCCGTCATCGGGCACAGCCAGGGCGAGATCGCCGCGGCGCATGTGGCGGGTGCGCTCACCCTCGACCAGGCCGCCCGCGTGGTGGCGCTGCGCAGCGCCGCGCTGCGAGCGGTCGACCGGCGAGGAGCCATGGCGGCGCTGGCGGTGCCCGTCGAGCGCGCGCGAAAACTGTTGTGCCGGTGGGACGATCGGCTCGAGGTGGCGGTGGTCAACGGGCCGTCGGCCACGGTCGTCGCCGGTGACGCCGAAGCGATGACGGAGCTGCTGCGCCACTGCGAACACGCCGGTGTCGACACTCGGCTGCTGCCGGTGGATTACGCCTCCCACAGCCAGCATATGGAGACCCTGCGCGACCGTATCCACGCCGACCTCGCCGACCTCGAATGCCACCCGGCGCGGCTGCCCATCGTCTCCTCGACCACCGGCGAGATCATCGACGCCACCCGCCTGGACGGCTCGTACTGGTTCGAAAACCTCCGCCGCCCGGTCGATTTCGACGCGGCCATCCGGTGCGCGCTGACCGCGGGCTATCGGCAATTCGTCGAGGTGTCGCCGCACCCCGTGCTGACGGGGGCCATCGACGACCTCGCCGCCGCGGTCGACATCGACGCCGGGATCACCGCCACCTTGCAGCGCGAGCGCGGCGGCGGCGCGGACTTCCTCGCCGCCGTCGCCGACGCGCACGCACAGGGCGCCGATATCGATTGGGACGCAGTGTATCCCGACGCGCGCGAGGTCGACCTGCCCACCTACGCGCTGCAACGCCGGTCCTACTGGCTCCCCACCAACAGGTCACGGGCGGCGCGCGAGGGATCGTTCGATACCGCGGACCATCCGCTGATCACCGCCACCACCGACCTGTCCGACGGCGGGCTGTTGTGCCTGGGCCGCCTCGATCCGGGGGAACACGCGTGGTTGGCCGACCACAAGGTGTTCGACCGCGTCATCGTGCCCGCCACGGTGACCGTGGACATTCTCACCTGGTGCGCCGCGCGAGCGGGCGGCGGCGGGATCCGGGACCTGGTGCTGAGTTCCCCGCTGCCACTGCGGGATTCGGCCGTCGACATCCAGGTCGTGTGCGGCAGCCCGGGACACGACGGCGACCGCCGACTCACCCTGCACTCCCGCGAGCGCGCGGACAACGGGCCGTGGCGGTGTCACGGCGAGGCGACGACGATCATCGACCCCGCCCCGGTGAACGGCGGAGACGATGCCCGCGACCGGGCGTGGCCGCCGCCCGGCAGCCGTCCCCTGCCCGTGGACGGATGCTATGCGATGCTCCGAAACCGAGGCTACGACTACGGTTCCGGCTTCCAGAATCTCACCGCCGCCTGGCGCGTCGGCGACACGCTGTACGCGGAGGTCCGGCTCGGGCGGCAACCGGACGGCCCCGCCGAGGGCTTCGCCGTTCATCCCGCGCTGATCGACTCGATCCTGCACGCGCTCCTGCTGTCCGGATCCGAGCGGGACACCCTCGTGCCGTACACCCTCGGCTCCGCACGCATCCTGCCGTGCCGGGCCGACCATCTGCGCGCCACCATAATTCCGGCCGGACCGGACCGTCACCATGTGCGGGTCACCGACACCGAGGGGAACCTCGTCGCGGACTTCCGGGATCTGCTCCTGCGTCCGGTGACCAGACGTGGGCTGCGTGATGTGCTCGCCGCGAACGCCTTCCGAATCGGTTGGCGGCCAATCGATTTGGACAGCGAGGGCGATGCGTCGGGGTGGGCGGTTGTCGGCGCGCGCGGTGACCTCCCGGGGGCCGATGTGCGCCCCGATGCCCGCGCGCTGACGGTCGCGCTGCGGGCCGGTCGCCGTGTCCCGGAGGTCGTCCTGCTCGATCTCCGTCGCCAGGAACCCGGACTGCCCACGGAAACCGCGCTGTGGGAACGTCTTTCGCGCACGCTGGCCGATATGCGGACACTACTGTCCGACGACACGCTCGACCGGACGATGATCGTCTGCCTCACGCACGGCGCCGCCAGCGCGAGCTTCGCGGAATGCGTGTCGGACGCGGTCGGAGCGGCCTGCGCGGGGATGATCCGCACGGCCCTGACCGAGAATCCGGGCCGCGTGCGGCTGATCGATCTCGACACCGGCCCAATCGATCCCCGTCTGCTGATCGGCGCGATCGGCTGCGGCCGTCCGCAATTGGCGCTGCGCGGCGGACGGGCCCTCGTCCCGCGGCTCGCTCCCGCGGGCGACGGCCTGCTGCGGCCCCCTGCCGTCGACCAACCGTGGCGGCTCGTGCCGGGCGCGGACAAGACCCTGGACGGCGTGGCGATCGCGCCCGCACCCGACCTCACGCTGCCGCTCGAGCCGGATCAGGTGCGGATCCGCGTCGTGGCCGGCGGCGTGAACTTCCGCGATCCGCTCGTCGCGCTCGGCGTCCTCCCGGAGACCGCACTCGGATTCGAAGTGGCCGGTCATGTCGTGGAGGTGGGCGAACGGGTCCGCGATGTGGAACTCGACGCTCGTGTCGCCGCGGTCGTGCTGCGCGCGGGGGCACGGCCCGGGGCGTTCGGGCCCTGGGCGGTCGTCGACCGGCGTGCGCTCCTGCCCGTGCCCGACCAGTGGAGCGATGCCGAGGCCGCCGGTGCGCCCATCGCCTTTCTCACCGCCTACCACGCGCTCGTCGAACTCGCCGAGGTCAAACCGGATATGCGCGTGCTGATCCACTCGGCGGCGGGCGGGGTCGGCATGGCGGCCGTGCGGATCGCCACCCTGCTCGGAGCCGAAATCTACGCCACCACAAGCCATTCCAAGCAACGGCTGGTCGAGGCGATGGGAATCCCGCCGGAACGCATCGCCGACTCGCGCACACTCGGATTCGAACAGCGGATCGCCGACAGCACCGGCGGCGACGGTGTCGATGTCGTCCTCGGCAGCCTGGCGGGCGAGGCGGTGGACGCGTCGCTGCGGCTCCTGCGGCCCGGCGGAACCTATATCGAAATGGGGCGGACCGACCTGCGGGATCCCGCCGAGTATCCCGAAATCACCTACGCCGCAATGAATATCGCGGAACTTCCGATGGCTCGGGTGGCGGCAGTCCTCGACAGACTCCGGGCGCTGTTCGCCGACGGCGGGTCGGGCCCGCTGCCCGTTCGAACCTGGCACATCGGCCACGTGCGGGATGTGCTGCGGCACCTCGGGCAGGGCTACAGCACGGGCAAGCTCGTCCTGACCCAGCCCATCGCGCTCGAACCCGAGGAGACCGTGCTGATCACCGGCGGCACCGGAGGTCTGGGCCGATCGCTCGCGCGTCATCTCGTCACCGCGCACGGTTGCCGTCATCTCGTTCTGGTGAGTCGCCGCGGCGATCGGGCGGCCGAGGCCCGGGAACTGGCGGCCGAACTGCGTGAGCTGGGAGCGGAGATCACGCTCGCGGCCTGCGATGTGTCCGACCGCGCCGCCCTGGCGTCGGTGATCGGCGGTATCCCGCCCCGCCATCCGCTCGGCGCGGTCGTGCACGCCGCGGGGGTGCTCGACGATTGCGTGTTCACCGAGATGACCGATGATCGGCTGCGAAAGGTGTTGGCCCCCAAGGCGTTCGCCGCCCGGCATCTGCACGAGCTGACCGCGGGGACGAAGTTGCGTGCCTTCGTGATGTTCTCGTCGGTCGCCGGGGTGATCGGCACGGCCGGGCAGGCGAACTACGCGGCGGCGAACGCCTTTCTCGACGCGCTGGCCTACCACCGGCACAGCGTGGGGCTGCCCGCGACGTCGATCGCGTGGGGGCTGTGGCGGCAGTCCAGCGGGCTCACCTCCCGCCTCGACGACACCGACCGCGCCCGGCTCGCCCGGCAGGGCATCGCCGCCCTCGACACCGCCGACGCGCTCGCCGTGTTCGATACGGCCCTGGAACAGAACGAGCCGCTGCTCGTCGCCACGGCGCTGTCGCGCGCCGACCCGGACACGCCGCTGGCGGAGATCCTGGCCGAACTGCCTCGGACCCGGACGCCCGTCCCGGACGGCGACGCCACCGCACCCGAGCCCCGACCGGAGCTCATCGGCCTCCCGCGCGGCGAACGCGTCAAGGCGCTGACCGCGTTGATCCGTACCCACGCCGCCCTCGTCCTCGGCCACCAGGACCCCGACGCCCTCGCCGCGGACCGGACCTTCCGGGATGCCGGATTCGACTCGCTGTCCAATGTGGAGCTGCGCACCCGTCTCAGCGGCGCCACCGGCGTGCGGCTCACCGTCGCGAACATCCTGGACCATCCCACGCCGACCCGACTCGCCCTGCACCTCGATGAGCAACTCCGGTAGCGAGAGTGGACCCGCGGAAGGAAGGCTCATGCCGACAACAGATGTAGAGGTACGCGATCTTCGACTGTCCGACCTGGACCGGGTGGTGGAGTTGGAGCACGCCAAATGGGATCGTGCGCAGGCCGCGACCCCGGCGGAATTGTTCGAGCGGATCGATCGCCTGCCCGGCCATGCCGCCGGGGCGTTCTCGGCGGACGGGGAGAAATTGCTCGCGTCCATGTTCGCTCGACCCGTCACGAGGGAAACGGTTCGCGACGCGGACAGTTGGCGGGGGTGTGCCTACGCACCCCTGCCCCCGGCCGGGAGCACGGATTGCGTATTCGGCGTCAGTTTGACCAGTACCAGCGCCGACGCGGCCGAGGCGCTGTTCCGCTCCTTCCTGCCGCGATTGGCCGATATGGGTTATCGCCACCTGTACGGGGGTTCGACCGTCCCCGGATTGCGGGAATGGCTCGCGGCCAATCCGGAGGGTTCGCCCGACGCGTACGCGCGGGCGACGAACGACGACGGCACACCCCTGGACCGCCAACTGCGCTACTACCACATGCACGGCTTCACGACGATCGTCGCGGTCAAGCCGAACTACTTTCCGCACTCGCAGTCGATGAATTACGGGGTCGTCATCCACCGGAGTCTCTGAAGGGTGAGTACCGTGCCGCAACTGCGACCTGCCACCGCGCCGTTGAGCGACTACATCGCACGACGAGAACCGGCCTTCTTCCCCGGCCTGGCCGCGGGGTGGCCCGCCGTCCGGCGGTGGGATTTCGACTTCCTCGGGCGACTCCGGCCGGAGATGTCCGTTCGATTGGTGCGCGGAGATCGGGAGAGCGGCGCGACGCGTTTCGTCGAGTCGACGCTGGGCGCCTACATGCGGCTGCTCGCGCACGACGAGTTCGGCGAGGAATTCCTGTATCTCAAGGAATTCGATCTCCTGCGGCGATTTCCGCACCTGCACGCCGACATCTCGCCGCGCAGAGTACTCCTTCCGCGGCGGGCGTTCGCCCCGCCGCCGGGAGTCTGGGTCGGTCCCGCCCGGGCGCGGACCGGGGCCCACTACGACCTCCTGGGCAATATCGCCGTCATGATCCGCGGCGGCAAGCGTTTTCGCGTCGCGCCGCCCGGTTTCGTCGAAGCGGCCGATGCCCTGTCGGCGAAATACGACCCCTTGGCACGCCTGTCGGCCCGGCCCTTGGCCGAGATCGCCGCGGCCACGCGATCCGAGGAAAGGCTGTACGAGGTCGAACTCGTCGCCGGTGACGTCCTGTACGTGCCCGATCGCTGGTGGCACGAGGTCCGCAATCGCTCGGCGAGCATTCTGCTGAGTGGATTCTTCGGCGGCTATGGACATGTCGCGGTGCGGGCGGCCCAGGTGGCCGTGCGCCACGGTCTGCATCTCGCCCACCGCGACCGCGCCACGGGATGCACCTGCCATGAAACCGGTAGCGGCGACAAGGAGTACCGATGAGAGCGTTCGTCCTCGACGATTTGAGCCGACTGTACCGGGCGTGTGAAGGAGCCGAACGGGACCTCACGGAGAAAGCCCTCGACCAACCCTTCACCGATCTCGGGCTGGATTCGCTGGGCACGATCGAATTGGCCGAACGGATCCAACGGGAATGGCCTGTTCGGATTCCGACGCTGCTACCCCACGAGACCGTGGAGATTCTCCGAACCCCCCGCCTCGCACTCGAATACGTCAACAAGCTCTTGGTCGCGGCGCGAGACACGGAAGGGGTTCGCGAGTGATACCGACCGCGCCCGGCGCACGGCCGCTGGTCGGCCACCTACCGCCATTCCTGAAGCAGCCCTTCGCATTTCTCGCGCGGCTGCCCGAACACGGCGATGTCGTGCGAATCCGACTCGGGCCGAAAACCGCTGTGGTGGTGTGTGATCCGGGATTGACCCGCCGAGTTCTGGTGGACGACCGGACTTTCGACAAGGGTGGGCTGTTCCTGGAACGCGAACGGGAGTGGCTGGGCGACAGCGTCGCCACCTGTACCCACGGCACGCATCGGCACAAGCGGCGCCTGGCCCAGCCCGCCTTCCATCCGAGACGGATCGCGGGCTACGCGGACACGATGACCACGCAGATCGCCGCGGTCGTGGACGGCTGGCATTCCGGTCGAATCCTCGATGTGTGCTCCGAGATGTTCACCATCGCCTCCCGGGTCTTCGGCGCGGCCATGTTCTCCAGCACCCTCCCGGCCGCGGCGCTGCATCGGGTGATCGGCGATCTCACCACCACCTTCGACGGCACCTTCCACCGCACGCTGCTCCCGGACGCGGTCGGCCGCTTGCCGATTCCCGGCACGCGGCGGTATCACACCGCCAATCGCCGGTTGCGGGCGACGATGAACGGCATCATCGCCGAGCGCCGCGCCAGCGGCGTCGACAACGGGGATCTGCTCTCGGCGCTGCTCGCGGCCCACGACCGCGACAGCGACGCGCGCGGCGACGTGAGCGACGCCGTCGTGACGTTCTTCGTCGCGGGCGCGGAGACCACCTCCGCCGCGCTGTCGTGGGTGCTGTATTCCCTTGCGCGGCAACCGGATATCGAGGCGCGGTTGCATGCCGAGGTCGACGCGGTGCTCGCGGGACGACTGCCCGAGTACGACGATCTGGAACGGCTGCCGCTGGCGAGCCGGATCGTCACCGAGACGCTACGGCTCTACCCTCCCGCCTGGTTCTTCACCCGCAGGGTCACCACCGCGGCCGGGCTCGGCCCGTACGAGCTGCCCGCCGGGAGCACGATCGCCCTGAGCCCCTACGTCATTCAGCGACGCCCCGACCTGTTCGACGCGCCCGACCGGTTCGATCCCGACCGGTGGCTGCCGGAGCGCGCGGTGTCGACCCCCGACGCCCTGCTGCCCTTCGGCGGCGGGGCCAGGAAGTGCATCGGCGAAGCCTTCGGGATGACCGAGGTCGTGCTGGCCCTGGCGATCATCGCGAGTCGCTGGCGGTTGGCGACCGTGCCCGGTGTCCGCGTCCGGCCGCCGCTGTCGGTCTCGTTGGTACCCGGAGGGCTGCGTCTGCGTCTCGTCGACCGCCGGTCGGCGCGGGACTGAGAGGAGTGGTCGGTGTTCCAGTTGACCAGGGCCGCACGGGAATTGTTGCCGTCCGATGACGACGTCGAGTTCTATCGGCGGCACGGCTGGTACGTCGCGCCGCGCTTGTTCACCGACGCGGAGATCGACGAGGCATTGGCCGCGGTCGCGGCGCATCAGCGAGGCGAGCGCGACGACCCCCTGCCCGGCGCGATCGACGAACTCTACGACTGGGTTCCGGGCGCGACGCATCAGATCCGGTTCAACGACTATGTGGCGCTGACGAATCGCCGCCTCCGCGATTTCATGCTGCGCCCCATGATCGCCGCCACCGCCGCCCGGCTGGCGCAGACGAGCCGAATTCGCCTGTGGCAGAGCAGCATCGTCCACAAACAGCCGCAGACCGGGGACGGCGACACCACGATCGGCTGGCACACCGACCGTGCCTACTGGCGCAGCTGCACCTCGACGAAGATGCTGACCGCGTGGATCGCGCTTCAGGACTGCGACGAGGATATGGGTCCGGTGGTGATGGTCGACGGAAGTCACCGCTGGCCGGATACACCCGAGGTGCGGGCGCTGCGCTGGGGTCGAACCTTCTTCGGCGTCGATCCGGCGTTGTTGCAGGACCGCCTCGAACGCACCGGGATGCCGCTGCGATACGTGCCGTTGCTGTTGCGCAAGGGGCAGGTCAGTTTTCACAACTGTCTGACCGTCCACGGCAGCGGACCGAATCGGAGCGGGAAGGCCAGGATCGGGGCGGCGGTCGATATGCAGGACCGCTCGAACCGCTATCAACGGGTCTACGACGACGCGGGCGAATTGCAGTCCTATGCCAATGACCGGATGTGCAGACGGCTACCGAACGGGGATTTCGACTACAGCGATCCGGTCATCTGCCCCGTGCTGTGGGATGCCGAATCCGATTGATCTACAACGACTTTCGCGGGAAGAGGTGTCATGTTCGAATTGTCGCCGAACGAACGAGAGTTGCTGCCGTCCGACGACGATGTCGAGTTCTATCGGGAGCACGGCTGGTTCGTCACCCCGCGGCTGTTCACCGACGAGGCCGTGGACGCCGCCGCGGCGGCGCTGGCGGACCATCACCGCGGCGAGCGCGACCGGGTCCTCCCCGTTCCCCTCGACGAGATGGACGATTGGGTCGAGGGTTCGGCCCACGCGGTCCGATTCAACGATCACGTCGCCCTGACCAGTGATCGTCTCGGCGGCTTCATGCTGCAACCGCTCATCGCGGCCATCGCGGCCCGGCTGGTGGGGACCCCGCGCATCAGGCTCTGGCTGAGCAGCTTGATCTACAAACCGCCGCGCACGCGGGTCACCCTGGAATGGCATGCCGACCGCGTGCACTGGCACACCTGCACCTCCACCAATATGGTGAGCGCGTGGATCGCCCTGCAGGACTGTGACGAGTCCATGGGACCGGTCGTGATGATCGACGGCAGCCATCGGTGGCCGGACACCGCGGAGATCCACGCGATCCGCCACAACGACACGTTCTTTCGCGGCGACGACCCGGCGAAGGCGGAGCGCATGCTCCAGCGCACCGGAATGCCGATCCGGCGGGTGCCGCTCCTGCTGCGCAAGGGGCAGGTGAGTTTTCACAGCTGTATGACGATTCACGGCAGCGGGTCGAATCTGAGCGACCGTCCGCGCGTCGGACTGATCGTGCACATGCAGGACGACGCGAACCGCTATCAACGCGTACACGACGAAACCGGCCGACTCCTCACGCATTTCAACGATCGGATGTGCGGCCGGCTGCCGAACGGGGACGTCGACTACCACGACCCGGCGATCTGTCCGGTGTTGTGGGAGTCGGCCGAATGAGGTCGCGGGTGCGGCTCAACGGGGAGCGCCCGGCGAATACTCCTCGTGCGGAACGGCTTTCGCCCACAGCGCGTCGCGGACGGCGATCGCGCGCGCGACCTCGACGGGATCACGGGTGAGGCCGTAGCCGACGAAATCCTCCTCGTCGAACAAGGTCCAGGCGAGGGTGTCGTCGTCGATCAGGCACCACTCGTCGGTGGTGTAATCCTCCGGCCGCACCCGATGCCGGGGAAGCCAGCGAATATCCTCACCGTGCGCCTGATTGCGTCCGGTCACCGCGTGCAGGAACGAGATGTATTCGGTCAGGGGTTCGGTGACGACCCGGACGCGTTGCATCGCGACGCCGCGGGCGGTGGTCGCGTCGCACAGATCCTCCCATTCCTTCCACAACACCGGATAATCGTCGGGATCGAGCGGCACCAGGCCCGCCCGATAGCGGCGCATCGGTTCGTGCTCGTCGCTCACGACGTGGAAGTCCTCCACCTCGAATTGGAAGGCGCGGTACGTGGCCCGGCCGAACAGCGAGGCCAGCTCGGATCGGGGCAGAAACAACATGTCACGACTCCAGCGCTCGGCATTTCTCGGACAGTCTGCGGGCCACATCGGTCATGAAATCCATACCGCTCGCCGGGGCGAATTTCGGATCGAATTCCGGCAGTACCCGGACGACCGCCGCGGGATAGGGGTGCAGCGTGTACAGGACAGTGACCCGAGGCACCGCCCAGTCGGCGGGGTCGCGTGGCACGCTGACGCGATGGGTGCAGGCGCGGAAATGGTCGTTACCGATCACCCGCAGCCATTCGCCGCTGATCACGACGAGCGCGTCGGCGGGTGTGCGCACCCGGCTCCACGCCCCGCTCTGCGGGCGATACACCTGGAACCCTTCCACCGGGCTGCCGAGCATGAGGCTGAGGAGCCCGTAATCCTCGTGGGCGAGCACGCGAGCCGGTGAGGCGAGGGCTCCGGGGGCGGTGGCGATGGGCGGGTAGTGATTGATGCGCAGGACGTCGTTCGTCGGGGCGATCTCCGCGTCGTATCCCGCGGGATCGACGCCCAGATATTGGAGCAGCGCCCTGCCGAGCGGCGGGATCAGTTCCTCGCAGCGTTGCCAGAAGGTGCGCAATGCCGGTTCGAATTTCTCGTCCGGCCAGCGGTCGAGTGCGCTGGCCGGGTCCTGTCCGGTAATTCGGAAGGCAGATCGGTCGAATTCCCAGGCCTCCACCGCGTGCGGCAGGGACGGCATGCTCTCCTGGAGTGGTACGTACCCCAGATAGTAGGGCTCGCCGTAGGCGCAGTCCGGCGAGACGAAACGCATCTTTTGCGCCTCGGGTACCGTCGTGAAAATACTCAGCGCGTCGGCCTCGGCGGCCCGGAGTTCCTCGGGGGCGATGCCGTGGTTGATCAGAATCGCCGATCCGGAATCCGCCATGGCCGAACCCAGGATATCGATGAAACGATCGCGCGCCGCCGGGCCGCCCCACAGATCCCGCATATCGCAGACCGGTGGCTGGAAATCGTCGTCGAAGAGGTCGGCGGGACTTTCGATGAGCGTGGGGCCGGGATCGCCGAGGTCGGTTGCCTTCTCGCTCACGCCTGCACCCCTGTCGGATGAGTCCGATAATGATCGGCCGCTGCGAATCGTGCTGTCTCCAACGTTCGCAGCACCCGGCCGCACTGTCAACACCCGACCGGTTCCGAAGATCCCATCTGTCCTGTTGTGCCACATATCGATTCGGCTTCCGGAACCGGATTCTTGTGTGACACTGGAGATTCGGAACCGGTGTCGGCGCCCCCTGGAAGGTGCGTGGCGATATGAGTTCGACCGCGAATCGACGAACATTCCTCCGAGGCACCGCGCTGGTCGCCGTGCAGGCTTTCGGAGTCTCGGCGTGTGCGAACGGATTCGGCGGAACCGGAACGGTCGGCGACACCATCCGGTTCGGCTTCCTGGCCGATATGCAGGTGCCCGATCCGGACATCTTCTACGAGGGCGAGGGGCTCCAGGTCACCCTGAGCGCCTACGAGGGACTCGTTGCGTACCAACCGGATTCGCCCGAGATCGGGCCCGCCCTCGCGGAGTCGTGGACGGTGCTCGACGACGGGCGCACCTACACGTTCCGGCTCCGCGCGGGGGTCACCTTCCACGACGGCACGCCGATGACGGCCACCGCGATCATCGAGAGTTTCCACCGGCGTTCCGCCGTCGACCAGGCGCCCGCCTATCTGATCGCCGATGTGGAGTCGATGTCGGCGCCCGACGACGCCACGCTCGTGATCGCGCTCCGGGAGCCCGTCGAGCCGTTCCTGCACTACCTCGCCTGTCCGTGGGGGCTCAAGGCCGTGAGCCCCACCGCCGTGCGGACCCACAGCGTGAACGGTGATCTGGCGCAGGACTGGTTGAGCACGCACGACGCCGGAACCGGGCCGTACCGGATCGCGGAATTCGTGCGGGGCAGCCACTACACGCTGACCGCCTACGACGGCTACTGGGGGACGCGACCGGAGTTCACCACCCTGCGCATCGAGATCATCCCCGACATCACGACGCAACGCCTGCTGCTGGAGCAGGGGCAGCTCGACATGATCACCAAGGGGTCGCCGGTCGCCGCGATCGAGGCGATGCGGACGAACCCGCGGCTGACGGTGACCCAACGTCCCACGGCGTTCAAATCGACGATCTTCCTGAACTGGAAGCGGGGCGCGTTCGCCGATCCGGAGTTCCGCCGGGCGATGCGCGCGGCGGTGGACATTCCCGCGCTCGTCGAGCCCGCCTACGGCTCGACCGCTTCCCGATCCACCCAGTTCTACCCGGCCGGGGTGTTGCCGGAGGGCGTCGCGCCGGATGCGCCCGACCACGACGTGTCCCCGCTGAAGGCGCTGATCGCGAGGCTGCCCGACGGTGACAAGCGGATCGATCTCGCCTACGACGAGGCGGGCGGGGCGACCGACGCCCGCGTCGCCGAACTGCTCCAGACGCAGCTGGCGGCGTTGGGGCTGACCGCCCGCGTGCGGGCGCTGCCCACCTCGCAGGTGTTCGCGCTGCACGCCGCGCCCGTCGGGCAGCAACCGCATCTGCTCGTCCACGGATACGGCGGCGACGCGCTCGACGCCGATACGACATTGCGGATCTTCTTCCGCACGGGCGTCGCGCCGATCAACTGGTTCAACTATTCCGATCCCGCGCTCGACGCGGTCATGGACGCCGGGAAGCGATCGGTCGGCAAGGCCGACGCCGAGCGGCACTGGGTCGAGGGCGCGCGGATCGTGACGGATCAGGCATGGATCATCAACCTCTGCGATATCGCGGACGTCATCGTGACCGGTTCGGGCATCGGTCGGATCGTGCATTCCCTGCTCGGTACCGGAATGGTGCCGATCAACGAGCTTCGACGGGCGGCGGCGAGGTGACGGGCCCGCCGACCGGACCGGCCCGCGCGGCCGTGCGGGACCTGCACGTGACGTTTCGCCGTCGGGGCGTCGCGGTGCGTGCCGTGCGGGGAGTGGACCTCGAGATCGGGGCCGGAGAGATCCTCGCGCTCGTAGGGGAGTCCGGTTCCGGGAAGAGCGCCTTGGGGTCGAGCCTGCTCGGCCTGCCGGTGGGAGATCCCCCGGCCCTCGTCACCGGGCGGGCCGAGGTGTGCGGTGTCGACATGGTCGCCGCCCCGCCCGCCGAGCGCCGCCGGATCCGTCGCGCGCATCTGGGCGCGGTGTTCCAGAACCCGATGACGTCGCTGAATCCGACCATGCGCGTCGGCGACCAGGTGCGCGAGGTCGTCGGCTCGACCGCGGCGGCGGGCCGACTGCTCGACCTGGTCGGAATTCCGCACGCCGCGCGCAGGCTGCGGTCGTATCCCCACGAGCTGTCCGCGGGTATGCGGCAACGGGTCATGATCGCGATCGCGATCGCCGCGCACCCCGATCTGATCATCGCCGACGAACCGACATCGGCGCTGGATGTCACCGTGCAGGCGCAGATCCTGGCACTGCTGTCCGACCTGCGGGCCGAACTCGGGTGCTCGGTGTTGCTGATCACCCACGACATCGGTGTCGCCGCCGAGATCGCCGACCGGGTCGCGGTCATGTACGGGGGACGCCTGGTCGAGATCGGTGCCGTGGCCGACGTTCTCGCCGCGCCCGCGCATCCGTACACCGCCGGGTTGCTGGGTTCGCGGCTGGATCTCACCCTGCCGTTGGGTCACCCCATCCCGGTGCTGACCGGTATGCCACCGGATCCGAGCGATCCGCCGCCGGGGTGCCCGTTCGCGCCGCGGTGCGCGCTGCGTATCGACGACTGCGAGCGGTCGCCGATCCCGCTCACACCGGCGGCCACGCATGCCGGGACCGCGGCGTGCGTGCTTCCCGAGCCGGTCGACCGGGCCGGGGCGCGTCGGCTGCCGCCCGCGTTTCCGCCGCTGGCCCCGCGCGTCGACGCGCGACCGGCGGTGCGCTGCGTCGACGTCGGCAAGGAGTACCGACTGCGCGGCGGTCCGGCCCGGCGCGAGACGCTGACGGTGCTGCGCGGGGTCACCCTGCGGGTGGCGGCGGGGGAGGCCGTCGCCGTGGTGGGCGAGTCCGGGTCGGGCAAATCGACGCTGTTGCGGGTGATCGCGGGGTTGACCGAGCCCGACGGCGGTGTCGTCGAGGTGTCCGGGGCGTCGACGCAGATGATCTTCCAGGACGTCAGCGCGTCGCTGACCCCGTGGCTGACCGTCGAACGACAGGTGGGTGAGCGGCTGCCGCGGACGCTCGGCCGGGCGGCCCGCCGGGCTCGGGTGATCGCGGCCCTCGAACGGGTAGGGCTTCCGGCGGGCGTCGCCGACCTGCGCGCGGAGAGTTTGTCCACCGGGCAGCGTCAGCGGGTCGCGTTCGCGCGGGCGACCATCGTCGTCCCGTCGGTCTTGCTGTGCGACGAGCCGACCTCGGCATTGGACGCGCCGCTGGCGGCGACGACACTGAACCTGATTCAGGCGCTCCGGCGGGAGTTCGGGCTCACGGTCGTCTTCGTGACCCACGATCTGGCCGCGGCCCGCTTCATCGCCGATCGGGTCGCGGTGATGTATCGCGGGGAGATCGTCGAGATCGATACCGCCGAGAAGGTGGCCCGGGCGCCCTCGCACCCCTACAGCAGGACGCTGGTGGCCGCGGTGCCGAAGCTCGGGTGCGCGCCCGAACAACCGCGCGGCGAACCGATCGTCGCCGCGTCGGCGCCCAGCAGTGGCCCGGGCAGCGCACCCACGCCCGCGGCGCGACGACAACGCCCGAGACCGGGCGAGGTGATCACGGTGGGTGTGCTCGCGGCGCTGATCCTCGTCATGCTCGCCGCCTCCTGGATCGCCCCCTACGACCCTCAGCTCCCCGTGGGACACCCGGTCTCCCCACCCGGCGCGGCCCACTGGCTCGGCACCGACGAGATCGGGCGCGACATCCTGAGCCGGGTCCTGATCGGGATGCGGTCCAGTTGGTGGGGTGCGCTGTGCGTGATCGCGTCCGGGGTCGTCCTCGGTGGCACGGTGGGGCTCGTCGCCGGAACGGTCGGCGGGATCGTCGACCGGATTCTCATGCGGATCACCGATCTGTTCATCGCCCTGCCCGCACCCCTGCTCGCCATCGCGGTCGTGGCCGCGATCGGTCCGTCGTACGCGCACACCCTGGCGGCGGTGGCGCTCGTCTGGTGGCCGTTGTACGCGCGCGTCGTGCGGGGCGAGGTGACCCGGCTCCGAGCGCTGCCGCACATCGACGCCGCGCGGATGTCCGGTGCGGGCAGCCTGCGGCTGGGCTGGCTGCATCTGCTGCCCGGCGCGTGGCCGCCGACCATCGTCGCGGCCAGTCTCGACGTCGGTGCCCTGATCCTCATGCTGTCGGGCCTGTCCTTCGTCGGACTCGGCGCTCCCGCACCGGCTCCGGAGCTGGGCGCGATGTGCGCGCGGGGGCTGGCCTACCTCCTCGATTCCTGGTGGATCCCGATCATGCCCGCGATCGGGCTGTTCGTCCTCGCCACGATCGCGAATCTCACCGGTGATGTGCTCCGCGACCGCCTCACCGATCGCTGACCGCGCCGCTGTTCCCCAGCAAGGGAGTGATCCGAATGCTCGAAGTCGTTGCCCGGCGCGGCATCTCGACGATCCTGGTGCTGCTCGCGCTCGTCGCCGCGGTGTTCGTGCTCCGGCAGGTCTCGCCGGTCGATCCGGCCCGAGCGTATGTCGGCGACCGGGCCTCCGCCGAGGTGGTCGAGCGGGCGCGGCACGATCTCGGCCTCGATCGGCCGCTGCCGGCGCAGTACGCCGACTACGTCGGCAAGGCGGCCACCGGGGATTTCGGGCAGTCCGCGGTGACCCGTCGGCCGGTCGGCTCCGATATCGCCGAATTCCTGCCCGCCACAGCCGAATTGGTGGGTTGCGGATTCGTGCTGGCGGTGGTTCTCGGCATCCTGCTCGGCACGGCGACCGCGTTGCGGTGGCGCGGCTCGGGCGTTGTTCGTCTCGTGCTGATCGGCGGCTCGTCGATGCCGGTCTTCCTCGCCGCGCTGTTCGGAATCCTGCTGTGCTACAAGGAATTCGGTCTGCTCCCCGCACGCGGGCGCAGCTCCTACGCCGACGCGCCCGACGGGCCCTCCGGATTCCTGCTCATCGACTCGCTGCTCGCCGGGCGGCCGACCGTATTCCTCGACGCCGCGGCGCATCTGGTGCTCCCCGTCGTGTGCCTGTCCCTGGTCCCCACGGTCGCCATCGGTCGGGCGCTGCGCAGCAGTATGCAGCACACGCTCCGCGCCGATCACGTCCGCACCGCCCGCGCCAAAGGTCTGCCCGAACTCCGCGTCGTCGCCAAACACGCGCTGCGAAACTCCCTGAACTCCACCATGTCCATCGCGGGCATGCAGGTCGCCGCCCTGTTCGGCGCCGACATCCTGCTGGAACTGATCTTCGCCTGGCCCGGCCTCGGGCTCTACACCGCCCAGGCCATCAAGATCGCCGACTACACCACCATCGCCGGAATCACCCTGACCCTCGGCGCGATCTACGTGCTGACCAACTTCCTGGTCGATCTCGGCCAGGCCCTCGCCGATCCCCGAACTCGGCAAAGCTGACGAGGGACGGCAGGCCGATCTCCAAAAAAATCTTGAAAACTCCAGAGCCGGAGGGCTTTTCGGTCCAGGAGACCCGGGTATGGCGGCAGTACCGAAGTTCGCCGCGGCCGATCCTCAGCGCGTGATCGCCGGGTCGGGGGAGCAGGGGTGTGGGGAGCGGATCCGATCGGCGAACCGTCACGACTTCGACGGAACGGAGCAGGAGGATCATTATGTCCGGAACTACCGAAGGGCAAGCCGCGGAATCGGACCCGATCGCGGTGATCGGAACGAGTTGCCGGTTCGCGGGTGGGGTGGACAGCCCGGACACGTTCTGGGAGATGCTGGTCGAGGGCCGCTATTCGGTGTCGGAGATCCCGGCGGACCGGTGGGAACAACCCGAGGACGCGCGCGCGGCCGCGGTGTGGCGGAGGACGACGCGGCGGGCGTCGGTGCTCGACGATGTCGCGGGATTCGATGCCGCGTTCTTCGGGATCTCGCCGCGGGAAGCGGTGATGATCGATCCGCAGCATCGGATCGTGCTCGAATTGGCTTGGGAGGCTTTGGAACACGCGGGTCTTCCGGTGGAGCGGTTGCGAGGCACCGACGCGGGCGTGTTCGTTGCGGCCACCTCGCACGACTATTCGGAGCGATTGCGGGCCGATCTGCGGACCCTCGAGGCGTGGGCGGTCAACGGCGCCAACGCCTTCGGAATCTCCAACCGTATCTCCTTCGCCCTGGATCTGCACGGTCCGAGCATGACGGTGGACACCGCGTGCGCCGGGTCGCTCAACGCGATCCATCTGGCGTGCGGGCATCTGTGGCGCGGGGAGATTCCGTTGGCGGTGGTGGGCGGCGTGAACGTGATCGCCGGGCCGGGATCCACGGTCGCGCTCGAGGGCACCGGGGCGACCGCCGCGGACGGGCGCTGCAAGGCGTTCGACGCGGCGGCGGACGGGTACGGGCGCGGCGAAGGCGCCGCGGTGGTGGTCTTGAAGCGGTATTCGGACGCGGTCGCCGACGGTGACCGGGTGCTGGCGCTGATCCGCGGCACGGGCGCGTTCCACGACGGGACCGGCGACGGTTTCATGACGCCGAACGGCGAGGCCCAGGAGCGGATGCTGCGCGCGGTCTATCGCCGCTTCGGCATCGATCCCGCGAGCGTCGACTACGTCGAGGCGCACGGAACCGGGACGCCCGTGGGCGATCCCATCGAGGCCGCCACGCTGTCGCGGTTCTTCGGCGCGCACCGGACCGCCGACGACCCGTGCCTGATCGGCTCGGTGAAGCCGAATATCGGACATCTCGAGGCGGGAGCCGGGATCGCCGGTGTCATCAAGACCGTTCTCGCCCTGAACCGCGGGCGGCTCCCGGCCAGCCTGCACACCGAACTCACACCGTCCGTCGACTGGGCGGCCTCCGGGCTCCGCGTGGTTCCCGCCCTGATGCCGTGGCCGCGGCGGGACGGGCCGAGACGCGCCGGGGTCTCGGGCTTCGGCGTCGGCGGCGCGATCGGACACGTGATCCTGGAGCAGGCGCCGGAGCGGACCGCGGAACCGCATTCGCCGAATCGGCCGGGGCCGTGGGTGTTTCCGTTGTCCGCCCGATCCGAGGCCGGGGTGCGCGCGGCCGCCGGTCGGCTGGCGGACTGGTTGCAAAAGACTCCCGAGGTCCCGCTGTCGGCCGTGGCCGCCACGCTGGCGACGCGGCGCTCCCATCTCCAGGTCCGGGCCGCGGTCACCGCCGCGAACGGTGACGAACTCGCCGACGCGCTGCGAAACCTGGCCGCGGGCAACGACATCGGAGCCGAACGGGCCCGCGTACTTCCCACCGACCGCCGCGATCCGGTATGGGTGTTCTCCGGGCAGGGCGCCCAGTGGAGCGGCATGGGCCGCGAGTTGCTGCGCGAGGAGCCCGGCTTCGCCGAGGTGATCGACCGGCTGGGTCGGATCTTCGAGCAGGAGTGCGGTTTCACCCCCCGCGCGGCGATCGAGGCGGGGGACTGGTCGTCGCCGGTCCGCACGCAGGCGATGGTGTTCGCGATGCAGGTCGCCCTCGCACACGTGTGGTTCGAGCGCGGCCTGCGGCCGGGCGCGATCATCGGGCACTCCACGGGCGAGATCGCGGCGGCGGTCGTGGCCGGTGTCCTCGACCTCGAGCCCGCCGCGCGGTTCAACTGCCGACGCGCCGTCGCGCTGGCGGATGCGGCGGGCAAGGGCGCGATGGCGATGGTGAATCTGCCGTTCGCCCAGGCTCGACAGCGTGTCGTCGCCGGTGCGGAGGCGGCGGTCTCGGCGGCACCCGGATGGACGGTGGTGTCGGGGGACGCCGACGCCGTGCGGCGCGCGACGCGGCGATGGTCGGACGAGGGGGTGGTGGTGCGCCCGGTCGACACCTCGATCGCGTTCCACTCGCATCTGCTCGACCCGTTCGTTGCCGACGTGATCGACGCGGCGCGCTGCCTGACACCGCGCGACCCGCGAATTCCGTTGTACAGCACCGTGACCGCGGACCCGCGGTCGACCGCGCCGCGCGACGCCACCTACTGGGGAACGGCGGTGCGCGAGCCCGTCCGGTTCGTCGAGGCGATCGGCGCGGCGGCCGAGGACGGTCACCGCATGTTCCTCGAGGTGTCGAGTCATCCGATCGTGGCGCACTCGGTGAGCGAGATCCTCGACGAGTTCGGGCACACCCGCGCCGCGGTCGCGCACAGCCTGCGCCGCGATCGACCCGAACTCGCCACGCTGCTGACCAATCTCGCGCATCTGCACTGTCACGGAGCGGCCGTGGACTGGTCGCGCTCGACTCCCGGCGGCGATCCGGTGGACCTGCCCACCATGGCCTGGCAGCACCAGCCCTACTGGATCTCGCCCGCGAGCGACTCGACCGGTCCGGCGGGCCACGATCCCGACAGCCATACCCTGCTCGGCGCGCCGCACCATACGACCGCGCCCACGGCGATGCACGTTTGGGAGACCGCCGTCGATTTCGACAGCCGCCCCTATCCGGGTCGACACCGGCTGCTCGGCGTCGAGATCCTGCCCGCCGCGGTGCTGCTCGCCACCTTCGCCACCGCGGTCGCCGGACCCCGGACCGAGCGGTGGCCGGTGGTGTTGCGGCAGGTGGAGTTCCGGTTCCCGCTGGTGCTCGACGGGCCCCAGCGCGTGCAGATCGTGTCGCACGCCGGACAATTGAGCATGACGGGCCGGACCGCCGAGGACGAGCGGGACGCCGCCGATCCGGAGGCGAACGTCGTCCACGCCACCGCCGCGGTCGAGTCCGAACCGCCCGGCCCCGGTGACCGCGCCGACATCGCCGCGATCCGGCGGCGGTGCGGGCGGGGACTCTCGTGGCGCGACGCCGAGGACCGGTTCACCCGAAACGGCGTCACCGGTTACGGTTTCGACTGGCAACTCGAGGATCTGCGCACCGGTTCCGGCGAATTCCTCACCGCCGCATCCGTTTCCGATTCGGGTGCCGCGCCGCTGAGCCGCTGGGCGCCGTTGCTCGACGCCGCGCTCACCGCCCTGCAACTGATCGCGCCCGAGGACGATCGTCCGCGCGTGCTGGCGGGGATCGGCACGGTCGCGCTGCACGGGATACCCGATACCCGGCTCCTCGTGCACGGCGTCGGGCACGAGGACGGCACGCTCGACATCCGAGTACTGAGCAACGACGGGTCGGTGCGCGCCGAACTGCTCGGCGTGCGTCTGGAAGCGGTCGAGGGCGCGCTCGACGAGCGCCCACATCCGCGCGAACTCGTTCACCGACTGTCGTGGGAAGCGCGTTCGGCCGATGGGGGAGCGGCGCCGGAGGAGGTTGTTCTCCTGGGTGAGGATCCGAGCGTGCTCGCGGCGCTGCGGAAACGCCACGCGGAGAACGGGATTCGCTGCACGGTGGCCGCGGGCCCGGACGATGTCGCCGTCGAGGGCGCCGCGGTCGTCGTCCTCCCATCGGCCAGCGGGCCCGCGGACGAGGCGGCCGAGCGGAACACGTGGGCGCTCGTCCGCGCGGCGCAGTCGCTCGCCGCGGCGCGACGCGATCACCGGCCGAGGCTGTGGTGCGTCACGCGGGGCGTGCGCGCGGGGGAGAACGCCGCCGACGGAGCGCTGTGGGGCGTTGCCCGCGTCCTGGCGGGCGAACATCCGGAGTTCTGGGGCGGCCTGATCGATCTGGATCCGGACGCGCCCCTCGAGGCCGTCGCCGATGTCGTCGGCCGCCACTCGGGCGAGGACGTGCTCGCCCTCGGAGCCGGCGGCGTGCTGGCGCCGCGGTTGCGGCCCGCCGACAACGACTCGGCGCGAACCGAATTCGAATGCCGCGCCGACAGCAGTTACCTGGTCGTCGGCGGACTCGGCGCGCTGGGTCGCAAGACCGCCCTGTGGCTCGCCGAGCGCGGCGCGCGCCGACTGGTGCTCACCGGACGTCACGGGCTGCCGCCGCGGGGTGAATGGGACACGGCCACCGGCGACGCCGCGGACCGGATCGCGGACGTCCGGGCGCTCGAGGCACTCGGCGTCACCGTCCACATTCTCGCGTTCGATTGCGCGGACGCGGACGCGACCGCGGCGGCCCTGGCGGAACTGGACATTCCCCCGATCCGGGGCGTGGTCCACGCGGCGGGGGTCTCGGACGGCACGCTGCTGACCGAGCTCACGCGAGAAAGCCTCACCCGGGTGCTGCGGCCCAAGATTCGAGGCGCGGCGGTACTGGATCGCCTCTTCCCACCCGGCGCCGTCGATTTCTTCGTGCTGTTCTCCTCCTGCGGCCAACTCGCCCGCATCACCGGTCAGAGCGCCTATGCGGCGGCCAACGCGTTTCTCGACGCGCTCGCCGCGCGACGGCGTGCCGCCGGGTGCGTGGGAACGGTCAGCCTGGCGTGGAACACCGTCCTGGACACCGGAATGTCGGTCGACAACACCGCCGCGATCCAGGAGGCCGAAACCCGCGGCTTCGGCTCCCTCGGCATCGCCGACGTGTTCCGCGCGTGGCAGTTCGCCGCGCGTTGCCCCCAGCACTACCTCGCCGTCACGCCGGTCGTGGCCGCCGCGGCCAATCCCGTCCCCCTTCTCGACGGATCGGTCTGCGGCAGTGCGGATTCCGACGAGGACACACCGGAATGGCAGGATGTGCCGGACGGCGAACGGGCGGGGGCGATCCTGTCGGACGTGCGTGAGCAGATCAGCGCGGAACTGCGGATGCCCGCCGAGGAGCTCGAGCCCGAGCGCCCGCTGTCGGACCTCGGCGTCGACTCGGTGTTCACCGTTCGGCTGCGCACCCGCATCAACCGCCGCTACCGCCTCGAACTGCCCCCGACCCTGTTCTGGGACAGGCCCACCGTCGAGGCCATCGCCGCCCACGTCGCCGAAGAGACGGCGAAGGCGGAACGGGCGGCGCGATGACCGGCGTGGCGAGGTCGAGATCTGCGAGGAACGATGCGGAACCGTCGGCCGCGCGCGAGCCTCAGTGACACGGCGCTCCTCGCCGCGGCCGGGCGTGCCGCAGAGAGCCGCCGACCCGATCCGCTCGTGACCGATCCGCTCGCCGAGTCCTTCCTCGACGCCGTGGCGCCGCCGGTCCTCGACCCGTCTCGAAAGGCGATGGGGGAGAGGGTGGCTCGCCTGCTGGGGGACATGTTCATCCTCCGTACCCGGTACTTCGACGACGAGCTGACGCGTTTCACCGCCTCCGGCGGCAGGCAGTGTGTCCTACTCGGCGCGGGCCTGGACACCCGAGCCTATCGGTTGCGATTGCCCTCGGCGACAACCGTTTACGAGCTGGACCTGCCCCCGACGCTGGAGTTCAAGGACAGCGTGCTGCTCGGCCGGAGCGAACGTCCGGTGTGTCGACGGATACCGGTGCGGGCCGACCTCGCCACGGACTGGACGACCCCGCTGATCCGCGCGGGGTTCGATCCCCGGGCGCGAACCGCCTGGCTGGCGGAGGGCCTGTTGCTGTATTTGACCGCGAGACAGGGCGATCGGCTGCTCGCCACTCTCACCGCGCACAGCGCCCCGCACAGCATGGTGCTGGTCGAGCACGTCAATCGTGCCGCCCAGACCGCCGCGGCAGGCCGTGCGGTGGCCGAGTGGGTCGCGGCGCTCGGGGAGCCGTGGCGCTCCGAGCTGGACGACCCGGCCCGGTGGCTGGCCCGGTTCGGGTGGACCGGCCGCGTGCACGACATCCGCGAACTCGCCCTGACACACCGGCGTCCGGTGCCGCCGTTCGCCGGGACGGAGTCCGGTGACGACCGCAGGGTCTGGTGTGTCTCGGCGACACCGCGGAATCCCTAGTGCCAGTGCCGAAGACCGCCACAGGGTTGCCGCTGTTACCGTCGAGGTCTCATCGGAACGATCTTGACGAGGAGTGTTCGCAGTATGTCGCGAGATTCAAGGGGTGCGAAGCGTTTCGTGGTCGGCAGGGTCGCCGTCGGGGCGGCCGTGGTCACCGCCGGGATGCTGGCGAGTCAGGGTGTGGCCGCGGCGGATTTCTCCGCGGTGGTGATGAACTGTAGCGGTGTCGGTCCCAATGTCGTGGATGTGCCGTATTCGGCTCAGGTCGTGGTGGGGCAGTACAGCGGCAGGCCGGGGTGGACGGGGATCGCGGTGCACAGCGGCGCCAGCGTGTGGGGCGGCTACACGTCCCGGCCGACGCTCACGTGGACCAATCTCGCTACGGGAGTGAGCGATACGGCCACCGGTCAGTACCCGGTGTCCAGCGTGTTCGGGACCGGCGGGCAGGCCAACTTCGACGCCTGGAACATCGGTGGGGGACCTGTCCGGTTCGATCTCACCGCCGTCAACACCGGGCTGTTCCCGGTGCCGCCGGTGACCTGCTCGGCTGTCATCGACATCCCCTGATTCAGCCGGAACGAAGGGATCGCTGTTCGCGCTCGCCGCGCAGCCACCGGGACAACGCCGCGTAGACCGCTTCGTGGTTGAGCAGCGTGAAGTGATTCGCCCCGGGCAGGTGCAGGCCGTTGTCGTCGTCGAAACCGATGCGGCGGGCGCGATTTCGGCCCGAACCGCTCGCGGCCAGGACCAGACCGTCCCCGATGACGCGGCCCAGGGGGTGGCGCGGGCTGCGGGTGACGGTCGCGGTGACGAAGTAGTGATCGGCGCCCTCGAGCAGCGGGACCTCGCGAATCGCCCTGCGGCGCAACGCGTCCGCGTCGACCCCGTCCCAGTCCTCGTCGACCAGCGAACCGTACCGCAGATCGCGGATGCCCGCACTGCGGCGGCGGAGCAGTCGTCCGAAGGGGCGGGTCTCCGGCACGCGGACCAGCGCCGCGGACAGGTAGTGGACGACCTGCTCGAGCGGCGCGCCGAGATGCGGTGACCCGAGGCAGACCACCTGGCGCACCCGGCCCACCCACGAACGCCCTTCCTGAGTGGCGGCGAAACACGCTCCGCGAGCGATGAGTCCACCCATCGAGTGGCCGACCAGCGACAGCTGTTCGATCTCGACCGGCCAGTGCTCGACGAGGCGCTGGAGCAGATCGTTCAGTTGCCGGGCGTTCTCGGAGATGTGCAGGCCGCTGTTGTACCGCACCTGAACGCAGGTGTAGCCGAGGTCGGCCTCGAGTCGTTCGGCGTAGGTCGGTCTGCCGCCGAGACGCCAGGCGTGTTCGGTTTCCACCAGACCGTGCAGGAAGATCACGACCCGGCCGCTCGGTTCGGCGACGCGCTCGCCCAGCTGTTCCGGCGCCACCGGTTCGCCGTCGAGCCGAAATGCCATAAGCTCGGCCAGAATCGGCCGCTGTTGGGCGAGGGTGTCGCCGATCAGACCCTGCACGGCCGCGAGGAGTCCGGAGCCGTAGACCGTGCGCGACGGGGTGGGTATCCCGGTGCGCGGCGCGGCCTGTTCGGCCAGCATGCCCGCCGACGCCGCGGAATCGCTGACGATCCGATACACGGCGTCGGTGATGGTGTCGTGGACCGCCTGCACGGGCCGCGCGGCCGGGCCGATCCCGAGCCGCACGGCCGCGAAGACGTGATCGGAGAGCGCGCGATGCACCGCGGCGATCCCGTCGACGGCCCCGGCGAGTTCGTCGCCCGCCAACCGCGCGAGCGCCCTGATCTCCTCCTGTCGCCGATCGCTCATCAACTTAGTGTACGACTGTGCACTGAACGCCGCGACGCCGGAATTACACCCGAGGGATGACGCCGCCTCGAATCAGCCCGCGACGGAAGCGGATCGGGTCGCGGTGACGAATTCGCCGATCCAGGGCAGCACCGCGGCGCGCACCGGGACGGACCGGGGGATGAGGCCGTTGGCGGCGAGGAGGTCGGCGGCGTGCTGTTGTTCGGCGAGGAAGGCGTCGGAGACGGGGTGGACGCCGAACGGGCGGTTGCGCAGGGCGGCCTCCCAGGCGTCGAGGTCGGCGACGCCGCCTCGGACGCGGACGTCGTCGACGAAGTATTGCGCTGCGGCGCGGGGGTTTTCGGTGATCCAGGCGTCGGATTCCTGGAGGGCGCGCAGGATCACCTCGAGGGCTTCGCGATTGTTCTCGGCGAAGTCGCGGCGGGTGAACCACAGCGACGGATGGCTGAACACCGATTCGGTCTCGACGAGGGTGCGCAGATCGGCGGCCGCCTCGATGGCGGCCAGGCCCGGATAGGCGCCCACCCACGCGTCGAGTTCACCGGCGAGCAGGGCGGCGCCGCCGTTCACATCGGTATCGACCGGTTCGATATCGGACCAGGTCAGTCCCGCCTTGTCGAGGGCGAACAGGAGCAGGGTGGTCTGCCAGGAGCCGTGCGCGATGCCGACCCGCTTGCCCGCGAGATCGGCGACGGACTCGATCCCGTTGTCCGCCTTGGTGATCAGGCGGCCGTTCTCGACCCGCGGGCCGGAGATGCCGAGATACACGATGTCGCGGCCGTTGGCCAGCGCGGTCACGGGCGGGGTGAAGCCGGTGCCGATGACGTCGTAGCCGCCCTCGGTGAACAGCCAATCCGAATGCTGGGACGGCAGCGCGGATTTCACGTCCACGGGCGCGGGCGCGGGCAGGGCGCGCAGGTCCACCCATTCCACGTCGGGCAGGGCGCGTTCGACGATGCCGCGGTGCCGCAGGACGAACAGCGAATTGTTGTGCGGGAAATAGCCGATACGAACAGGCATGGGGGAGTTCCTTCGACGAAGAGAGGTGGATCGGATCAGGACGCGGCCGACGCGGCGGCGACGGACGCGGATGTGGTGCGGCGGGAGCGGCCGAGCAGCGGCAGCACCTCCTCGCCGACGCGGTACGCCTCCTCCAGATGCGGATTGCCCGCCAGGATGAACGCGTCCACGCCGAGGTCGATCAGCTGGTCGAGCCGTTCGGCGACCTGTTCGTAGCTGCCGACCAGCCCGAAGGCCGGCCCGCCGCGGATGAGGCTGAACCCGCACCACACATTGGGCTGCACCTCCAGGTCCCGGTATCCGGTGATGGTCGGCGGCACCCACCCCTGGATGCGGGCGGCGCCGACCGAATCGCCCTGCGCGGCCCGGTTCGCGGCGTCGCGGTCCACGAACGCCCAGCCCTTCTCGAGTTCGGCCCAGGCGGCCTCCTCGGTGTGCCGCGCGAGGATGTCGATGCGGACCGCGAATCTCGGTGTGCGGCCGATCCTCTCGGCGTGCGCGCGGACGCCGTCGAATTTGGCGCGCAGGTCGGCGAACGGCTCGAGCCAGGACAGGTAGTAGTCCGCGTGCCGCCCGGCGGCCTGGACCGCCGCACCCGAGGACCCGGAGAAGTAGACCTCCGGGAACGGCTGCCCGGCCAGCCCCGGCGCCAGCGCGGCGTCACGCACCCGATAGAACCGCCCGTCGTGGGTGAACGGCGTGCCGTCCCAGACGCCGCGCAGCACATCCAGGAACTCGCTGGTGCGCGCGTACCGGTCGTCGTGGGAAACCTTGTCGCCCCACCACAATTGGGCCGGACCGCCGCCCCCGCTGATGATGTTGTAGACCAGCCGCCCGCCCGTGGCGCGTTGCAGGCTGGCCGACATGCGGGCCGCCTGCACCGGATGCAGGAAGCCGGGCTGGAAGGCGACCATGAACCGGTAGGTGGTGGTCTCCCGCGCCAGCGCGGCCGCCACCGCCCACGGATCCTCGGTCACCGGGAACGACGGCAGCAGACCGCCCAGGAATCCGGCCGATTCCGAGGCGCGCGCGACGGCGGCGATGTGATCGATGTAGGCGTAGCCGTCGAGCTCCCCGCCACGGATGGCGGGTGCGATATTGCCCGGCCCGTACCCTCCGGCATGCCCGCGGTTGTACCGGCGCGGCGTGCGCAGCGAGGCGTGATCGCCTTCCATGCCGATGCGCCAATAGATGTCGATGCTCATGCGTGGGCCTCCGTGAGAACGCGTCCGGCCGGGTCGGCGAGATGCAGCAGGTGCTCACCGGCGCGATGCACCTCTTCGATGTGCGGATGACCCGACAGCACGAACGAGTCGATACCGGCCGCGGCGTACGCCCGCAGCCGCGCGGCGACCTGCTCGTAGCTGCCGACCAGTCCGAGGGCCTGCGGGTAGCCGAGTTCGGCGAATCCGGCCCAGCGGCCGTCACCCGGGCCCAGCGTGGCCGCGTCCGGACCGTCGGGACGCAGTTCGCGCCACTGCCTTTCGACGCGCGCCCACGCCTCCTGCTCGGTCTCGCGGGCGATCACGGGCAGTTCCAGCCCGGCGCGCACCCGGCGACCGTGTTCCGCGGCTCGTCGGCGCAGATCCGCCAGCGCTCCGGCGAATCCCTCGGGGGTATCGGTGAACACGTGCAGATCCGCGTATCGCGCCGAAAGGTCCAGAGCCGCAGGCGAATTCCCGGTCAACTGCACCTCCGGGAACGGCAGGCCGGACAGGATGCCCCGGAATCCGCCGTCGATCACCTCGTAGAACTCGCCCGCGTAGTCGAAGCCGGTGCCCCGGAAGCCTGCGGCCGCAACGGGTTCGGCGTTCCAGACGCCCCGGGCGACGTCGAGGAACTCCGCGGCGCGCGCGTACCGGTCGTCGGCGGTGTCGGCGTCCACGGCCAGTCGCCAGCCGAGCCGTCCCGCCGAAAGCCGTTGCAGGGTCGCCGAGATCTTGGCCGCGTACACGGGAGTGCCGAAGTCCGTGGGGAATTCGACGATCACCCGGGCGTGCCGGGTGGCGCGCAGCGCGCCGCCCGCGACGATCCAGGATTCCTCGCCCAGCGGATCGTAGGGTGCGAGAACGCCGTCCAGTCCGGCCAATTCGGCCGCGTCGACGATCTGGTGCAGGTCGTCGAACGGCCCGAACCGGCCCGGCCGCGGATCGGTTGCCGGGCTGGTCGGCGCGGGGCCGCCGAATCCGCCGCGATGACGCCGCCGCGGATCCGCGCGGCGGCCGTCGCCGCGCGCGGGCAGCCGCCACAGGTAGTCGGTCATACCGTCACCGTCCCGGCGGCGACGAGTGCGCGCGCCTGTTCCAGGGGCTCGGGCGCGACCCAGGTGTCGAGGTCGAAGTCGGCGGCGAGGAATCCGTGGGTGTAGAGGAACTGCTTCTGGATGTCGAGCAGTTCGAGGCGTTCCGCCGACAGCGTCGGATGCAGCCCGCGGTGGAAGTCCGCGCCGTAGGCGGCCACGACACCCGCGGGGCCGGAAAGGGTTTCGCGTTGCAGCACCGTGCGCACGCCGGCGAGGTCCCCGGCGGCCCAGTCCGCGGCGCGCAGGCTCTGCGCGAGGAAACCGATCACCACCTCGGGATGGGTGTCCAGCAGTTCCTGATGCACGGTGATCGGCCGCGGCGTCCCGTTGTTCACTCGCAGCCGCTTGGTCTCGGTCGCGTCCAGGTCGACGGCGACCCGCAATCCGTGCTCGGCGGCCACCTCCCGCGCTCGCGCGCCCTTGACGTAGATGGCGTCCACCGAACCGTCCAGCAGCTCGTCCACACCCCAGGTGACGTTGCGACGCCGATCCTGAATCTCGGTGCGCACCTGCGGATCCCGCTCCACCCCCAGCTCGACGACCCGCACGTCCGCCAGCGTCAGCCCGCCCAGCCGCAGCGCGTCGGCGAACCCGTGCAGGGCCATGGCACGCGGGAAACTGCGCGCCCGATCCCGCGCCCACGCCGGGACGCCGATTCGCAGCCCGGCCAGTTCGGCGGGTGCGGACACCTCCGAGCGCGGGCCCACGAGAATCGCCTGCGCCTCGTCGATCCAGGTCAGTCCGATCAGCCGGGTCGGGGAACCCTCGGCGCGGGCGGCCAGCGCGGGCACATTGCCGCCCTCGCGGATCAGCCCGGCCAGTTCGTGGGAGAAGTGGAAGCCCGCCAGTTCCGGTCCGGCGTCCTGCAACACCCCGAACCTCAGCCCGTGACCCGCCGCCGCCTCGGCCAGCCAGCCCAGGCTGTGGGCCAGGCCGCTGGCGGTGGGCACCGGGCAGCGGGTGTACCAGAGGGTGTCGGTCATGAAGTGCTCCTGGGGTTCTCGGTGGCGCGGCCGACGCCCAGCTGGGCGAGGAAGGCCGCCTGATAGCGCAGTGCCGCGGGGTCGGTGCGGTCGCGCGGATGCGGCAGGTCGATGGCGGTGTCGACGGCGAACCGCCCGCGGTCCAGGACGAGGACGCGATCGGCCAGCCGCACCGCCTCGTCCACGTCGTGGGTGACCATGAGCACCGCGGGCCGGTGCCGCGCCACCAGCTCGCCGACCAGGTCCTGCATCCGCAGCCGGGTCAGCGCGTCGAGGGCGGCGAAGGGCTCGTCGAGCAGCAGCAGTTCGGGTTCGCGCACCAGCGCGCGGGCCAACGCGGCGCGCTGGGCCTCACCGCCGGACAGGGTGGCCGGCCACTGCCGGTCCTTGCCGTCCAGGTGCACCTCGGCCAGCGCGCGCAGTCCCGCCGCGCGGGTCGCGCGCGAACGGCGCTGGCCGACAACCACATTGGCCAGCACGCGCTTGGACGGGATCAGCCGGGGTTCCTGGTAGACGGTGGTGCGGGCCGCGGGGACCAGTACCTGCCCGGCGTCGGGCCGTTCCAGACCGGTGAGCAGGCGCAGCAGGGTGGTCTTGCCGGTGCCGCTGGGCCCGAGCAGCACCACGAACTCGCCGCGCCGCACGGTGAGGTCCACGCCGTCCAGGACCACCTTGTCGCCGAACGTCTTTCGCAGTCCGGTGATCGAGACGGCGATCGGGCGCTCGGTGGTCATCGGATCGCCACCTGACGCCGCCACGGCATGGCGTAGCGTTCGGCGATCCGCACCAGCCCGTCGAAGATCAGGCCGAGCAGGGCGTACAGCACCACGCACAGCACCATGTAGTCGGTGCGGTTGTACTCCTGGGCGAGGGTCACCAGATATCCGACGCCCTCGGTGGTCCCCACCTGCTCGGCGGCGATCAGGGCGGTGATGCTGATGGACAGGCACACCCGCAGGGCCATGAGCACGCCGGGCAGGGCGGCGGGCAGGATCACCTCGAGCACCAGCCGCGCGCCGGTCAGCCCGAAGCCGCGGGCCGCCTCCACCACCTTGCGGTCCACATTGCGGACGCCGAGGTAGGTATAGGCGTACATGGGCGCGATCGTGGCCACCGCGATGAGCAGCACCTTGTACAGTTCGTCGATGCCGAACCAGGCGATGAACAGCGGAACCAGCGCCAGGAACGGCACCGCGCGCACGATCTGCATGGTCGAATCCACCAATTCCTCACCGAGGCTGGACAATCCGGCCGCCAGACCGAGCAGCAGGCCCAGGCCGACGCCCAGCGCCACGCCCAGTCCGGCGCGGGTGAAGGACGCCAGGGCGAAGTCGATCAGCTGCCCGGTGCCCAGCAGTTCGGTGAACGCGGTCCACACCTTCGGCGGCCCGGCCAGCACCTGCGGCGCGAGCGCCCCCGTCGCCGAGCCGATCCACCAGGCGGCGAAGATCAGGGCGGGCAGCAGGAACCGCAGCGGTACCGAAAGCCATGCGGGCCTGCGTTTCCGGAGCCGGGTGGGTGGTGGGGCGAGGTGACCGGCGGCCGGGGACGCGGCGACGAGGACGGCCATGTCAGCGCTCCTTCAGCGCGGTCAGCTGCTCGGGGGTCAGCTTGGACCTCAGGTCGTAGAAGATGTCCGCCGCGGTGATCCGCCGGGTGATGACGCCGTTGTCGGCGAACAGGTTCACGATCTCGGCGAGGTCGGCGGCGTCGGAGTCGCGGGGCAGGCGGGGATCGGTCGCCTCCGCGTCGACCCGCAGCGCGTCGGTCAGCCGCGGACCGGTGAGGGCGCGCGGGCCGGTCTGCTCGAAGACGTTCTCGGATCCGGCCGGATTCGCGCGTTGCCGCGCGGTCAGATCCCGCAGCACCTCGAGATATTTGGCGGCGATATCCGGTCGGCGGTCGAGGATCTCGGTGCGGAACACCACGACCGAGTTGTCCTTGGAGCCGATGCTCGCCTCGGTGGCGAGCTCGATGCCCCCGTTGGCCTTGGCCTCCTGATACGGCACCAGGAACGAGGCCCAGGCGTCGACCTTGCCGGTGGCGAAGGCGGACGCGGCCTCCTTCTGCTGCAACGGAACCCGGGTCACCTTGTCCGCCGGTATCCCCGCCTGCGCGAGCGCCGCGAGCAGGATGTATTCCCCCTTGCCCGCCGGATTGACCGCCACGCGCCGGCCGACCAGATCGGCGACCGAGCGGATCCCGGAGCCCGGGTGCGCGATGATGCCGCTCTGGTCCTTGCCCGCCGGATCCTGCACGGCCACGATGCGCACCGGCACGTCCTTGGACAGCGCGCCCACCACGGGGCTGAACGCCGCGCCGGAGACGTCGAGCTGGCCGGTGTTGAACAGTTTCAGCATGGAGCTGAAACCCGGTGTGGTGGTGACCCATTCGATGCGCGCGCCCAGCGGGGCGAGCGCCCTGTCGAAGTCGCCGTCGCGCTTGCCGACCGCGATCGGCCCGGAGTTGCCGGGATCGACCACCTTCAGCACCACCTCCGAATGCGGTGCGCCGGTGCCGGACCCGGGACCGCACGCGGCGACGAGAGCGATGATCGGGGCCAACGCGAGGGCGAGACGCCACCGGTGTGGTCGGCGCGTGCGGAACATCGTGGGGCACCTCTTCCGGGTCGAGAACCGATCGCGATGCCGATCGGTGCTCTGGGACAGTAGGCATCCGGGGACGTGGCGGCGAGATAATCCTTTCCGAGGATTGGAAGGCTTGACAAAAGTCGGTGAGAACCGATATGCCGCTCGTATTTCGGTTCTGCCTGCCGAAAGAGCCGGTGGTAGACAGGGTTTCGCGCAGGGTGAGGCGAATTGCCTTGTCCGACAGTTTCCGAATATCGGAATGACGCCCGGTTCGTCGGGCCGCGGCTGTGTTACCGTCGCTGCGTGGAAGCCTCCGGTGTGCAGACCGTCGCCCGTGCCCTGTCGGTGCTCGAATGCTTCCGCGGCGGCGAGGAGCGCGGGGTCTCGGAGATCGCCCGTCAGCAGGGTCTGGCCGTCAGCACCACCCACCGCCTGCTCACCGCACTGGTCTCCGCCGGATTCCTGGAGAAGAACGAGGAGTCCAGCCGCTACCGGATGGGCGGAGCCCTGGCCGAATACGGGCAGATCGCCTATCGGCAGCACCGCATCTATCTCGCCGAACCGTGTCTGGAACAGCTGGCCAACACCACCGGCGCCAGCGCCTCGGTCGCCATCCGGCACAGCATCCACGCCGTCCTGCTGGGCACCAGCCGCTGGCGCGAGACCGACGGCCATCGCCTCCAGGGGGTGCGACTTCCCTTGCACGCCAGCGCACTCGGCAAGGCGCTGCTGACGTGGTCCGACGTCACCGACACCGAACTGCGGGCGCTGCCCTACGACGAGGGCACCGCGCGGTCGGTGTCCGGCCCGGACGAACTGCGCCGGGAACTCACCGTCACCCGCGAGCGCGGCTACGCCTACAACGACGAGGAACTCGACCCCGGCTTCCGCACCATCGGCGTCCCCGTCCTCGACC
Organism: Nocardia sp. NPDC003482; assembly: GCF_053588115.1. Classification (NCBI taxonomy): domain Bacteria; kingdom Bacillati; phylum Actinomycetota; class Actinomycetes; order Mycobacteriales; family Nocardiaceae; genus Nocardia; species Nocardia sp. NPDC003482. Next base: position 87,598 of record NZ_JBSFPI010000005.1, read on the forward strand.
CGGCCGGCCGCTGCCGCTTCGCCCTCGGCCTGCGCGGCCCCACCACCCTGATGATCCCCGAGCGCGTCCCGTTCCTGGTCGAACTCGCCAAGGTGACCGCCGCCGACATCGCCGCGCGCTTCGCCGCGGCCGCGGACCACTGACGCGGTCCGCACCCGTGAGACGTCCGTGAGACGTCGGTGAAACTCTCGGCCCCAACACTTCTTCTCAGTCACCGAACACGCTGAGGAGGAGCCGTGGGCCAGGCCATCGATACCGTCCTGCTGCGTCTGGCGACCGCGTCCGGGATTCGCGACCTCGTGTTCCCGGACTCGGACACCGGCCGCACGCGGATGCGGACCCTGCTCGCGGCCGTGTACGAGCTGCCCGACGCGGTGCTGCACGACGTGACGGGCGTCGAGGTGCTCGCCACCGAATGCGCGCGGCCGGTGTACCCGGTGATCCGGCGCACCGGCAACTGGACCCGAACCATGCCGGGGCACATCCGCACCGACGTCGATCTCGTCGGCAGCGACGGCGCCGATCCGGCGTGGATCGATGTCGTGGCCGACCTCGCGGCGACCGTGGTGCTCGAGATCGACCCGGGCGAACTCGAGTCGCTGCGCCTCGGCCCGATCGGGGACTTCGCCACGCTCGACGAATTCCGGGCGAAGTTCCGCTACCTCGACCTCGACGCGTACATGCGGGAGAACGGGCTCACCACCGTGGAGGATCTGCGGCGGGCGTTCCGTCACCTGCTCGCCGAGGTGAAGGTCAAACCCGCCCCGGCCTTCGATCCGGCCGACCCGTCGGCCAGCCGCAGGCTCACCCTGCGGACCGGGATCCTCATCCGGGAGTCCCTCGACCTCACCGCCGCGCTGCGCGACGTGCGACACCTGCTCGCCGCGCAGCCCGCCGTCATGGACGAGCACCACGACGGCGACTTCGCCGAAACCGTCTCGGGCACAGCGTTTCTCGTGGTCTTCCCGGCGTCCGCGGTGGCGGGCAGCGGATTCACCCAGGACCAGATCACCGCGTTCTTCGCCGCCGAGCGGATTCTCGCCGTCTTCGTCTGATCAGCGCACGACACCTCTCCGAAGGAGCAGCACATGCCGAAAACCCCGCAGGCGGCGCCGGATCCCGACCGCGAACCGCCCCCGCAGCCGACGCCCCCACCCGAATCGGGAAATGCCCTGTCGGACATCGAAATCGAGGCGTACCGCGCGAAGCTGCGGGCCCGCTACCACGAGCCGTGACGGCTCCGCCGCCCGCCGTCCCCTTCCCTCCCAGCTAGGAGAACACCCTCATGACACTCCGCTACGTGCGTGTCTTCCCCTCGTTCGACTACGTCGCGCCCTCGGTCCGCCCGACCGGCAACATGGTCGTCATCGGCGCCGCCACGGCCGCCGACGTGAACGTCCCTCACCAGGTCAGCACGCCCGCCGAGGCGCTCGCGACCTTCACCCCGAAGGATTCCCCGACGGCCTCGCCGCTGTCGGCGTCGCTGGCCACGGCGATGCGCCAGACGCCGAGCGCGACCCAGTTCTGGGGCATCCGGCAGGACACCGACATCACCAAGGCGCTGACGGCCGCCGAGGCGCTCGACGTCCAGTTCGTCGTCCTCGCCGCGACCCCGCTGACCGCCGAGTCGGCCGGAGCGGGCGGCGCGGTCGCGGCCTTGCGCGACCACGTCGTCACCGTGTCCGAGGCGGTGGACGGCAAGGAGCGCATGGGTGTGGCCATGCTGGCCAAGGGCGTCGACGATCCGGCCCTCGTCGCGGCCGGCCTCGCCGTCGACCGCATGGTCTACGTCGCCCATCAGAGCGACGAGGACGCGGCGGCCGCGGTCGCGGGCACCATCGCGGGCTATCCGCCCTACACCTCGATGGTGCTCAAACAGGTCGCGATCTCCAGCGCCCCGTTCACCGCCGCCCAGATCGACAAGCTCAACGGCGGTGAGGACGAGAAGAACCCGATCCCGCCGGGCATCGCGGGCCGCGGCGTGGTCTGGCTGACCAAGCCCGCCCTCATCCCCGGCGGCGGGGTCTACCTCGGCGAGGGTTACACCGGGAAGGTCGACGGCCTGAAGTTCATCGACGTGCAGCGCACGATCGATGACGTCAGCTTCCGGTTGAAGGCTCGCCTGATCGCCTCGATCGGCAACCTGCGGATCAGCCGATCGGGCTTGCGCGCCTTGATCGTTCAGATGGAGGCGGTGCTGAACCCACTCGTCGCCGGGGGCGTCCTGGAGGGGTACGAGGTCACCATCCCGGTGCTGAACCTGCTCGACGCCGACCCCGCGACGCTGTCCCCGGCGCAGGTGCGGGCGGTGCAGGACGCGCACTCCAGTCGCATCGCGCAGGTCCTGGTCAGCGTCGAGTACGCGGGCGCCATGCACCGCATCAACATCAACCTGAAATTCAACTGACCACCGCCCCACGACATTAGGACACGACCATGCCCAACTGGAACACCCGGCTCGAGGTTCGGCTCGGCAGCACGGTGGTCAGCCCGATCTCGCAGTTCACGCCCACCTTCAACGTGCCGCACACGGTGGTGCACAGCGTCGAGGACGACAACCTCGGCTACGTCCGCCAGCCGCAGACGTTCACCTTCACCATGACCGTGCAGGCGTTCGCCTCGGTCGTCGCCGATCTCACCCAACTCGCCGTGCAGGGCAAGGAGTTCGAGATCGCCGTCGCCGAGAAGACCGGCACCGACTGGTCTTTCAAGGCGCTGAAGTTCAGCCGCTGCATCGTCACCTCCGCCAACCCCAGCAATGTCGTCATCGACGGCGTCCCCCAGGCCACCTTCACCTGCATGTGCCTGCAACCGGGAGTGGAGTAGCCATGGCCGACGAATCCCGCTGGGACACCGACACTTCCGCGCCCGACGCCGCCCACCACTTCCCGGTCGAGGTGGAGGTCGTCGGCGAACTGGGCGAGGACCAGCTCCGCCAGGTCGCGAAGTACGTCTTCGAGCAACTGCACACCACGCTGCGCGGCCGCGGCTGAACCCCTTCCGACACCGAGAGGAGGACGACCATGCCCCCGGAGACCAAGGGCCGCACCGTGATTCCCGTCAAGGTGCGCATCACCGGTACGCCGACCGCCGCGCACCTGGCCACACTCGAGGCCACGGTGTCCCGGGCGGTCGCCGCGCGACTGCGCGCGGCCGACGCCGCCGGGGCGCGGGAGGCCACGCGCCGAGCCGATACCGAACAGGACCTCCGCCGCCGCCTCGCCGAGGTCGACGACGCCCTCTCGACGGGTATCGGGGTGCGCGCCCCGGCCGTCGTCGCCGACCTCGAGGCCGAGCGCGGCCGGTTGCTCGGCGCGCTCACGACCGTCCTCGCGGACCGGCTGAAAGAGGTTCGGGCGCAACAGCAGACCGGCATCGGCGTGCGCTCGGAGCGGGCGTGGGCGGAGCTGGCCGCCGACGAACGCCGGATCTCCGGCGAACTGGCCGCGGCGCAGCTGCTGGCCGAGCAGGCGGCGGGCCTGCGGCCGACCCCGGAACTGCCGATCAACTGGTTCGCGGGCAGCACCGAACGCGGGCTGAGCGGCGAGCGGCTGGTCCACGGGCGGTACTACCCGGAGGCCACCGCACTGCCGCGGAACTACAAGGGCATCGATCTCGTCGAGGGCGGGACGCGGACGCCGCTGACCGGTGCGACGCGGTTCCGGGGCTCCTCGTGGCCGATGACCGCGGACAGTTTCCGGGTCGAGGGCGGCACGGTCGTCCAGATCAAGACCCTGGAGAACAGCACCGCGGGCTATCAAGCGCCCGGCAGCATCACGCGCACCCTCGGCAAGGCCGTCGAGGACATCGTCAACTTCGACCGGGCGACGTCGCTGAACGAGGCGCGCGGCGAATCGGTCTATCACGTCGAGCACAGCGGTGCCGTCGACCGCCGGATCCTGCACGTCGAACTCGACAGCGTGCCCTCGCCCGCTCAGGCGGCCGAGCTGGAGTCCGTGCGAGAGACGTGCGCGCTCAACGGAATCGAGTTCACCTACCACGCGGCCGAGCCGCCGTCCCTGGCGGTGCCGGGCGTGGCCGGGCTCGCGCTCGGCGTGGCGGGCGCGATCGGGCGGGAGTCGCGGCGCGAGCGCCAACGCGAAACACAGGGGTACGCACCGGTCGGCTCGGCCGCCTTCGCGGATTCTCCCTGGTACGAACGGCTCGGCGGCTTCTTCCGCGGTGACTGGTTCGAATCGAGTGTGCGCTCACCCGATTCCGTCGACCTCCCGGTTTGGCGGGAGCACGTCCGGCGGCAGGTGGCCGCCAAGAGGATCGGCGACACCCTGTCCTTCACCTGGCAGACCCGCGACCGGTCCCGGCCCGACGACCACACCCTCGATGTCCTCGTGCGATACCGCAAGGGCCCGGACGCCCGGTGGGTCGTCGAATCCGTTGCTGACGCACCCGAGGGCTTCACCGTGCCCGATCTCGATCGGATCCTCGATCCCGCCGTCAGCGATCTCGACATCTCGATCATGCTGAAGATCGGTGGAGCGTGATGGCATCGATCTCGCTCACTATCTCCGGCGCCGCGACGCTCGGGAATCAGCGCGCGGTGGAAACCGCGCTGCGCCAGTCGATTCGGCAGGCGGAGGTGGTGTCCTCCCAGGACGAGGGGATGTCGCGCGTGCCCCCGCCCGCGACCCTGGCGGAACTCGCGGCCGTGAGCCCGCTGCCGCGGGAGCGCGAGATGTCGGTGCTGGGCGGCGACATCTTGCGGATCGGGCCGGTCGCCGAGAGCCCGGTGCTGAGTCTCGGACAAGGCATTCGGTACTGGGTGAAGGCGGGTGGCTATCTCGAGGTCGAGACCGGCGATCCCGTACGGGCGGTGCGGTGGGGGGAGCTGCTGTTCGGCGAGCGCGGGTACGCCGTGCTGACCTCCGCGGATCGTCCCGGGCGGCTGTCGGTGCGGGCGCTCACGACGGCCTTACGCGCCAGGGATTTCGGGGAATCCATTCCCGCGGTGAGACAGGAACGCGGTCGGGCGGGAGTCGCGGCGAGCACATGGGCCAACGGTCCGACGCTCCTCACCGATCCGAGCCTGCAACCGCTCCTCGTCGCGACCGCCGACCGGGCTCGGGTGTACAGGCAGGCGGCCGCGCAGTCGCCGGACGATTGGTCCGGGGAGAACATCAACCGCGCCCTGGCCCAGCCCGGACATCCGGGCGGGCTGGATCCGGAGCACGTACATGCCCTGCTGGAAGCGGTCACCGCCGAGTTCGTCGACGACGCGAGTATCGCGCAAGTGCTTGTGGCGCTGGATCATTCGCTGTTCGCGACGATGGCGCTCGCCGATCGCAGGCGCTACCTGCTCGCGCTGGTGCGAATGGCGGAGCGGTTGGCGGGCGGGATCGACGGCGAACAGCTCGCGACGGCCATGGTCGAGCTGATCGCCTCGTGCCGGTTGGTGTCGGAGCTGCGGGCGTTGCTGGAACCGCTGGCCGCGGACGGCTCGCTGGCGAAGGTGTTCACCCAGTTCGACAAGCCCACCTTCCGCCTGCTGCTCGCGGTCGGACAGCACCTCGAGCCGCCGCCGGTGGACGCCTCGGAGCTGATGGACATGCTCGTGTACCAGCTGCGACATCCGATGTCGCTGATGGACGTCATCGAGTTCGCGGGCACCGCGTACGACTGGCTGCGCGGTTCGGTGAGCGCGCTCGCCGACCTGCCGCTGCTGCCGGTGGAACTCGGCGGCAGCCTGCCCAAACTCTACGAACTCTACAAATTGGTCTGCCGCGCAACGGGAGTCGTGCCGATCGTGGTCCCCGGTGTCGTCGTGGTCTCCGGAGCGGCCGATCCCGAGGCCATGGCCGAACTGCGCGCGCTGCTGGCGAGCGCGGGCACGACCGGGCGCACGGCGCTGGCCGGGCTGAAATTCCTCGAGACCATGGCGGGCGAGGCGGGGGCGATCGGCAGCGCGCTGGCCCGCCGCTGCGCACGCGTGGTGCTGCTCGAGATCCTGGCCGCGTTCGTGACCGGCGCGCCCGCGACGAAGGCGGCCGAGATCGCCGAAGGCATTGCGGCACAGGCCCGTTTGTTCGAGGCGCTGGCGGCGTCGATGAAGATGCAGGAGGCGGGCGAGGTCGGCAGGCTGATGCTGCTGCTGCCCGAGTCCGCGGCCGACGACGTGCTGCGGCTGCTCGCGAAGGCCCCCAAGCGCGCCCGGACCCTGGCGGGGTACCTGAGCGTCAGCGCCCAGGCCAAACAGTCCGGTGAGCGACTGGTCACCGCGCTGCGGCTGGCCCGCACCCTCGAGGAAACCCTCGGTCCGGCAACCCAATTCACCAAGGACCTGTTGGAAGGGGCGCACCGAATCGTCGAAACCATGGCGTCCGCGCCCCGCTGGGCGGCCGAGGCCGAGGCCGTGCTCCGGCATGTCCCGGCCACCGAACTGCCGGATCTGCTGCGCGTCGCGCGGCGACTCACCGTCGAGCAGTGCGCCGCCTTCGCGCCCGCCGACTTCGCCCGGGTGGCCCGAGCGCGCGGCGCGCTGGAGTTCCTGGTCGAGGCGGGTCCGGACGCGCTCGCTTCGACCGCCCGGGAGTTCGGCACCAATCAGAGCCGCTACGAGCACTTCCTGGCCCGCGTGCGCGCGGCGCGTCGACGCATGGGCGCGCAGGAATTCCACGAACTGGCCGAACGGCTGGCGGCGGGCCGTTTCGAGGGGTTCGACGATTCCGATTGGCTGTCGGAGATCACCGGGTCGATCGAGAGAGGGCTGAGTTCCACCGCGCGGCCGACGATTCCGGCATCAGCGCTGGGCGAGATCGGCACGATCTCGAGCAAGGAGGGCTTCCGTCGTGCGTGGGTGCGGATCCTGCGCGACGACCCGAGCCACCCCCTGCGATTCCTGTTGAACGAGCACGGTTCCCCGTACCCGGCGACGGGCGATTTCCGGCATTGGCTGGAGAACCCGCTCATCACCGAGGCCGGGCATCTGACCAGTGCGAAAGCGCTGGGCGGCGCGGGCGGCGATCAGTTGGTGGTGATGTCGACCTATCGAAACCGGCTCGCCAGCAGCACCATCGAACATCCGTCCCGGGGCGGATTCATGAGCATCGAGACGGCACTGGAATTCCGCGGCATCCCCGTCGATCCCGAGACCGCCGTCGACTGGGTGTCGATGGGAAAGCTCGACCCTCTGGAGTTCGACCGCGCCCGCCGGGTGCGCTACCGGCCGGTGTCCGAGGCGCCGCGAGTCCGCGTCGCCACCGACGAGCCCGCGACCCGATTCCGCATCGAAACCGACGAGCCCGCAACACGATTCCGTGTCGACACCGAGACGACACCCCCGCCCCCGGTCGAGGAGCCGATCGAGGAGCCACCCGCCCCGCTTCGCCTGCGGAAGGAGCCGGACAAGTGACGGCGCAACCAGTACTGATCGGTCCCGTTCCGCTGCTGTACGTGCAGAGCATCGGGATGACCGAGGGTTATCAGATCCAGCGCATCGCCGACAGCAAGTTCTCCCAGGCGATCGCGCCGACTCGCAAGGCCATCGCGATCGAGGCGATGCTGCTGGGGCCGGAGCGGCTCGTGCTGAAGAAGGCGCTCGAGGTGCTGGCGCTGAGCTCGCGGCTGCTGGTCGCGGCCAGCGGCCCGGCCGCGACCGGCATTCCGGTGGTGTGCGGGCTGACCATCAGCCTCGATATGCAGATCACCGATCTGCGATTCACCCAGAGCGTGCAGAAGCGCGACGCGATCGATGTGTCGGTCAGCCTCGAGCACGTCCCGCGCGGAACCGTGAGCGCCGTGGCGGGCGAGATCGCCGATCTGGCGCTGGCCGCGGGAACCGCCGTCTTCGCCGGGGCCGCCGCGCCGTCCGCCGTGCCCGTCGTCCCGTCGAACCCGTTGTGAGGCAGGCGTTATGACCACGACCTATCCCTATCTGCGCATCCCGATCGATGCCGATCGCGGCTTCCCGCAGGCCCTGCGCCTGTCGCTGGGCCAGCGCGTCTACGTGCTCTCGGCCCGGGTGAACGTGACCGACGAGACCCTGCTGTCGGCGACGGCGCCGCTACCGCTGCCGCTGCCGGGCGCGTTCCTGGCCGTGGAGATCTCCGCCGAGGAGACCGATGGAACCCGGATCCTGTTCCGCCGCAAGGTCGTTCCCGACCTGGAATACGCGGCGGGGGAGCTGGCCCTGCTGTTCACCGACATGTCGGTGCATCCGCGCAATGTCAACGGGTCCGGCGCGTACGGCTCGTCCGTGGTGGGAGGGGTGGCGCTGCGATGGGCATCATGATCCGGTATCAGCTGCGGTTCCGCACCGCACCCGGCGCGCCGCCGTTCCTGCGGGCGTCCAACGACGTGCTCGACGGCGGCGCGCTGATCGACGCCGCGATCGACACGACGGCGACCCTCGGTCCGCATCCGGGCGGTTTCGACATCACCCTGTGGGATCTGCCGCTGGACGCCGCCGAGGATCTCGCCGAGCGCACCCGCACCCGATCCGGTTCGGACACACCGGTTCTGGTGGAGATCGAGCTCGGCTACTTCGATCAGCTCCCGACGCGGAGCGCGACGGTGATGCTCGGCGCGATCACCGAGACCCGCAACGAGGTGGCCGCCGACGGCAGCCTGCTCACCCGGATCACGGGCCTCGAACGCGCGGGCTACCTCCTGCGCCGCCGCGACTACCGGTACCACAAGCCCGGGGAGTCGACCTTCGAGGAGATCCTCACCGACCTGGAGCGCGCGAGCGGGGTCGCGATCGACCGCCGGGGTGTGACCGGATCCGCGCGCGACCTCACCATCGCCGCGGGCACCGCGCTCGGCGCGCTGGGCGACCTGGCCGTGCGGGCGGGGGTGCCGCTGGCGGTGCGCGCGGGGACCGCGCGACTGGGCTCATTGGCGAATCAGCCACCGGGCGCGCGCTTCACCGCCGCGGACAATATCGTCACCCGACGACGCTGGGACAGCGGTTCGCCGGATCTGCAGGCCGCCCCGGGCACCACCACCCGCCACGAGGTGACGGTCCTGGGCGACCCCACCCTCCAGCTCGGCGCGCGAGTCCTGTTGGAGCACTACGAATCCCACGACCTGTGCGTCGAATCGGTGGCGCACCGGTTCAGCCTGCGCGGCGGATACACCAGCGAGGTCACGCTGCTCGACGTCGACCAAGCGAACCGGCCCGACGCGGTCGACGGCGCGCACGCGGTCGCCGACGACCTCCGCTTCCTGACCCGCTCCCTGCTCACCAATCACCCGGCCGTGGACGTCGGCGACGTGAGCGCCTACGCCAAGGCGGGCGCGGGCGACAACGGCGGCCACCGGACCACCCTGAACTACGGTCGGCCGCAACCGGATTCGACCGTCGACGATCCCGTGGACGACCGGCTCGTGCTGCACGACAAGCCGATCGCCTCCGTCTTCGCCTGGGACCGAACGGGTTTGGTGGTCCCGGTGTATCCGGGCATGCGGGCCACGGTGCTGCACAACGGCGGCGCGGTCGACGACGCCGTCGCCAGCGGATTCCTGTGGTCACGCCCCGCCGGGCACCGCCCGCCCGCCAACGAGCCCGGCGACTACTGGCTGTGCCTGCCCACCGGCGTCGCCGACGGACGGCCCACCGGGAAGGGCGTCAACGATCTGACCGACGCCTCCGGCCACCGGGTGATCCAGGCGATGGGCCTCGACATCGAGGTCGGCGCCGCGACCTTGCCCGAGGTCGGCGCGCGCCCGCAACCCCCGGCGGCGGAGACGCTGACCATCCGGCATGCCCAGGGCACCACGGTGACCATCGCCGAGGACGGCTCGGTCGACGTGCGCACCGACGGCAAGGAGGTGACCCTCGGCAACGGCCGATCCTCGATCACGCTGAGCGGGGGCACCATCACCCTGGCCGCCGACACGGTGAAACTCGCCGCCTCCGCCGTGGAGGTGGGCTGATGGCGCCGGTTCTCGTCGTGGGCGCGGTGCTGAGCTGCGGCCACGGTCCCATCACGGTGAAATCGAGCGCGATCCTGACGGTCGCGGGCCAACCGGTGCTCCTCGCGGACGACGCCAGGAGTCAGGCGGCCTTCAAATGCTCCCTGTCCACCCCGTGCACCGCCTTCGGGCCCTTCGAGGGTCTGTCGACCGTGCTGACCGTCCGTGGGCAGCGCGTGTTGCTGACCACCACCACCGACAAGACCCTGCCCAACGGCTATCCCCTGATCATCACCGCCCCGGGCCAAACCGTCCTCGTCGCGAAGTAGGCACCCCATGACCACACCGAACAACACCGGAATCCGTTTGGACGACGGCGATCTCGTCCTCGAGAACCGCGACCTCGCCACCGTCACCGGACTGCCGAACCTGGCCCAGGATCTGCGGCTGCGGCTGCTGACCCCGCTCGGCGACGACCGCTACGACACCCGGTACGGACTGGACTACGCGGCGGTGTTCACCACCCCGGCGAACGCGCACGAGATGCGAGACCTGTTGCGCCTCAATATCGTCCGCACGCTCGGCGGCGACTCCCGGGTCCAGGAGATCCGCGACATCCAGGTCACCGACGCGCACACCGACCCGCATCACCGCGTCTGGCAGGTCCTGGTGTCGATCATCACCAGCGGCGGCGTCCCGGCCGTGCTGACCACCACCGTAGGAGCACCGGCATGACCCGATACGGCGTGACCGAGGACGGCTTCGTCCCCAAGGGCTTCACCGAGATACTCGACGCCGCGCGCCGGCGCGCCCTCGACGCGTTCGGCCCCGACATCGATCTGTCCACCCCCAGCGTGCTGGCCAAACTCCTGCAGGCGACGTGCGACGAGGACGCGATGCTGTGGCAGCGGCTCGAGGACGTCTACTACAGCCAGTTCGCCTCCACCGCCTCCGGCGTCGACCTGAACCTGCTCGGCCAGGACATCGGCCTCGAGCGGAACTATCTGTTCGCCACGGGCGCGGCGGAGTTGACGCTCAGCGGTGGCGAGGCGGGCCGCACCTACACCCTGCCCGCGGGCACGGTGGTGCTCGACCGGTCGGACCCCGTGAACGCCTACTACACCACCGCGCCGATCGATCTGACCGCGCAGGCGCCCAAGGCCACTGTCCTCCTGCGCGCCTTCGAGCCGGGCTGGCAGGCCGACATCCCGGCGCACACGCTGGCGCAGGTCGATCCGGATCACCTTCGGGCGCAACTGAACTTCCCCGACACCGTGACGGTCGCCGCGGACAACCCGGCCGCCTTCACCGGCGGCGAGGACCAGGAGGACGACACTTCTTACCGAGCCCGCCAGCTCGGCTTCCCCCGCGACATGTGGACCCCGCAGAGCGTGCGCTCGGCCGCGCTCGGGGTGCGGGGCGTGCTCGATGTGCTGCTGTCGGATTCGCTCGGCGGCGTCGATGTCACGCAGAGCTTCTTCGACCAGTTCGTCTTCGGCGATCGCGCCTTCAGCGCGGAGCGCGCCTTCGGGGAGCCGTACTTCTTCGACGTGGTCGTGGCCCACGAATTCGTGCGTCCCTGGCGCACAACGGGTTCGGTGACCGGCATCTACGAACGGGTGAGCGCCGAGGTGGACCGGGTGCGCCCGGTGGGCATCCACCCCAACATCATCGAGGCCGACCACATCGAGATCGGGCTGCGCGCCACGGTCGTCCTCGAGCGCGGACAGGATCCCGCCTCCCTGCGCGCCGCCCTGCTCGACCGCCTCTCGCGCAGCCTCGGCGCGCTGCGGCTGGGCGCGGACGTGCTGTATTCGCAGGTGATGTGCGTACTCGCCGAGCAGCCGGGCGTGGTGGACGTGAACGACCTACGGCTGCGGCGCTTCCCGCCCGCCCTGGGCCGGATCACCTCCGGCGGTGAGCTGTTCGCCGCCGACCCGATCGAGGCCGGAGTGGGGGAGAACCTCGCGCTCGCGCCCACCGAGATCGCGCTGTTCCGCCAGGACAGCGGGCTCATCGACATGCAGGTGGTGGGACGATGACCGCCGCGGAGTTGTATCCGGCCGCCGTCGATCGGATGGCGGGCACCCTCACCACGCCGTTCGCGGCGGGCGCCGACCGCCTGCCGTTGCGCTACCGCGGCGGTGAGGCCACGACCAGTGCGACCTTCGCCCCGTACGATTTCGCCGAACATCGCGCGCGCTTCGGCACCGAACCGCGCGTCCGCTATCTCGTGCGGATCGTCGGCCCGATCGCCGACGACCTCTCGCTGCGGATCACCTACACCACGGGCGGCACCGCGAAAAACGTTGTCACATTGGATATTCCGGCAGACACCCCGATCGGCGCGGCGCTGCTGGTCCCGTTGGGCGCCGATGCCGCGACGGCGGTGCTGCGATCAGCGGCCGTCACCGGTCCGTCGGCGGAGACGACGCCCACGGTGAAGGGAACCTTCGAGTTCACCGCCCTGCTCGGCGATCTCGCCGCCCTGCTGTGGGTGCTCGGCGGCGCGCGCGACGAACTCGCCGCGGAGCTGCGCCGGGTCCGCCAGCAGCGCACCGTCGCCGCGGCGACCGGGCTGTCGCTGGACCTGATCGGCTCCGACCTGAGCATTCCGCGGTTTCCGCCGCTGCCGTACGGCGTCACCGAGGACACGATCGCGCTGTATCACCTCGACGACAGCGGTGCGACCACGGTGGTGGCCGACGCGACCGCGCTCTACACCGACGCCACGCACCCCGGACAGCGCGCGCCATCGGTGGTCACCGGCGTCGACGGCCGGTTCGGATCCGGTATGCGCTTCGACGGCTCGGGCGATATCCGCGTCGACGACCACACCGATTTCGCGCTGCCCGACACGGCGAGCCTCACCGCCGAATGCTTCGTGCGGCCGGTGGCGGGCGCGCCCACCGGGGCCGTGCTGTCCAAACACGGCGACCTCGATCCCGCCGCGCCCGGCTGGAGCCTGCACGTCGGCGCGTTCCGCGGCATCGAACGCAATGTGCTGCTGACCCTTTCGGACGGCACGAGCGCGGGAACGCTGTCGCTGTACGCCGACGTCTCCCTCGACACCGACCGGTTCCATCACCTGGCCGCAGTCCTCGATCGCGAGCGCGCGGAGGCGCGACTGTACGTGGACGGCGTGCGGCGGGCGTCGGCGGCCGCGAAACTCGGTGCGCTGACCAATGTCTCGCCGCTGCGGATCGGCTACGCGGGCGGCGCGGCGGTGAGCGGGCCGTTCTCCGGCACGATCGACGAGGTCCGGATCTCGCGGGCGGCGCTCGCCGCCTTCGCGCCGGTCCTCGGCGAGGACGACGAGAGCTACCGGGGACGGCTGGCGGTGTTCCAGCGCTGGAATCTGCCGACCCCGGCGCAGATCACCGCCCGGGTGAACGAGGTGGTCGGCGAGATCGAGGGGTATCCGGACCCGATCACGGTGTCCGACAGCTTCGATCGCGTTCCCACGGGCCTGCATTCGGTCACGATCCGGCCGGTGTCCCTGCCGCCCGGGGCGACCATCGACGCCCGCGGCCGCGCCACCACCACCGAGGCCCAGGTGTGCGGCACCGTCGCCGACGACCGCTTCGACCCGCGATGGCTGGTCCCGTATCGGCCCTCGGTGACGATCACCATCGACGGGGACGGGCGTGTGCGCGAGTCGCTGCGCGGCCCCCTCGATGCGTTGATCCAGTTGCTGCTCGACGACGGCGGTGTGGCGTTCTCGGATGTGCACCTCGCCGCGTTCGATCCGAGCGCCGACACCCTGCGCGCGGTCGGGCGAGCGGTGATCCTCCGGTGCCCGCCCGGATATCGGAATCGGTTGGGCGCCTTGGCCCATCGCGCCGGATTCTCCTGGGTGTGGCATCGCGCCGACACCGGCGAGATCTACGCGTCGGTGGCGGATCGGTCGGCGGTGCGGATCCTCGGGCCCGCCGGAGCCTGGTACGGCAAGGACACCGCGGCGGGCCGGAGCTACCCGCTGTCGCTTGCGCCCGCACCGCCCAAGGAGAGCGAGGTCCGCTGGTCGGTCCTCCAGGCGGGACCCGGCCGGGCCCGGCTCGACATCGACCCGGCCGCGGGCACCGTCGAGCTCACCGTGCTCGCGCCCGGTGAGGTCACCGTGAAAGCCGAAGTGCGCCTGGGTGGTTCGGTCTACAGCGCGACCCGGCGGATCACCGTCGGCACCGACACGGTCGGGGAGGGGGTGTCGATCGGCTCCGACGGAACCTACGGTGTCCCCGAATCCGTCGCGGGCACCCCCGACGACAGCGCCTACTCGCCGGAACACCTTGTCGCCGTGTCGGATCCGGCGCTCACCGTCGCCGTGCCGGGCAGCAACCGGTTCCAGGGGTCGGTCGCGGTGCGCCTGGGGCGGCTGCTGACCGTCATTCGCCGGATGAGCCGGGTCACGCCGAACGTGCTCGAACCGATCCGCCTGGTCTCCGGGTGGAGCGCGGGCGGCGCCGGGCTCGACGGGGTGGGACGGGCGTTCACCCTCGACGGCGGCGACCGGGGGCTGAGCCCGGTCAGTCTGGCGGCGATCGCTCAAGGTGTGGGCTTCGACTACGTCCGCAACACCGGCACGGCCGTGCGCATCGCTCACCGCGGCGGGCGGCATCTCGCGGTGAGCGGTCCGAGCGAGGTCGAGGTGGGCACGACCGCGGCCCTCGGCGTGCTGCGCCACGACAATCCGGTCGGCGCGGTGCTCGCCGGGAGCACGGTGTGCGTGGTGAACCAGGGCAATGCCGCTGTGGCGCTGCTGGATTCGACGACCGGCACGCTGGTCGGCGACCATATCGCGGTGGACCCGCTGCCCGTCGGCATCGCGGCGAGCCCGGACGGCCGCACCGTCTACACCGCCAGCGCGGGCAACCTGTCCCTCACCGCCGTCTCCGTGCCCGATCGCGCGGTGCGCGCCACCACACCGCGCACCTTCCTCCCGTCGGCGCCCGTGGCGATCCTGGGGCATCCGACCCGGCCGTTGCTGGTGGTGCTGGCGTCGAGCTGGGTGGTGACCGTCGACGCGGACAGCCTCGCCCTCGTCGGACAGTGGCCGATACCCGGGTCGGTGCAGGGCCGGGCCCTGGCGCTCGATCCGGTGGGCGGCACGGCCTGGATCGTCTGCGACGACAAGACGCTGCGCGGCGTCGACATCGCCTCGGGCACATGGCGATCCCCGGTGACACTGCCCGGCGTTCCGCTGGCCGTCGCGGTGAGCGGTACGGCCGTGTACGTGACCGGGACCGGGACGGTGTGGGCCTTCGACGCGAAGACGGGCGCGCCGATCGCGACCTACTCCGTGCCGGACGCCTTCCCGTCGCGGGCGTGGGCCGACGACCGCGCGGGCTGTGTGTACGTCGGCGGCTGGGAGACCGATCGCGTCTTCCGTCTGAAACCGTTGGGCGGCGGCAGTTTCGAACTCGCCACCTGCACGACGCCGGGCACGCCCGTGGCGCTGCTGCCGTTCGGCGGGCCGATCCTCGCCGTGGTGAGCGGTGACCTGGGGAACGAGCGCGGCGATGCCGTCGTCACCGTGGCCGGACCCGGCCCCACCCTGCCGGTGACCGCGCAGTGGCCGCTCGCCGCCGCGGGCGGCGCCCGCCTGGTGTGGTCGCTGGTCACCGCCGACGAGGCCGCCGCCGCACTGGACGGATCGACCGGGGAGCTGACGCGGCTCACCGCGTCGAGCGCGGGCGCGGCGCAGGTGCGGGTCCGCGAACCGGAGACGGGCAACGCGTCCTACGTGGGGCGGGTGGATCTGATCCAGCCGCTGCTCGACCTCGAGGCGGCGGGGACGACGATCCGGATCCGGCGCGGCCAGTACGAGCGACTCATGAACGTGTTCAACGAATTACATCCGATCGGAGTGGAGTTCCGGACCGACCGGATCCGCGCGCGCGTCCCCGAATTGCGGTCCGGCGATCTCACCGCCTTCCCCGCCTACACCTATCCCACCTACCGATTGCGCGGGCAGCGGCTCGCGCGTCCCCTCCGAAAGGACTGAGCCATGGCGCTTTTCACCCGCACCTTCAGCCACAAGAAGTGGGTCGACGCCGTCGACCGCGTCACCGCGGGCGGTGACAACGGCTTCAATGTCCGATTCCAGGCCCTCGAGGTCGATCTGGACAACATCAGCGCGGCGTTCAATACGGTCGCGTCGGGTCTGTCGCGGCAGGTGACGATCAACCTCGTACCCAGCCTGACCCAGGTGGGCCCCAACGGCTGGGTCCACGACCTCGGCGTCGCGAGCAAGGGGGGCACCGCGACGGCCGCGTACGGCATCCAACCGGTGGTGCTGCCCCCGACCGGGACGATCAAATCCTTTCGCGCGCTGGGCCAGAAGTCCGGCGACGGCGATCTGCGGCTGGAACTGTTCCGCCAGGAGTTCCTCACCTCGGACCAGTCCTCGGTCGCCCTGATCTCCGCGCCCAAGACCGGCCCCGGGGAGACGTTCGATCGCACCCTGCCGCCCGTCGCGGGCACCGAGGGCCTCGACCCGAAGTACTCCTACTGCATCTCCGCGCGACTGACCGGCGCGGCGGCCGCGGACGCGGTGGGGCTGTTCGGCTTCCAGATCGTCTGTGTCACCAGTTGAGCGTCGCTCGGGGAAAACCACTGAGAGAAAAGGAAATTCACATGCCCAATCTCAATCCCAACGGCCGCTTGGTCGTTTCCTACGTGGGCGGCGACCAGGGCACCGGCCGCCCGCTGCCGCAGGGCACCGCCGTCTGGGCCAGCCCGAACATCCGCTTGGCCACCGAGGGCGAGAAGGACGCGCTCCTCGATCCCGCCTATTGGGACCGTCCCGAAGCCGCCTGGGACGGTAGGGTATTCGTCGACACCAAATACTATCTGCTCGTCCGGGTTCTCAATCGCGGCGACTTCGCCACCGAACCGCACGACGTCCCGATGCCGCTGCACGGCATCTCGATGGAGGGCTGGGTGTCCGACTTCACCGCGGGCTACATCGGACCGGCCAGCCAGATCGACCCCCCGCCGAATCCGGACATCAACGGCGACACCGCGTTCAGCGGTATCCGGAACGTGGTGCTGGAGCCGAACGCGCAGACCGTGGTGGCCAGCGACGGTTTCTGGCGTCCGCAAGCGGGCGATATCAACCACTACAACGGCGGGCACGTGTGCGTCGGCGTGAACGTCTTCTCCGCGGGCGGTGACGTCATCGGCGGCGGGGGCGGGGTGATCCATGTGGCGCAGGCCGACGCCACCTATCCGGCGGACGGGAAGAAGATGCGGGCCCGGCCCATCACCACCCAGTTGAACGTGGTCGGCGACACCCATCACGGCCAGCGCAACATCATGATCACCCCGAAGCCGGTGAACGCCACGCTGGTTCGTCAGGTCCTCGTCGAGGTGCCCGCCGACGACCGCTGCCCGCTCGAGGCCGAGGTCGCCCTGCGTCCGGTCGCCTTGCAGACGGACGGCGGGGACGCGCAGCGGGTGGCCGCCGCGGTCGGACTCGAGCGGTACCACTGCCCGACCGACCCGTTGGACAATGTGGGCATCGATGACGACGGCGATCCCAGCCACGAGGTCGGGATCTTCTTGAAACCCGGCGAACGCCGCTGGCTGACCATCACCGTCGCCCCCGCCGAGAACGAACGCCCCGGCGACATCTACGCCTTCGACATCGTCACGACCGAGGAGGGCACCGAGCGGCTCTACGGCGCGGCCCGCATGTACGTGGCGGTGGTCGCCGAGGGCTGATATCGGAAAGGGTTGCGGTCGTGCGAGATTCGGCCACCGGCGAGGCGAGAGCCTTCGAGATGTCGAGGAGGGCGGCCCCGGCCTTGTACGATCCTGAACGGATGGCCAGGAGCGAGGCGGGGACGGCGTTATGAGAACGATGTGCCGAGCCGTGGTCGTCGCGCTGCTGGCGGTGTGCGTGCCGGGTGTCGCGACGGCCGCGCCGGACGATGCGGCGGCGGGGCGACCGGGGTCGGTGATCGCGGTGCTGCCGCAGGACGACGGGTGGCATCACCTGTCCGGCGGGTCGATCGTCGAGTACTGGATGACCGGATCGGAGGGCGCTCCGCGTCCCGCGAGCGGCGCGCTGTTCCTTCCGTCCGGTCCACCGCCGCCGGGCGGCTGGCCGATCATGGCCTACGATCACGGCACCTCCGGACTCGGGCAGGGGTGCGGGCATCAGTCCGACCCGGTGACGCCCGGGGCGCAGCCGGAGGGGACCGCCCTGCCGAGGGCGGGGGGTTTCAGCGAAAGCGTTCTGCTGCAACACCTTCTGGACCAGGGCATGGCGGTCGTCGCGCCGGACTACCTCGGCCTCGGCCGGTTCGCGACCGGACCGCATCCGTACCTCAAGGTGGATACGGAGGCGAGCGCCACCATCGACCTGGTGCGGGCGGCCCGGGCCGCGCATCCGGAGCTGTCCCGTACCTGGGCGGTGATCGGCGGATCCCAGGGCGGTCAGGCCGCGCTCGGCACCGCGCAGCGTCAGCGAATCGTCGCGCCGGACCTCGACTTCCGCGGCGTCATCGCCGTCGACCCCGAATCCGACGCCGAGGATCTGCTGCCGCTGGCCGGGCCGGGGGTCCCCGCGCTGGCCGCGGCCGGTGGCGGCGAAACCGCCCTGGTCGCCATGATGCTCGTCGGCCTGCGCGCCGCCCACCCCGAACTCGATATCGACGGCTACCTCACCCCGCTGGGCCGGGACATACTGGAAACCATTGCGACACAATGCCTCCCGCAGATCGGTGCCCGGCTGCGCGGCATGGCGATCGGCGACCTGCTGTCGAAACCGCTGAGCGACGAGCGGTTCCGCCGCACGGTCGCCGACTACCTGGCCGTGCCCACCGATGGCTACGACGCGCCGATCCTGTTGCTGTTCAATACCGCCGACCTCGTGGTGCCCTCGCCGTTGCACGCGACGCTGGCGGCCCAGTTCGCCGCCCACGGAGTCGCCTACGACACCGTGGTCGGCACCGGCTCCCACACTCAACTCGACCCGCGCATGTGGGCCGCCATCGACAGGTTCATCGCGCCCTTGCGCCCGTGACCGCGGCGGGTCGCCGTGCCGGTCCGGAGTAAACGCGCCGCCGTGTGCGTTGTCGCGCTCGAGGTGTCGCGGCGGCGGTCCGCGCCGGAAGGGACGGGAGTCGATGAATCTGCGTCAGTTCGAGTACGCGCTGGCGGTGGCCGAGGCGGGGTCGGTGACGGCGGCCGCGGAGCTGATGCGTGTCGCGCAGCCGTCGATGTCGCAGCAGATCCGCAATCTGGAACGGGAGCTGGGGGTGACACTGTTCGCCCGCACGCCGACCGGGCTGACGCCGACCGTGGTGGGGCGGGCGTTCCTGCGGGAGGCGGAGGTCGCGGTGAGCGCGTCGCGGCGGGCGCGGGCGACGGCACGGGCCGGTGCCGAGGAACTCGTGGGTGAGTTGGTGGTCGCGGCGCAGATGGGTTTCGGCACGCGGCAGCTCCCGGGCGTGCTCGGCGCGCTGCGCCGCCGCTTCCCCGGGCTCGAGGTCACCGTCTTCGAGGAGCCGAGTTCGGCCGAGCTGGAACGACTCTGCAGTCAGGGCGTACTGGACCTCGCCCTCATGGCGGCCTGTGAGCGGGGTCCGGCGGGCGCCCATCACCTCGGCTACGAGGAGTTCGTCGTGGTGCTGGGCGCCGGACACCGGCTGCTCGACGCGGACCGAGTCGAACTGGCCGATCTGGACGGGGAATCGTGGGTGCGCTTCGACCGCGACAGCGCCCTCGACGGCGTGCTGACCGGCGTGCTGCGCGACAACGACCTGACCTCGACCACCGCCGCCCGCGTCTCCCAGACCGCCACCGCCATCCGCTGGGCCGCCCACGGCCTGGGCATCACCCTCGTCCCCGCCTCCGCCGTGCCCCGCGGTGACGAACATCTGGCGCGCCCGCTGGTCCCGGCCGTGTCCCAGCCCGTCGTCGCCGTCCTGCGGGCGCAGCCGGGTCCGGGGGAGACCGCGCTGCTCGAACTCCTGCGTGAGCAACGCTGGCACCAACCCGCTCAGAGCTGGGTGACACCGCCGTCCACGACCAACTCGGTGCCCACCGCATAGGTGGCCCGTCGGTGATGACGGCGTTCCTGTCGGTGTGCGCGTCCCTTGCCGAGTTCCGTTCTCTCTCGAAAGGTGTTCAGCCTCGGGGGAATTCGCCGCCGTCGACGACGAGGGCGCTGCCGGTGAGCCAGCTCGCGCGCGGGGACACCAGGAACAGCACGGCGTCCGCGATGTCGTCGGGTTGTCCGTCGCGGCCCAATGGGGGAGTGGTGTCCGCCCCGGGGCCCGCGTCCAGGCGCGCCCACTGCTCCCGGGTGGCCTCACCGCCGGGGGTGGCGGTGCGGCCGGGGAGACGGTGTTGACCCGGATTCCGAACGGGGCCAGCTCCGCGGCGAGTCCGCGGCTGTAGTTCTCCAGCGCCGCCTTCGCCGTCGTGTAGTGCAGGAACGGCGGGGCGGCCGTGGGTACCGCGGCCGAGGAGATGTGCACGATCGTTCCCGAACGCCGTCCCCGCATCCCCGGGGC
The DNA here is from genome assembly GCF_053588115.1 of Nocardia sp. NPDC003482. Lineage (NCBI taxonomy): Bacteria > Bacillati > Actinomycetota > Actinomycetes > Mycobacteriales > Nocardiaceae > Nocardia > Nocardia sp. NPDC003482. The sequence goes on from NZ_JBSFPI010000005.1 coordinate 107,994, forward strand.
CAGCAATGCGTCCAGCCGCACCGCCGCCAGGAAGTTCAAATCCAAGGCGTCCCGCCATATCTCGTCCGGAATGGCCAGGGCGCCGGGATACGGGCTGGCCCCGCCCGCATTGTGGATCAGGATGTCCACCCCGCCGAGCACGTCCCCCGCGGCCGCGGCGAGCGTCCGCGCTCCCGTCGGCGTCCGCACGTCGGCGGCGACGAAGGCGGCTCCCTCCGGCGCGGTGCTCTCCGCCGACCGCGCGGTGGTGAGCACCGTGGCGCCCGCCGCGAGGAGTCGGCGTACCACGGCCGCGCCGATTCCGCGCGTGCCACCCGTCACCACGGCGCGCTGCCCAGCGAGTTCCTTTGTGGCCGAATCGGTTTCGATCATAGTCATGCTTCGCGCAGTCCTCTCGAATTCCCTGTGCTCGACGAAAAGACGGATGAGCCGCGGGGGTGCGGAAATTCGCGATGTGCGGCTCGCCGAGCTGTTTTCACGGTATGGGCGGGCGACCGCGCGAGGCAAAGACGAATACTCAGCGGGCGGTATAGGAAATTCCTATGCGGCGCTTCAGGACAGCTCCAGCACCGCCTTGCCGTGCGGGCGGCGGGACAGCAGGGCGTCGGCCGCCGTCCCGAACCGCGTCCAATCGCCCCGCCAGGCGATGCTCGGATCCAGGGTGCCGTCGGCGACCCGGGCGGCCAGCCAGGTCAGGTCCGGGCCGAGGCCGGTGCACGCGAGCAGGAAGAACGTAGCGATGGACCGGTCGTACCGCCCTCGGACAGGCGCCGATACGCCTCGACCAGGTGCGGGCCGCCCACCAGATCGATCACGCCGTCGACCGGTTCGCGCAGGTCGGCGGGACCGGAGACGACCTCGGTCGCGCCGAGTGCGCGCAGACTCGCACCGTGCGCGTCGGGATCGCCGGTCGACGCGACGACGTGCGCGCCGCCGAGGCGGGCGAGTTGGACCGCGTAGCGCGCGCTTCGTCGGCCGCTAGGCGGAACCGGCCGGATCGGGCAGGTCAGTCCGGCCCAGCACCTTGTGCAGCGTCGCCGTCAGGGCGTTCAGATCCTCGATCGGCACTGCGCGGAAACGTGTTTCGATACCCGACAGGTAGTGCGGGGCGGCCTCGTGCAGGCGCTCGCGGCCCGCGTCGGTGATGCTCACGAACGCCGAGCGGCCGTCGTCGGGGTTGGCTTCCCGGCGGACCAGGCCCTCGCTGGCCAATTCGGTGATCAAACGGCTCACCCGGGTGCGGCTGAGGACCACGCGTTCGCCGAGGTCGCTCATCCGGAGTCGTTGTGGCCCATCGAGTTCCAGCAGGACGTCGTACCAGCTCAAGGGCATTCCGGTGGCACGGCGCAGTGCGGTGTCCAGCTCGGGCACCAATTGGGCGTGGACCCGCAACAGCGCCGACCAGGCGGCGGCCGCCGGTCGAGTTCGGTTCGCGGACTGGGGCATCGCCCGATCCTATCCGGTTGCGTGCGCCCGCACATATGTAGTAGCGTGCACACGCACATAAATTTCGAGAAAGGCTCGCCATGACCGCACTCATCACCCGCGACGAACTCGCCCGGGAGATCGAAGCCGGCTCGGTCACCGTGATCGACGCGCTCGGCGCCGAGTACTACGCCAAGGCGCATCTGCCCGGCGCGTTGAACCTGGTCGAATCCGACGTGGAAACCGCGGCGCCCCAACTCCTCCCGAACAAATCGGCGCCGATCGTCACCTACTGCTCGAACGCGGCCTGCGGCAACAGTCAACAGGTGGCCACCAAACTGGAGGCCCTCGGCTACACCAATGTCCGCAAATACCGTGAGGGCATTCAGGATTGGACGGAGGCCGGGCTGCCGATCGAGAGCTGAACCGCTGCTATTCTGGTGGACAATCGACGCGCCCAACGGGGGGTCCGCCTGCGGCAATAGTTGACCAGGGGGAGTGATGGACGGCGTGGAATCTGCCGATTTCGAGGTGCCGGGCTTCGAGTTCCCCTGGTCCGGAGCCTGTCACCCCGAGGTGGCCACGGTGGAAGGGCGGATGATCGATTGGGGAAAGGCGCAGGGGCTCATACCAACTCCCGCCTATGAGGAACGCATCACCCGTACCCGATACGGCTACCTCGCCGCGAGGTGTTATCCGAACGCCGATGTCGTCCTGTTGCAAACGATCGCCGACTACCTTCTGTGGTTCTTCCTCGTGGACGACCTGTTCGTCGATCGCGTCGACACGGTGACCCCCGCGACATTGACCAACCTGACCGCCATGATCGACGTCCTCGACCTCGACCGAACCCGCACGCCCCCGGTCTACGGCGAAATGCCGTGGGCGGACGTGTGCCACCGCCTGCGCACCCGACTCTCGCCGGAGCATTTCGACCGATTCGCCACCGGCATGAGACTCTGGGCGGCCACCGCGGGGCTACAGATTCTCAATCATCTCCAGTCGGCTCCCATCGGCCTCGGCGACTACGAGACCATCCGCCGCCACACCAGCGGCATGAACCCCTGCCTGGCCCTGTCCGACGCCGCGACCGAACCCCTCCCGCCGGAGGAATATCACCATCCGGATGTCCACCGACTACGCCTGCACGCCAACAACGTGGTGTGCTGGTCCAACGACATCCAAAGCCTGCCGGTGGAGGCCCGCCAACCCGGCCAGTTTCGAAATATGGTGACGCTCTACGCCTCTCACGGCCACACCCTGCCCGAGGCCGTCGCGATCACCGCCGATCGCGTACGAGCGGAGATCGCCGCCTTCACCCGGCTGGCCGACGCCACCCAAAACGGGGCCGGTCCCGCCCTGGCCGCGTACATCGACGCCCTGAAGCATTGGATGCGCGGCTACCAGGACTGGTACGACCACGACACCCAGCGCTACGCCACCGCCCACGCCGAGCGCGACGCGGACGACCGCGGCGTCATCTCGCGGGACTGGGAAAGGTTCACGCCTCCTGCTGGGCGCCCGGGGTGTCCTCGGTGAAGAACGCTCGCAGGGCGTCGGCCATGGCGCGCGGGCGGAGGGTCGGTGCGATGTGACCACTTGGGAGCGTGTGGGTTTCGGTGCCCAGGAGGGCGGCGAGGGTGGTGGTGCATTGGTGGAGCAGGCCCGTGGTGGTGGCTCCGATGGCGGGGGTGAGGGCGGGGGCGTGGGTGCGCAGGGCGGTCAAGTCGGGTTCGTAGCGGCGGACGGCGGGGGCGTCGTGGGTGAGGAAGACGGTGAGGTTGGCGAGGCGTTGGGGGTCGGGTGGGGTGAGTTCGACGTCGGGTTCGCGGTCGGTGGGGTCGAAATCGATCAGGCGGAGGAATCGGGCCATCGCCGCCTCGATACCGGTGCTGGCATAGGCGGTTTCGACGTCGTGTTGGGCCTGGCGCAGTTCGGTGCGTGCCGGTTCGTCGAGGACGGCCGAGAGGGGTGGTTCGTGGAGCATGGCGCGGCGGACGAGGTCGGGGTGGGCGAGGGTCAGTTGCAGGGCGATGACCGCGCCGATGCTGCTGCCGAAGACGAGGGCGGGTGTGTCGGTCGTGGCGGCGAGGATCGCCGCGGCGTCGTCGGCGTGGCTGGCGATCGTCACTTCCGTTGGGGCGGTGGCGCTTCGGGACAGGCCGCGGCGGTCGTAGGTGACCACGGTGAATGTCGAGGCGAGGTGGTCGGCGAGGCGATCGTAGGTGTCGGCGTCGCCGTCGCCGCCGGGGAGCAGGAGCAATACCGGTCCGCGACCGCGAATCTCGCAGAAGAGGCTACCGCCGGGGACATCGACCATGAGCGTTCTCACCACACACTCCTCGAGCTACTCAGAGTTGCTTACGAGCATAGGAATGCGCCCGGGGATAAGCAACTCGAGGTAGCTTAAGAGGGTGGCCGAGACGAGGAGACGAGGTGCGGTGCTCGAGCGGGCACTGCTGGATGCGGCATGGGAGGAATTGCGCGAGAACGGCTTTCACGCCATGACCATGGCGGGCGTCGCCGCGCGGGCCGGGGCCGCGAAGTCGGTGGTGTATCGCCGGTGGCCCGACAAGGCCGCCGTCGTGCACGCGGTCGTGCGGGACCGGGTACCCCGCCTGGGCCGGGTGGAGATCACCGGCGAACTGCGCCGCGACGCGCTCGCCGTCCTGGAACAACTGTCTGCCACCCTTCGGGGACTGTGCCTGGTGGATGACACCGATCCGGTTCTGGCCCAACGACTTCGGCGGGCCGCGGGCGACGAGGCGGTCGCACTGCTGACCGATGCCGTGACCGCGTACGGGTGCGACGCGGCGACCGTCGGCAGGCACGTCATACGGGTGCCGGTCGATCTGCTGGCCCACGCCCCGGCCGATGAGCAGACGCCCACGCTGGACCAACTCGTCGACGACATCTTCCTCCCCTTGGTCGATCGTCATCGCGGGTGAGCCACGGACGTCATCGGCTCTCGGGGGCCTCCGACGACACGCGAGGTTCCGCCCGGGACCCGAGCGCGGCATCGACCGCGTTCTCGAGGTTCTTCCGCAGAACGGGGCAGTCCCGGGCCGGGTCGTCGCGGGGGCAGGTGAGGACGTGGTCGAGGACGCGTTGCGCCTCGGCCAGCCGGTTCATCTGCTCCCGCATGGCGTGCAGGGATTCGGCGAGAACCCGCCGACCGAGCGTTCGATCGTGCGGGGGCGGATCGGCGAGCACCGCGGCGGTGTCGGACAAGCTCATCAGGCCGTCGCGGTGCAGCAGTTGGATGAGCGCGAGTCGGCGCAGTTCGTTGCGGCCGTAGGTGCGCACGGTCGCGCGCCGGCCCGCCGGGCACAGCAGGCCGAGTTCGTCGTAGTAGCGCAGCGCCGAGACCCGGATGCCGAACGCGCGGGCGACCTCGCTGATCGTGTGATCCATCGGACCATCCTCGCAGCCTTGCGCTCCAGTGCACTTGAGCGTGCACGGTGAATCCGAACGGATCACCGAGGAGGACGGCATGCGGCAGCGGTACGAGGTAGTGGTGGTGGGCGCGGGCCCGGTGGGGCTGTCGACCGCCTTGTTCCTGGCGGAGCAGGGCGTGCGGGTCGCGGTCGTGGACAAGCGCGATCCGATGAACGCGCCGCCCCGGGCCAGCACCTCGGTGCGCACCCTGGAGTTGTTCCGCTCGATCGGGCTGGGACCGGCGCTCGATCGAGTCGGCTGGGACGGTCCCGCGCCGCTGTGTTCGGTGTTCAAGGACAGCGCGGTCGGCTCGGTGCTGTACACGGCCGCGCCCCCGGCCCGGTACGCGCGGCGGCTGGCGACGTGCAGTCCGGTGAGCATCCGCCGCGCGGTCACCCAGTACGAGGTGCAGCGGGTGGTCATGGACGCGTTGCGCCGCGGCGGCGGCCGGGTGCGGTTCGGCGTCGAGCTGACCGGCCTGGACGTCACCGAGACCGGCGTGCGGGCCACGGTGTGCGATACCGACACCGGCGCGCGGGAGCAACTGAGCTGCGCCTATCTGATCGGGGCCGACGGCGCCCGCAGCCTCGTGCGGCGGTTGCTCGGCGTCGGGATGCCGGACCGGCGGGTCGCGGCCCGGCCGAACACCGCCTTCTTCCGCGCCGACCTCGGGCGGCTGCTGCCGGAGTCGGCCTCGCATTCCTGCTTCATCCGCAACGAACGGGTGTACTGCACGCTGTTCGCCAAGGGCGCCGACGGCACCCGCTGGTCCTCGCACATCCTGGACTACCCGGGCAAACCCGCCGAGCTCACCACCTTGACGCCGGAGCGGACGATCGGATTGCTGCACGCGGCGATCGGCGACGACTCGGTCCCCATCGAGTTGATCGAGTGCAACGCGTGGAAGGCCGCGTTCGGCCTCGCGTCCACCTTCCGCGCGGGCCGGGTGTTCCTCGCCGGGGACGCCGCGCACACCCAGAGCTCTGCGGGCGGACTCGGCATGAACACCGGAATCCAGGACGGCCACAATCTCGCCTGGAAACTCGGCGCGGTCCTGCGTGGACAGGCCCGCGACACGCTGCTGGACAGTTACGAGCCCGAACGCCGGGCCGCCGCCGAGGCGTCCCTCGCCGTGTCCGAACGGCTGCACCACGGCTATCAGGCGCGGCGGGACACCGCCGCGCTCTACGCCCGCCTCGCCGCCGACTACCTGCGCGGCATGCTCTGCTACCGGTACACCGGCGGCGCGGTCGTCGCGGACGACGAACCCGATGCCGACGTCCTCGACGATCGTGTCGTGGTGGGTCGCCGTCTCCCGCACCGGTGGCTCACGGTCGAGGGCCGACGACTGTCCACCCTCGATCTCGTGGGCTTCGGGTGGACGCTGCTGACCGGCCCCCGCGGCGACGCCTGGCACGCGGTGGAGAAGACCGCCGACTCGATGGTGTGGGTGCGGCAGCTGACCGCCGACCAATTCGACGGCGACAGCGCGGCGTTCACCGAGATGGCGGGCATCGAACCGGACGGGGCGCTGCTCGTGCGTCCCGACCACATCGTGGCCTGGCGCTCACCCACCCTGCCCGCCGCGCCGGAGGACGCGCTCCGGCGCGTGCTCGCGGCACTGCTCGGCAGGGCGTGACCCGCAACGTCGAGCGCGCGCGGGTAACGATCCGGCGCACGAACAGGTTGCGGGCTGGTAGCGATCTCGTATCGCGACCGGCCGATCCGCCCGCAGAAGGCTGGGTAGCGGGGGATTTTGCGACGAAATCGCAGCGCTGGACGGGTCGCACAACCCTTCCTATCATCGCCGAATGATTGCCAACAGTTCGCCAGTGCGGGTAGAGAGCGAGTTCGCGCCCCTGCGCACGGTCGTGGTCTCCCAGAGCGAATTCCACGCCCCGGCGCGCGCGGAGATCCTCGGGCACTCGATGCCCGTGGAGGACAGCGCCGTGGAGATCCTGAACGCGGTGTGGGGCAAGGACTTCGGGGACGTCTTCCCCGACCGGCAGCAACGCTGGGAGGCCGAACGCGAGGAGTTGGCCGACCTGTTGCGCCGCCACGGCGTGGAGGTGTTGCGCCCGCGGCTGTTCACCGAGGTGGAGAAGGACGCGGCCGGGGAGACCGGATGCGCGAACTTCTTCGTGCGCGACCCCTGGTTCACCGTCGGCGAGCACGTCATCGAGGGGGTGATCCAATTCCCGCACCGCCGCATGGAGGTGCTGCCGAGCCGGGATCTGCTGCTCGACCGCGTGCTCCCGGCCGAGGCGCACTACGTCTCCCTGCCGCAACCGGAGGTCTCCCCGCTGGGCCACCCGGGGTCCGGTCCGTTCCTGGAGGGCGGTGACGTGCTGGTGCTCGGGAAGCACGTGTTCGTCGGCTCGTCGGGCATGGCCACCAACGCGCTCGGCGTGCGCTGGCTCGCGAAATACCTGCGGCCCTTCGGCTTCACCGTGACCCCGGTCCCGCTGCCCGAGCATGTGCTGCACCTGGACTGCGCGATCGGTCTGGTCCGCGACGGGCTGCTCATCGCGTGCCCGCAACGCCTGCCCGGCGGCCTGCCCGAACCCCTGCGCGACTGGGATCGCATCGAGGTCGGCGAGGACGAGGCGGCGGCCATGGCGACCAACGGCCTGCCCATCGATCCCGACACCTACGTCATCGACGTGGAATTCGAGCGCGTCGGCAAGGAACTCGAGGCGCGCGGCGTCACCGTCGAATATCTCGACTTCGCGGTGTCGCGGCTGTTCGGCGGCGCGTTCCGCTGCTCCACCCAGCCGCTGCTGCGCGCCGGCTGACGACCGCCCGACCGATCCGAGGAGGACATCCGATGCCCGGACCGAGGGCCCGCTGGGCGATGCTCGCCGTGCTGTGCGTGAGCGTGTTCGTGGTGATGATGGACGTGACTGTCCTCAATGTCGCCCTGCCCGCGCTCATCGCCGACGTGCGGCCCAGTCCGCTGACCCAGCTGTGGATCGTCGACATCTACAGTCTGCTGCTGGGCGGGCTGCTGATCCTCAGCGGCGCGCTCGGCGACCGGGTCGGGCGCAAGCTGATGTTCGTCGCCGGGTTCGTGGTGTTCGCGGTCGCCTCGGTGGTCGCGGCCACCGCCGCGCACTCGTGGCAGGTGGTCATCGGCCGCGCGTTGTGCGCGATCGGCGCGGCCATGCTGATGCCGCCGACGCTGTCGATGATCCGATCGATCTTCACCGACGACCGCGAACGGATGCGGGCCATCGCGATCTGGTCTGCGGTCGCGGGACTCGGCGCGGCCGCCGGGCCGCTGGTCGGCGGGGTGCTGGTGCAGAGCTTCGGGTGGCGGGCGGCGTTCTGGCTCAACGTGCCCGTCGCGGTCGTGGTCATCGTCGCCGCGGTGCCCCTGCTGCCCGAATACCGCGCACCCCACCGCGGCGGCGGGCTGGACTGGTTCGGCGCGGCGCTGTCGGTGTTCGGCATCATGGCGTTGGCGTGGGGGATCAAGCACACCGCGACCGGCGGGCTGACCGCTGCGGATGTGGCGATCCTGCTGGTCGGGGCTGTGTTGCTGGCGCTGTTCGCCCGTCGCCAATTGCGCAGCGACGACCCGTTGCTGGATGTGCGGCTGTTCCGGCGCGGGCCGTTCACCGCCGCGGCACTCGCGACGTTCGTGCCGCAGATCGTGCTCGGGGCGATGCTGCTGTTGCTCACGCTGTGGTTGCAGAGCATGCACGGTTACGACCCCGCGCAGGCCGGTCTGCGCAGCCTGCCGATCGCCGTGGCCTCGCTGGTCGGTTCGCTGATCGCGCCGCAGCTGCTCGATCGGGTCGAGGTGCGCACCACCCTGGGCGTGAGCCTGCTGGTGGTGGCGGGTGGTCTGCTGTATCTGGGGTGGGCGCCGCAGCCCATCTCCTACGGCTCGATCGCGGCGGTGCAGGTGACGATGGGGCTGGGCGCGGGGGTGGTGACGACCATCGCGTCGTCGATGCTCGTGGCCGCCGTCCCCTCCGAACGCGCCGGACAGGCCGGTGCCGTCTCCGAAACCAGCTACGACCTCGGCCAGGGTCTGGGGGTGGCGCTGCTCGGCTCGATCCACGGCGCGGTCTTCGCCGCCCGCATGACCGATCTGCCGGTGTCGGGACCCGACGCCGACGCCGCCCGCTCGGTCGGCGGCGTGGTGGCCGTGGCGACCCGGCTGGGCGGGGACGCCGGTGCCGCGCTCATGGCGCACGCCCGCACCGCGTTCGATTCCGCCCTCACCACCACCGCGTTCATCGGCGCGGGCCTGGCCGTGGTCGCGACCGTGCTCGTCGTGCTGTTGACCCCGCGCGGGTTCACGGTGAGTTCGGCTGAGCCCCAACGGGTTTCCGAGTCCGATCCGCGCCCGGCCGAGACCTGAGCGCCCGGGAGCGCCGGTTCCGGCCGCCGAGGGATCGAGTTGTGCGGGATACCAGGCGAGCCCGCGAATCTGGGCGCGATCACAAAGGTGCTCAGTAGGATTGCCGAGACCTGGCAATTCCGTGGGCCGATCTGCCGGCGCCCGCGGGTGTGCGGACGGAGCGGACGACCGGATGATGCCCACGGGGCTGGTGGCGGAGCTGACCAGTTATGTCGGCCGGCGCAGCGAATCCGCGGATGTCCGCCGGTTGCTCGGTTCGGCGCGGCTGGTGTCGCTGACCGGTCCGGGCGGGGTGGGCAAGACGCGACTGGCGTCGCGGGTCGCCTCGGACCTCGCGCGCGCGTACGGCGACGGCGTGTACTTCGTCGAACTGGCCGAATTGCGTGCGGAGGTCCTGCTGGCCGATCTCGTCGCCGAACGGCTCGACCTTCAGCTCCGGTCGGAACAGTCCGCGCTCGACCGGGTGCTGGCGTATCTGCGCGAACGCGAGGTCCTGCTGGTCCTGGACAACTGTGAGCACGTCCTCGGCGCCTGCGCGGAATTCGTCGCCGCGCTGCTCACCCACTGCGCGAGAGTCACGGTCCTGACGACGAGCAGGCAGTCGCTGGCCGTCCCCGGGGAACGCACGTTCCGGGTGCCGCCGATGCCCGTGCCGCCGGACATCACCGAACCGGCGGAGCTGCTGCGCTACGACAGCATTCGCCTGTTCGCCGACCGGGCCGCGGCGGCGCGCACCGGCTTCGACATCACCTCGGGCAACGCCGCGGACGTGGCGCGACTGTGCCGCCGCCTGGACGGGGTGCCGTTGGCGATCGAATTGGCCGCGGCGCGAATGCGTTCGCTGCCCCTGCCGGAGATCTGCCGACGGCTGGACCGGGCGCTGGCATTGCTGACGACCGGTTCGCCGATCTCCCCCGAACGGCAGCAGACCCTGCGCGCCACCATCGTCTGGAGTTACGAATTATGTTCGCCCGCAGAACAACTCGTGTGGTCGCGGGCGTCGGTGTTCACCGGATCGTTCGATCTCGAGGCCGCCGAATTCGTCTGCGGCGGGCACGGTGTGGACCCCGCCGACGTGATCGACGTGATCGACGCGCTGGTCGACAAGTCCGTGCTGGAACGCGACGGCACCGAGGACGCGCGGTATCGGATGCTGGAGACCCTCCGGGAGTTCGGACAGGAACGACTCCACGCGGCCGCCGACGATACCCGCGTCGCCCGCCGACACCGCGACTGGTTCGACCGGTTGACCGCGCGAGCGGACGCCGAGTGGATCGGTCCCGCGCAGTCGTCGTGGGTGTGGCGATTGCGGGCCGACCACGCGAATCTGCGTGCGGCACTGGAGTGGTCGCTCACCGAACCCGGCGAGGCCGATATCGCGCTGTCGATGGCGCAGCGGATCGTCGAGTACTGGACGTTGCGGGGCGCGAACCGCGAGGCGCGCACCCGCCTGGACCGCGCCCTGGCGGCCACCTCGCCCGACCACCCCGCCCGCGCCTACGGGCTGGCGACCAGCGCCCAGTACTCGATCTGGCTGTCGGACATCCCGGGCACGCTCACCCGCCTGGACGAGGCCGACAAGCTCGCCGCCGCCCACGGTGACCGGCTGGCGGCCGCCTTCGCCGATGTGGTGCGCGCGCAGGTGGCGAAGATCCGCCTCGAGGACGGTCTCTCGGCCGAGCTGGCCGGTGCGGCGGTGCGGATTTTCCAGGCCCACGGCGATCGGCGCAACGAGCTGCGCGCCCGGTTGCATCAGGGGATCGCCAACACCGCCGAGTCGCCCGCGACGGGCCTGCGGCTGCTGCGGGAGATGACCGCCCGCAGCGACGAATTGGGTGACACCTACTACCGGGACATGGCCCTGTTCGGGATCGCCATGATCGAGGTGATGGCCGGCAGTCTGGACGCCGCCGAAGCCGCGGCCCGGACCGCCCTGGCCTCGACTCGCTTGCGGGACAGCCGGTTCGGCGACGCCTACCATCTCGAGACGCTGGCGTGGTGCGCGGCCCGGCGCGGCGAGTCCGAGCGGGCGGCGACCCTGTTCGGTGCGGCGGCGACGGCGTGGGATCTGTTGGGCGCCGACCCGGCGGCGATCATGCCGCGCCCGCACGGGAGATTCCGGGAGCTGGCCACCACCGCGCTGGGCGCCGACGCCTTCGGCGAGGCCCATGCCGCCGGGCGCGCCCTGTCCCGGGAGCGGGCGCGTCGCTACGCGCTACGCGAGGACGCCGACGAGGTGCGCGATCGCCGGTCCCCGCTCTCGGCCCGGGAATTGGAGGTCGCCGAACTGGTCGCGCAGGGTCTGACCAATCGCGAGATCGCCGTGCGTCTGGTGATCGCGCCGCGCACCGCCGACACCCATGTCCGGCACATCCTGACCAAGCTCGGTTTCGGCAAACGCGCGCAGATCGCGGCGTGGATGGCCGCCCGCACGCACCGATAGGCGGATATACGTCGTTTCACCGATGCGGCGGCCCGCGCCCGCCGTGCACGCTGGCAACCCCCGGCAGATGGGAGCCAGCCCATGTTCGACTCCACCACCGATCATCTCGACCGATCGCCGCGCGGCGCCGTCGCCGTCGCGGAGCGCCCGGTTCCGGCCGTGTCCGGGGACGCCCAGGATGTGGCCCGGACGCTGATCGCCGAACTCCTCGCCCGCGTCGCGGCGGAAACGTCGCGGCCCGGCGACCCCGACCGGGACTGCCTGCGGCTCGCCATCGAACTCGTGCACACGTCCTCGGCCCGCGACCGCGCCGCGCGCCTCGCCGCCGCCGCGCGGCAATGGGCCCACGAGGGCGTCTCGCTCGACGTCGTGAACGCCCTGTACGCCGCGCTGCGCGAGGTGCTGAACCGGATCGGCCACGGGAATTCGGCGCCGGTCCGCCAGGACCACGATGTCGTCGTCGCCGCCGTCGAACTGGTCCGCCATCTCATCGAGACCATGAGCCCCGCGATCATCGGCGCCTGTCTGCGGCAGCTTGACCGCGCCGACGACCACCGCCACGAGACCCACGAGGGCGCGCTGTTCGCATTGCGGCGCGGCGTGCCCGCGGCGGAGGTGCGAGCCCGCTACGGCGTCGTGATCGCCGACCACTACCGGGTGCTCGCGCTGACGGCCCACCCGGACGAACCCGCCGACGAGGAGTTCCTCTCCCGACGGCTGCGACACGCCGTGGGCGAGCGGACCGGCGACGCGACGCTGGCGAAGGTGTCGGCCTCCGGCGGCACGGTTCTGCTCCCGGCGACCGAGGCGGCCGACCTCGAGCGCCTGGTCACCGACGTCGGGCAGGCGGCGCGGGTTTCCTTGACCGCCACGGTGATCGACGCGGCCACCCCCGATCTCGCCGCCGCCATCGAGCGGGCCCACGAACTGCTCGACCTCGCGCAGCGGCTGGGTTTGCCCGCCGGAGTGTACGGGTTCGCCGAACTCGCCCTCGAATACCAGCTCACCCGCCCCGGCCCGGCGCTGGCACACCTGAGGGGCCTGCTCGTGCCGCTCGACGGGCATCCCGAACTGCGCGAGACATTGCGCTGCCATATCGCCGCCGACCTCAACCGGCTGCGCACCGGCAAGGCCCTGCACGTGCATCCCAACACCGTCGACTACCGGCTGCGGCGCATCGCCGAACTCACCGGCCTGCACCCGCACCGCTATCCGGACCAGTGGTACCTGCGGTCCGCGCTCGTCATCGACAGCTTTCAACCGAATCCACACTGAGACAAGCGTTTTCGACAGAGGAGAAGTCTTTCATGGCACTGTTCGACAGGAAAGCGCCGCACCACCTCCGCCAGACGGCCGCGGTCGCGTCGATCACAGCCGCCCTCGCCGCCGCTGGACTCACGGCGGCCACCTCCGCGGCGGCGCAGCCCGCGACGTGTACCGATGTCGATGTCGTCGTCGCGCGCGGCACGGGCGAATTGCTCGGTGCCGATCCCGGACTCGGCGCGGTCGTCGGCAACCCGGTCTATCACGCGCTCGCCCAACGCTTGTCGATCTCGCACAGCGCCTATCGCGTCGAGTACCCGGCCAGCCTCGCCGAGCCGTTCTCGGTGCAGCAGGGCAATCGCGACCTCGTCGATCATGTGACCGGCGCGGCGAAAGCGTGCCCGAACCAGCGCTTCATCCTGGTCGGCTACTCGCAGGGCGCGAACGTCGTCGACAATTCGATCGGCGTCAGCAGCGTCGGCGCGAAGGTCGGCGGCCCGATCGCCGCCACCCTGCCACCCTCGGTGGAACCGCGCATCGCCGCGATCCTGTTGTTCGGCAACCCGATTCGCGGCATCGGCCGCAGCGTCACCGGCCCCTACGCGGACCGCACCTACGACACCTGCTCCGCCGACGACCCGGTCTGCGACCCCGAGGGCAAGAACTGGAACGTCCACGTCACCAGCTACACCGCCAAGGCCGGTGAGGCGGCGGACTTCGCCGTCGCCCGACTGTGAATCACGCCGTACCGCCGGCGATCTGGATCTCCCGGGCGACGCGGTGTCCCGATTCGGCGGCCCCGACGATGTAACCCGCCCAGCGCGTGGCGGTTTCGGTTCCGGCCCAGTGCAGGGGCCCGATGGCCGGGCGCAAGGCGTGTCCGAAACGGGTGAGGGTGCCCGGTGTGGTGAAGGCCCCGTAACAGCCGCGGCTGAATTCCTCTTCGGCCCAATCCTTTTCGATGTAGTCGATCGGGGTGCGGGCGCGCGGGCCGAAATAGCCCGCGAGATCGTCGAGGACCCGCGCGCGACGGTCGGCGAGACTCAGCCGCGAGCCGGTGTCGGCGTGGCGACCTTCCAGGAATCCGACGAGAACACCGGGTGACCCACCGGGCGGGGTGTTATCGAAGACGACCCCCAGCGGCCGCCGGTCGCTGACCGCCTGCCCGCTCCACCCCTCGGCACGCCAGAACGGTTCGTCGTACCCGACATTGATTTTGATCACCCGGCCCATCGGCATCCGCTGGACCAGCTGGTCGCGGTCGCCGGGCAGGCCGGGGGTGAAGCGGATGCGCGCGGCCAGCGGCGGCGGCACCGCCACGACCGCCCGCCGCGCCCGGACGACGGTCGCACCGGTGCGGACGCGGACACCGGAGTCGTCCCAGTCGATCTCGGTCACCGGGCTGCCGAGGACGACGCGGTCGCCGAGTCGTTCGGCCAGGGCCAGCGCGATCGCTTGGGTACCGCCGACCACCCGATCCTGCTGCGCCCCGCCGCGCACCCCGATCATGGCGTCGACGCCGCCGCCCGCGCCGAGATAGAAGCCGGCCCACAGCGCCGACATGTCCTCCGGCCCGGCGGAGAACACGGCCTCGGTGACCAGGTGGAAGAACGCGCGCCCCGTCGCGGTGTGGGTGACCCGGCGCAGCCAGGAGTGGAAGGTCTGCGCGTCCAACTCCTCGGCGCGATCGGCGCGCCACGGATCGGTCCGGGTCCCCCGTCGCCCGAGGCGGTCGAGCCGCAGTTGGGCCTGGGCGATGTCGAGCAGGGCCAGCGGGCTCAGCCGGGGAATCCGCCCGGTGTATTGCGCACGCGCGCCGCGGATTTCGGCGATGTGCCGACCGGCGGTGTGGGTGGGATGAGTCTGTCCGCCGAGGAGCTGGTGCGCGCGGCCGGTCTGACGCGCGGCGCGCTGTACCACCACTTCGACGGCAAGAAGGGTCTGTTCGAGGCGGTCCTCGACGAGCTGGAACAGCGTGCGGCGCACCGCATCCGGTCCGCGGTCGACGCCCTGTCGGATCCGTTCGACCGGGTCGACGCCGGGCTCGAGGCGTTTCTGGACGTGTGCGCCGAACCCGAGTACCGCCACGTCGTGCTGCTCCAGGGTCCGATCGCTCTGGGTTGGCGTCGCTGGCGCGAGGTCGACCAGCGGCACCTGAGCGGACTCGTCGTCGAGGAGGCGCGCAATCTGCTGGAATCCGGTGCGCTGCAACCACATCCGCCCGAACTGCTGGCCAGCGCCTTCTACGGCGCGCTCACCGAGATGTCGCTGACCATCGCCGAGGCCGACGACGCCGAGGCCGGTCGCGCCCAGGCCGCCGCGCTGGCGCGCGCCCTGCTCAGGGGTTTGGCGGCCGACCGGGCCGCCCCCTGACTCCGCGCTAAGGTGTCCTGTATATCAGGGCGTTCGTTCTCGATAGCAGGACTTCGACCGGCTCCAGGAGAGTGACGCGATGGCACACGAAAGCGCGGCGAGCGCGTACCGGGAACGCAATTCCACGGCCGACCGGGCGTTGGACATCCTGCTGCTGTTCTCGGTGGGCAAGCCGGTGTGGACTGCCGGAGAGATCGCGGCGGAGCTGGGGGTCGCGCGCTCGACCGGCTATCGCTATCTGCAGAGCCTCGTGGGCAACGGGTTCATCGAGGAGACCTCGGGCGGTTTCCGCCTCGGCCCCCGGATATTCGAGCTCGCCCGGCTGGCCCGGGCCGGTATCGGCTTGTCGGAGGTGGCCCTGCCGGTGATGCGCTCGCTGGTCGCCACGGTGGGCGAGACGGTCCTGCTCACCCGCCGGTCGGGCCGCTCGGTGGTGTGCCTGGACCTGGTGGAGGCGCCCCATGTGGTGCGGTTGACCTACGAACGGGGGCATGTGCTGCCCATCAATGCCGGTGCGGCGGCGGAGGTCCTGTTGGCCTGGGCGGATCCGGCCGAGGTGATGCGGGTGCTCGGACAGGCGCCGCTGGAACGGTTCACCGCCAAGACGCTCGTCGATCCCGAGGCGTTGCGGGCGCGGCTGGCGCACATCCGCAAGCGCGGTGTGGCCGTGTCCCAAGGGGAGCTCGACGACCACATCCTCGGTGTCGCCGCGCCGATTCGGGACGCCACGGGTGCGGTCTGCGCCGCGATCAGCATCGCCGCGCTGGCCGTGCGGATTCCCTACGCGGAGTTGCCCGCGGTCGAGACCGCGGTCCGCGACGCCGCTGCCGCGATCTCCCGGCAGCTGGAGCTGCGCAGCGCCTGACGGGACCGGTACGAACATCACCAAAAATACTCTACCGATATAGCTATTGTGGTAGATGTATTTCGTGCGGCACGTTCTCCTGTGTGCGACCGGAAGCTACCCCTCGGGACCGAGTAGCCGCGCCAGTTCGTGCAGGTCGGGCAGGGCCGCGGCGATGCGGGCCCGGGCCGGGGAGTCGAGTTGTCCGAGCGCGGCCGCGAGTCCGGAGTTCACCCGCGTCGACAGTTCCAGGCTGGCGGCCCGCATCTGGTCGGTCGGGAACAACTGCACCTGCCGGGCGTCGTGGGGGTGTCGGCGACGCTCGAGGAATCCGTCCCGGACGAGCCCGGTGACCAGCGTGCTGACGTTGTTCGCGTGCATGTGCAGCTTGTCGGCGAGGTCGCGGACGCTGATCCCCGGTTCGGCGTCCACCAGCCGCAGCACCTCGACCTGGGCGGGGGGACGGGCGACCTGGCCGGTGGGCGAGCCCTGCCGGGCTCGCAGGGCGCGATGCAGCGTCCAGGTCGCGCGAGCCACCGCCGCGGGCAGGTCGTCGTCGGAGGTGGAGGGCATACCGCATGTTAGCTCTAGGTCTAGACCTATCCGGCAATCGCCCGGCTTCCGAGGTCTCCGCTCCTCGTATTCCTGCTCTGCAGGACATCGCTTTCGTCATTCAGGACACGCGCATAGTGTGACGGGCATCGAGCGAGGAGATCGGAGAGATGGGTCAATGACGACGACGCGGTCGCGGAACATCTTCGATGTCGCTGTGTGTGGTGCGGGGCCGGTGGGTCTCACGGCGGCCGCGCTGCTGGCCGCGCGGGGCGTCGATGTCGTGGTGTTGGAGCGGAACGAGTCCACCAGCGACGAGCCGAAGGCGATCAGCATCGACGACGAGTCGCTGCGGGTGTATCAGCAGGCGGGCATCGTCGACGCGATTCTGCCGATCGTGGTGCCCGGCACCGGAACTCGGTACTACGACCGCCACGGCGAGCCGCTGTTCCACGCGCGGGGGCCACATCCGTTCCGGCTCGGATTCCCGTTCAAGAATCCGTTCGCCCAGCCCGATCTGGAACGCGCCCTGGCGGGCACGCTGGCCGAAATGCCCACGGTGGAACTGTGTTTCGGCACCGAGGTCCTCGGCTTCGAACAGCATCCGGATCGGGTGCGGGTGCGCGTGACGCGCGGGGGAGTCGAGGGGAGCGTCGAGGCCGCCTACGTCCTGGGCTGCGACGGCGGGCGCTCGGCGACCCGCCTGTCGCAAGGGGTGGAGATGAGCGGTCGCAGCCACGCCGACGTGTGGCTGGTGGTGGACACCCTCGACGATCACCACACCGAACGCTTCGCCATGCATCACGCCGACCCGGACCGCCCGCATGTCGTGGTGCCCGGCCTGAACGGCCGCTGCCGCTACGAGTTCCGGCTCTTCCCGGGGGAGGGCGCGGCCGGTGAACCCCCGGCGTTCGATCTGATCCGGCGGCTGGTGTCGCGGTATCGCGAGATCACCCCCGAGCAGATCGAGCGGGCGGTCAACTACCGGTTCAACGCGGTGGTGGCCGACGACTGGATGATCGGGCGCTCGTTCCTGCTCGGCGACGCCGCGCACATGATGCCCCCGTTCGCCGGTCAGGGCCTCAACTCCGGCATTCGCGACGCGGCCAACCTCACCTGGAAGATCGCCGACGTCCTGGCCGGGCGCCTGGATCCGGCCGTGCTCACCAGCTACCAGCTCGAGCGCGCGCCGCACGCCGTCGCGACCGTGCGGATGTCGGAGCGCCTGGGCCGGGTCGTGATGACCACCTCGCCGCATGTGGCCGCCCGGCGCGACGAATTCGCCCGGGCCGCACTGGCCACCGCGCACGGACGCGCCTATCTGGAGGAGATGCGGTACCGGCCGACCCAGCACTACGACGGCGGGCTGGTCGTCCCCGGCGACGACGCGGTGGGCGTGCCGATCGGACAGCCGCTGGCCTTCGACACCGCCGACCACGCCGTCCGCCGCCTGGACGCGATCCTCGGCAACGGCTGGGCGCTGCTCGGCGTCGACGTCGACGAATCCGACTGGGCCGCCGTGGATTCGCTCACCGAGCCGCTGGCGGCCACCGAGGCGCTGGTGGTCACCGGCGAGCGGCTTCCCCGCACGGCCCGCCGCGTCCTGATCGACGTCGACGGTGGCCTGGTCCGCGAATTCGCCCCCTACACAGGCCGATTCGTGCTGCTGCGGCCCGATCGTTTCGTGGCCGCGGGGTGGCGGCCGGAGCATACGGCCCGCGTGGTCGACCACATCCGGTCCTGGCTCCCGCGTCCGGCGACCCCGAGCGCCGAGCGGGCCCTCCCCCTCCCGTCATCAGAAGAAAGGGCGCACGTTCATGGATAAGCCACAGCGCGTCGTGCTACAGGAGCGCGACGCCGCCGGAACGCTCACTCGAACCGCGGTGTCGCACATCGGTTTCTCGATGCCGGACCCGGCCGCCGCCGCGCGGTTCTACGGTCGGGTGCTCGGCCTGGTGGTGCACGACGAGCTGCCCGGCGGCGGCCTGCGCCTGGGCTGGGGCGCGGGACACCACGTGCTGGACCTGCTTCCGGGCGAGAAGGGATTGCGGCACTACGGTTTCGAGGTCCGCGACGCCGACGGTGTCGAGGGCATCGCCGAACGGCTGGCCGCGGCCGGGCACACCGTCTCCGAGCTCGACCCCGCTCATATCGACGCGGCGGTCGGTGCGCCGCAAGGCATTTCGGTCGCCGATCCGCACGGCACCGAGGTACGATTCCACACCGCCGTGTGGCGTCAGGGTGAGTCCGCCGCCGACCCCGGCCGCCGCCCGATCAAGTACCAGCACATCACCCTGGGCACCGACGATGTCGAGAAGATGACCGACTTCTTCGTCGATGTCGTGGGATTCCGGATCTCCGACCAGCTCGCCGACGGCCGGTTCGCGTGGCTGCGCAGCGACCGCGATCACCACACCTTGGCGGTGGTGAACGTCGGCCGCGGCGGCGATATCGACCACTACTCCTACGACCTGTCGGAGTGGGCGGACTTCAAGGCGTGGTGCGACCGGCTCACCGACGAGGGCGTCGACGTCACCTGGGGTCCCGGACGGCACGGTCCCGGCAACAACCTGTTCGTGTTCTTCGACGATCCGGCCGGTAACCACATCGAGTTGTCGGCGGAGATGGAGAAGTTCCACGACGACCGGGTCACCTACGTCCCGCGGCGGTGGCAGCCGATCCCCAACAGCGTCAACCTCTGGGGCGGCCAGCTCCCCACCTGGCGGCACACCAGCGAAGGAAAGTGAACGACCTCATGGCTTACGCGACCTACGAGTACGCGGGCGAACGACACGCCGGTGTACTGGACGGCTCGACTGTGGTTCCGCTGCAAGGCATCACCGAGCTGGGATCCCGGACCACCCCGGAGGTGCTGGCCGCCGCGGCGCGGGACGAGTCCGCGGCCGTGCCGGTGGAGCGGGTCCGGTTGCTGCCGGTGGTGCCGCGCCCGGCGAAGATCTTCTGTGTCGGGCTCAACTACCGCGACCACGTCACCGAGACCAAGCGCGACCTGCCGACCTATCCGGTGCTGTTCCCGAAATACGCCGACAGCCTGCTCGGCGCGCACGACGACATCGTCCTGCCGCCCGAATCGGCGGCGGTCGACTACGAGGGCGAACTGGCCGTGATCATCGGCCGTCCCGGGCGGCGGATCGCCGAAACCGATGCGGCACACCACATTCTGGGCTACGCCGTCGCCAACGACGTCACGATGCGCGACTTCCAGTACAAGACCCATCAATGGATGCAGGGCAAGGCATGGGACGCCAGTACGCCACTGGGCCCGTACCTGATTCCGCCCGGCGACGCCGAGCCGGGCGGCATCCGCACCCTGCTGAACGGGGAGAAGGTGCAGGAATCGGACCTGTCGATGCTCATCTTCTCGATTCCCACCCTGATCGCGACGATCTCGACGTTCACCACCCTGTCGCCGGGCGATGTGATCCTGACCGGCACCCCCGGTGGGGTCGGTTATCGACGTGACCCGCAGCGCTTGCTCCGCGACGGGGACGAGGTCGTCGTCGAGGTGGACGGAATCGGCGCGATCCGCAATCGAATTCGCGGGACCGAGGAGGCAACGGCATGAGCGAGCGTCCCACCGAACCGCATATCGACCGCTCCCTGACGCTGCACCTCAAGGGCGACTGGGGCATGGTCAACCTGCACCGCGTCTGCGGATGGATCTGCCAGGAGCTCACCGACCGCGCCGGACCGCACACCCGGGTCGCGATCTGGAACGGGCGCGGCTTCTCCGACAATGTCCGCGCCGTCGGCCGCGGCGAGGTCGACATCGCGCTGACCACGCCCGCGGCGTTCAGCGCCGCCGCCCTCGACGGGCGCGGCATTTTCGCCGACGAGCCCTACCCGCAGTTGCGGGCGCTGGCCGTGGTTCCCCAGCGCGATCGGCTGGTCTGCGCGATCCACCGCGACGTGGGGGTGAGCAGTTTCGCCGAATTACGGGATCTGAAGCCACGATTGACCCTCGCGACGTCGGTGAACGACGGGGTGAACGGGGTCGGGCTGGCGGCGCACGAGTTGCTCACCCGGTCCGGGGTGGACGTGATCGGTTGGGGCGGAACCCTTCTCGAGGACGAGCGGCCGTTCGAAACCTTCGACCACGTACTGGCCGGGCGGGCGAACGCGGTGGTCCACGAGGCCGTGATGCTCCCGCACTGGCAGCGGTTCGGCGGCGACTACCGGTTCCTGCCGGTGGAACCGGAGGTCTTGGCCGGGCTGGAAACCGATTTCGGCTGGCCCGCCGCCACCGTCGCCGAGGGCTTCTTCCCGGGCGCCGATGGCTTCCGGACCCTGGACTTCTCCGATTTCCTGGTGCTCACCCGCAGTGACCTGTCCGATGACGTCGCCTACGCGGTCGCCTGGGTCCTGGGGGAGACCCGGCATCTGATCGAGGCCCAGTACGCCCACATCCCGCCCGAGCGCAGCCCGATCACCTATCCGCTGGACCCGAAGACCATGGGGCGCGCACCGATTCCGCTGCATCCGGGCGCCGCCGCCTACTACGCCGCGCTGCCGGCCGACTGACGAAACGACAAGGAGTCCGCCGTGACCGTCATCGAAGACATCATGGTCCTCGCATCGGACACCCCGCTGCGCAGCGTCGAGCGCGACGAGCACCTGCTGCTCGCGCCGCCGCACCCCAGCGACCTGCCGATCAAACTGTGGCACGACCATCCGCCGCTCGAGGTGGTGCACTATTCGCAGCAGTACCGGGCCCAGCCGTTCGCGCCGCCGCGCGGGGTGTACGAGAACGACCGGATCCGCGTCGAGTGGCAGACCATGGACAATCGGCAGCCGTTCTACCACCGCAACTGCGATGTGGACGAGATCTCCTATCAGATCGCCGGGGAACGCACGCTCATGACCGAACTGGGCGTCATCGAGCACCGGGCCGGGGAGTTCTCCCGCATCCCCCGCGGCGTGGCGCACGACAACTACGGCCGCGGGGAGAGCCATCTGCTGTTCTACATGCCCGCCCCCGTGGCCGAGCTGTCCGCTCCGATCCGCACCTCGCAGCCGACGATGCCGCCGTTCCCCGGCTGGCAACCCGGTGCGGTCAACGAGGCGGTGACCCAGTGCATGGGCACCCCGGGCCACGACATCGCGGTGTTCCCCGCCGACGAGACGTTGCTGTTGAACAGGATTCACGCCGAGGCCGAACGGATGACCGTGCTCGCCGCCGGAACCGCCGGGGACACACCGCTGTACGGCACCGACGAGCTGCGGCTCGGCACCACCACCGTGGTCCCCGGGCCGCGCCGCTATCGGCGCACGCTCGACGCCGACGAGATCCAATACCAGATCAACGGCACCCGCACCCTGCTCACCCAGCGCGGCCTCGTCACCCTGCGGCCCGGCGATTTCGTGCGCATCCCCCTGGGCGTCGCCCACGCCGGTGTCGTCGACGAACCGGCCACCCACATCAGCCTGCTCTCGCACCGGGAGCTGCCGCGGATCGCGGAGACCACCCGCACCGCCGACCCGTACTCTCCCGGCCTGCTGGCCGACCTCACCGTAGGAGACGCCCGATGACCATGCTCGCCGCCCGCGCCCACAGCGCCGCGAAATCGCTTGTGATGGAACAGATCCCGGTTCCCGAGTCCGGGCCGGACGAGGTGCTGGTGCGGGTGGCCTCGGCGGGGCTGGCCCCGGGCATGATGACGCTGCTGGCGCAGGGCGCGTTCAAACACCTCCCCACCACCCTGGGCCACGAGGCCGCCGGAACCGTCGTCGAGGTCGGTCCCAATGTCACCGGCGTCGCCGTCGGCGACCGGGTGCGCGTGCACCCGAACCTGAACTGCCGCAACTGTGTTCACTGCCGCAGCGATCGCGACATGATGTGCGCCCAGCAGGCCATGATCGGCCACGCCGCGTTCAGCAAGGCGCCGCTGCCGTTGTACGAGCGGTATCACGACGGCGGCCTCGCCGAATACGTGCGGGTGCCGCACTGGCTCGTCGACACCCTGCCCGACACCGTCGGCTTCGACATCGCGGCCAAGGTCCACGACCTCGCCAACGCGGTGCGGATCCTCAAACTGGTCGAGCTGGGGATCGGCGCGACCCTGATCGTGACCGCCGCGACCGGCACCATGGGCACCGCGACCATCAAGCTGGCCGAGCACTTCGGCGCGTCCCGGCTCATCCTGGTCGGGCGCAGCGCCGAGCGCCTCGCGGGCGTCGTCCCGCTCGCGGGCGATCTCCCCGTCGAGACCGTCGCGCTCGAGGAACTCCCCGCCGACTGGGAATCCGGCGACGGTCTCACCCGTCGGCTGCGCGAGTTGGTCCCGGAGGGCGCCGACGCGGTCATCGACTACCTGCCGACCGGACCGACGACCGCCCAGGCGATGGGCGCGCTGGCGACCGGTGGCACCCTCGCGCACATGGGCGGAAACTATGCGCCCCTGGGGATTTCGGCCGCCACCATGATGGTGAACTGCTGGCGTCTGATCGGCACCCGGGCCTGCACCCGCAACGACGCGAAGGATGTGCTCACCCTGCTGGGCACCGGCGCGCTCCAGGCCGATGAGCTTGTCACCCAACGGTTTCCGCTCGCCGACACCGTGGCGGCCGTGCACGCGATGCAACAGCGCGACCGGCCCATGTGGATGACCGTCGTCAACCCCTGATCCGGCACCCTGGAAGGAATCGGCAATGCGACTCACCCATTTCGGCCACGCCTGCGTGCTGGCCGAACTGCCCGGCGCCGACAAGGACGTCCGGCTCCTGCTCGACCCCGGCACGTACTCCGGCGATTTCGAGGAGCTGCGCGACCTGGACGCGGTGCTGATCACCCACGCGCATCCCGACCATCTCGACGTCGACCGGCTCCGGCAGCTGCTCGCCGCCAATCCGGACGCGCCCGTCGTCCACGGTCCCGGCGCGGCGGAGCCGTTGCGGGAGTTCGGCGACCGGGCCCGGCTGGTCCGCCCCGGCGCCGACACGACGATCGGCGGGGTCGGGATCCGGGTCACCGGCGGCGCCCACGCCTGCATCCACCCCGACCTCCCCGCCTCCGACAACAACGGATACCTGCTGGGCGAGCAGGTCTTCCACCCCGGCGACGCCTTCGACGTGCCGCCGGTGCGGCCCGATGTCCTGCTGGTTCCGGCGGGCGGTCCGTGGATGAAGGTCGGGGAGGGCATCGACTACCTGCGCACGGTCGCGCCCCGCGTCGCCGTGCCGATCCACCAGGCCGGTCTGGCCGCCGTGCACCAGGGGATGCACCACCACCTGCTGCGCACCCTGGCCCCGGCGGGCACCACGGTCGAGGTGCTCGAACACGCTGTGCCGCACGAACTCTGAGAGGACGCGCATGGATTCCCTCCGGCGATCGGTGGTGCGGGCCAGTCGTGCGCTGGCCGCGGCCGGTCTCGGCGACATGGTCTGGGGCCACGCCTCGGTGCGCGACCCCGACGGCCGCGGCGTGTGGATGAAGGCGTCCGGCTGGGGATTCGAGGAGGTCGAGGCGGATACCGTCGTGCTCGTCTCCCCGGCCGGTGCGGTCCTGGACGGCACCGGCAGACGACACCTCGAATACCCGATCCACACCGAGATCATGGCCCGCCGCGACGATGTCGGCGCCGTCGTCCACACCCACGCCCCCGCCCTGGCGGCCTTCGCGAGCCTGGACCGCGACCTGCTCCCGATCTCCCACGACGCGGTCCCGTTCACCCACCCCCAACTCCCGCGATTCACCGAGACCGGCGCCCTCGTCGCCACCCCCGAACTGGGCCGGTCCCTGGCCCACCGGCTCGGCGACGCCCACGCCGTCCTCATCCCCAACCACGGCGCCGTGACCGCCGGCCCCGATATCGGCACCGCCGTCATGTACGCGGTACTCCTCGAAAGAGCCTGCCGCACACAACTTCTCGCCGCCGCCGCGGGCGGCCCGAGCATCTGGTCCGACGAACCCGAGACCCGATTCAAACAGGATCAGGTCTGGAACCCGACCCAACTCGACGCGGGCTGGCAGTATCTGGTCCGCCGGAGCGCCGATCAGGGGAGGTGAGGGGACGCGCGGCCAGTGCGACGAACAGGTCCAGCGCGGCGGGATCGTCGACGGCGTCCAGGCTGACGGCCTCGGCCGGGTCCATCCCGAGCAGGATGTTCTTGACGGGCACCTCGAGCTTCTTGCCGGTGCGGGTATGCGGGACGGCGTCGACGACGATGATGTCGTCGGGCACATGGCGCGGCGACGCGTGCACGCGGATCGCCCGGCGGATCCGGTCGTCCAGCTCGGGCGACATCGCGGCCGCATCCCGCAGCCGCACGAACAGCGGCATCCAGTAGCCGCCGTCCGCCTGCTCGACGCCGACCACCAGCGCTTCGGCGATCTCGGGCAGCGCCTCCACGGCATCGTAGATCTCGGCGCTGCCGAGGCGCACCCCGCGCCGATTGAGGGTGGCATCGGATCGGCCGTGCACGACGACCGACCCCCGGTCCGTGACGGTCACGCGATCACCGTGCCGCCACACGCCGGGATAGGTCTCGTAATACGTTGCGCGCAAACGGGTTCCGTCCGGGTCGTGCCAGAATGCCACCGGCATCGAGGGATACGGCCTCGTCACCACGAGCTCTCCGGGCGCGCCGATCACCGGCTTCCCGGCTCGATCCCACGCCTGGAGGTCGACACCGAGGCAGACGCCGCTGAGCTCCCCCGGCCAGACGGGGGTGGTGGGCGCGGCGGCGGCGAAACCGCTCACCACATCGGTGCCGCCGGAACTGGAGATGAGCTGGACCTCGGACCCGACGTTCTCGCTCACCCAGAAGTAGCTGACCGGTGCGACCGGGGAGCCGGTGACGCCGAGACCGCGCAGCCGGGACAGATCGCGGCCGCGCCGGGGAATGATGCCGTCCTGCTCGCATTTCCGCAGATACGCGGGGCTGGTGCCGAAGACGTGCACGCCCTCGGCCGCCACGATGTCCCACAGGCGCGCGGTGTCCGGACAGGTGGCGGCACCGTCGTAGACGACCGTCGTCGCGCCGGTCAGCAGGGCCGACACCACGATGTTCCACATCATCCAATTGGTCGTGGTGTACCAGAGGAACCGGTCGCCGGGGCCGAGGTCGAGATGCAGCCCCAGATAGGACAGGTGGGCCAGGACGACGCCGCCGTGCGCGTGCACGATTCCCTTCGGACGCCCGGTGGTGCCGGAGGTGAACAGCACCCACAGCGGGTGGTCGAAGGGGACCTGTTCGAATTGCGGCTGCGCGGCGCGGTCGGCGACGGCGGTGGTCCAGGTCAGTCGCGAACGCTCGGTCTCCCAGTCGATCTCGCCCACGCCGACATGGGCGATCGCGATGGTCGCGCGGAGCGTGGGCAGCGCGCGATCCAGGGCCGCGACCTCTCCCCGGCGGTCGAACAGTCGACCGTTGTACTGATATCCGTCGGCGGCAAGCAGCACAACGGGTTCCAGTTGTCCCAGGCGGTCGGCGGCCGCGCGGGCACCGTAGTCCTGTCCGCACTGCGACCAGACCGCGCCGATCGCGGTGGCGGCGAGCATCCCGATCACGGCCGGGGCGCCGGGCTGCACATAGCCCACGACCCGGTCCCCGGGGCGCACGCCCAGGCGGCGCAGTGTGGCGGCGAGCGCGGCGACACGCTGCCGTAGTTCGGGCCAGCCCATCACCGTGCGGTGGCCGTCCTCCCGCAGACAGATCAGCGCGGGCCGGTTCTCCTCGGTCTCCTCGGTGCGCGGTCGCAGCACATGTTCGGCGTAGTTCACCGATGCCCCGTCGAACCAGACGGCCTCCGGCATGGTCGGGGCCCGCAGGACCGTGCGATACGGCGTCGGCGAGGACACCTCGAAGAAGGTCCACACCGCCTCCCAGAAGTCCTCGAGATGATCCACCGACCACCGCCACAGCGCTCGGTAATCCAACGGATCACGCAGGGGCGCACGATGTTTCGTCGCGGCGTGGCGGACGAGTCGGGCGATGGCGGAATGCCGGGCCCGCTCCGGATCGGGGACCCACACGGGCGTCGGAGCGTCGGAGGGCGTGGTCATCGGGTCGCCGCCCCGTCCGCGCGCAGTTCGGTCACCGTCTCGTCGATCCAGTCGCAGATGAAGTCGCGAACCACGGGGAGGTTGTCGATACTGCAATGCTCCACCCCCCCGGTGCGATCGGTGAAGACCTCGAGCCGACGTTTGGGGCTCGCGCGCAGATCGTCGTAGAGCAGGTGGGCATAGCGCAGCGAGATCTGCCGATCGTGTTCGCCGTGGACCACCAGGAACGGCACCCGAATGTGCTCCGCCACACCGCGCAGCGTGATTCGCGGTGCGAGCGCGAGGAATTCGTCCATATCGGCGGCGCCCCAGACCCAACGCACGTGGTCCCAATAGTGCGGTACCGGCCGCTCGCCGACGCGGCGCAGCCTGTCCAACTGCACCTGACCCCAGTCGTAGTTCGCGCCCCACGCCACACCGAAGCGGATGCGCGGCTCGAACGCGGTGGCTCGCGGCCCGTAGTACCCGCCGAGCGACCACGCCAGCAGACCGATCATCCCGGCGTCGACATCGTCGCGGGTTTCCAGGTAGTCCACGCACGCCGCGGCCCACCGCTCGGTGTCGACGGTCGCGGTCAGGCCCCGCAGCCGCAGCGCCTCGCCGGAACCGGGATTGTCCACGATGAGCGTGGAGATGCCCCGCCGCCGCAATTCCTGCGCGGTTCCGGTGCCGTAGAACTGTTCCTTCATACTGTCCAGGCCGTTGAAGAAGACCACCACCGGCGCCCGCGAGCCGGTGTCGGCGCGATGGAAGATGGCCGGAAACGCGGTGTCCCCGAACGGGATATCGATGCGCTCGGCCGGTTGCCGGGTGAAGTCGAGGTATTTGGCGAAGCTGTCCAGCCCCTGGCGATAGGCCCGTTGCCGAGGCGCGTAGGTCCGGGCTTGCATGCGTTCGGCCGTCAGGTAGTAGACCGCCGCGCGCAGATGCTTCTCGCCCGCGCTGTGGCACCGGCCGTTCCGCTCGTCGTCGGCCGCGAGTTCGACCAAAGAGTTCGCCAGGGCGCACCATTCGGCGAAGAAGGCGCGCGTGGCGTCGTCCTCGCTGTCGAAGTCGCGGTGATACAGCGGACGCGAGGCGCGGTCGACCTCGCCGATCAATCCTCCGGTGGCCAGGGCCAGACCGACGGAGAGGTTCCAGGTATAGCGGCCGACAAACGGTTCGAACATGATTCGTTACCACCCTGTTTCGAGTCGAGGACGTGCTTACTTGAGCGCCAGCGCGCTGACCGGCGCCCCGGTCGCGCCGGTCAGCGGCAGCGGGGAGGCGACGAACAGGAACCGGTAGCGGCCGTCGGCGGCGCAGTGATCGGCCAGCGCGTCCAGGTCGAACATCTCCCCGAACGCGAGTCCGCCGTGGACCAAGGAGACCACGTGCAGCGGTTGGAACACCCGTATCTCGTTGGGCCGCACCTCCACTCCCCAGGTATCGGTCGCGACGGCGCAGACGCCGTGACGATGCAGCCAGGGCGCGGTGTGCAGGGACAGGCCGGGTGCGGGCCCACCGGCGTAGTCGCCCCACTCACCGCGGCGCGCGGCCATGAATCCGGTGCGAACCAACAACGCGTCGCCCGGCGCGATCTCGATATCGTGCGCGGCCAGGGCGGCGTCGAGATCGTCGGGTTCGATGGCGTGCCCGGGTTCCAGTGCCGCCACCCCGAGATGCGCGGGCATATCGACGAGGATGCCGCGGGTGACGATGCGGCCGGTCATGTTCTCGATCCCGTTCGTCGCCGATCCGGCCGAGCTGACATCGCTGGCGGGGCGGCCGTTCCACATCCTGCCCTCCCAGAAGATGTGCGACAGCGCGTCCCATTGGGTGCCGCATTGTGTGGGCATCACCAGCACGTCGTCGGCGAAGCCGAAGCCCCGTGCCGGTCCGAATCCGCCGGGCAGCGGATCCTGCTTTCCCGCGACGTGGTCCACGCCCGTCGCGGTCGTGAACAGTCGCGGATTGGCGCGAAACGAACCCGTCTGCGGTCCGAACTCGTCGTAGGGCAGCGTCAGCGAGATCGATTCGCCCCGAACGACTTCGGCGGCCGCGCGGCGGATCTCCGCGGGCCCGATCAGGTTCAGGGCCCCGATCTGGTCGTCCGGTCCCCATCGGCCCCAGTTGGAACATTCGTCGATGTAGGCGCGGAGCAGGGTCATGTCGTCGTCGGGCTCGGCCGCGGGAGATATCGTCATGGTCTCGTCTTCCGGATCGTTCAGTACGGGCCCGCGAGGATTTCGAACGCCTCGCCGGTGAGCCGCCGTTGTTCGTCGTCGGGGGTGTGCGGCAGGATCTGCCAGGCGGCGAGCCGCACCGACGTTTCCACCACGTACCGGCAGCGATCGAAGCGGCGCTTCGAAAACGCTTGTAGCGCATCGGGTATCGTCGGCGCCGCGGCCAGTTCCGCGCCGAGCGCCAGCCCGTCCTCGAGGCACATCGCGGCTCCGGCCGCCAGCTGCGGGGTCGTCGCGTGCGCGGCGTCCCCGATGAGCACCGTGCGACCGGAGAACCAGGGGGCGGGCGCCACTATCGTCTCCAGCGGTGCGTAGTGCACCTGCGCCGGATCGGTGATCAGCTCCCGCGCCCGGGCGACCGTTCCGCCGAAGTCCGCCAGCAGCGCGCGCAGCAGCGACGGCAGTTCCTCCGGCGCCGGACGGGTCGTATCGCCCACGGGCGCACAGCAATACAGGTACATGCTGTCGAGACCCGTCGGGGTGAATCCGACGTGCCGCTGCGGCACTCCGTGGTACTGGACCTCCTGGTCGATGTCGTCGAGCCGGGGCAGGACCGCGCGCACGCACACCTGATTCCGGAACGTCGGTGTCAGCTCGCCGAAGATCGATCCGCGAACCGTCGACCGCAGTCCGTCCGCGGCCACCACCAGGTCGTACTCGCGTTCGGTGCCGTCGTCGAAGCGGACCACCGCGCGGTCGGGTCGATCGGCAATCGCGAAGGGGGACAGGCCGGTACGGATGTCGGCGCCCGCGGCGACGGCGTGATCGAGGAGGATGCGATGCAGGTCCGGGCGCGTCATACCGAGCAGGCCGGGAAGTCCGGGCCCGCACACCGGCAGCGGTGAATCGGCGATCGGGGAGCCGTCGGGAGCGCGGACGCGGAATTCGGTGCTTCCGTATCCGCGGGCCAGGCATTCGTTGAGCACGCCCAGTTCGGCCAAGGCCCGCAATGCCGGTCCGATCAGGGTGATACCGCTGCCCAGCGCCGCCACGCGGGGCTGCCGTTCGACCAGGTCGACGGTCGCGCCCTGCCGCGCGAGCACCAGGGACGCCGCCAATCCGCTGATGCCGCCGCCGATGATGAGAACTTCAGTCATGTCATGTCTTTCAGCGAAGGGAACTCACACCGGTGCCGGGGTCCACAGCCCCCGGTCGGGCTCGTTGAGCATCGCGGGCACCATCCGCTCCCGCATGGATCCGGCCGTACCCCACTGATCGGCCTGCTCGGGGTCGGTGGTGTACACATGCGGTTCCCACGCGTCGTCGTCGGGGATCTGCTGCAACTCGGTGGTGTACTCCACGACATTGCCGGTGGGATCGGTGAAATAGGTGAAGGTGTTGTCGCCCGCGCTGTGCCGCCCCGGCCCCCACAGCGGTGTGTGGCCGGATCGGATGAGTCGTCCTGTCCCGCGCATGAATTCGTCGATGCCGCGCATCTCGAACGACACGTGATTGAGCGAGACGTGCGGCCCCCGCCCGATGGCGATGATGTGGTGGTCGGTACGCACCCGCAGGAAGCACATCGCGTCCTCGAGCCAGTCCGACAACCGGAAACCGAGATGCCGCTCGTAGAAGTCCTTGGTGGCCAACACATTCGGTGAATTGATCACCACGTGACTGAGTTTGCGCGGTATCGACTCGCGCGGTTCCAGCGCGCGGGCCGCGCGCGGGGCGACCTCGCTCGACACCTCGACCAGCCGGCCGTCGGGGTCGAAGAACCGGAACCCGTAGCCGCCGCCCGGGGTGTCCAGCGCTCGCGGCTCCCGGTCCAGCCGGACCCCCGCGCTCGCCAGGCGCTGCGCGAGGGCGTCGACGTCGGCGGCGGTGTCGACCGCGAACGCGATCAGATCCAGCCGTTTGTCGGAGCTCTCGCGCACCCGCAGGATGTACTGCTCCGGATGGGCCGGGGTGGCGAAGAAGGCGATGTCACCGTCCTCGGCCACCACCTCCAGACCCCACAGGGTGCGATAGAAGTCGACGGTGCGACGGAAGTCGGGGACCGCGAGACCGACATGGCGGACCCGGGTGATGGGAGATCGTGGCGTGGTCATGGAAGGGACGGTAGTGAGCCAGACCACTATCCTGTTAGCGATGGAATTCGATGCCAGCCATCACCGAGAGTGATAGTCGGTCTCCGGCCGTCAGGCCAGTGTCGCGGCGGCCGCGGCGATGCGGTCCCGCAGCCAGCGATGTGCGGGATCGGAATCCGCGCGCGGCGCCCAGAACATGGCCTCGGTGATCGGGTCGAGCGCGAAAGGCGGCTCCACCCAACGGATTCCGGCACTGTCGGCGAAATGCCGTACCAGCCGCAGGAACACCAAGGCGAAGAAGCGGGTGCCCCGCAGGATCAGCGGCAGCACGACGAAACTCTGCGTGGCCACCTCGACATCGCGGCGCACACCCCGGGCCGTCAACTGGCGTTCGGGCGCCGACGGGATCGGACCGACGTGGTAGGCGACGTAGGGCAGCGACCGGAACTGCTCGCCGGTCATGTGATCGGTGACGTCGGGGTGGTCGCGGTCGATCGCGCAGACGAACCGATCGGTGAGCAACGGCTCCGAGCGCAGACGCGCGGAGGAGAGGATCAGTTCGCGCGGCAGGATCAGCAGATCGATCTCCGAACGCAACACCATCTCCTCGTAACCCGGCACATGCGGCACGATGTTGATCTGCACGTTCGGCGCTTCCACCGCCAACTCGTCGAGCACCCGGCTCAACACCAACACCAACATGTAATCGCTGGCCATGATGGTGAAGGTGCGGCGGTCGTGCCGCGGATCGAAGCGCCGCCGCGATTCGATGACCGACTCGACGCGCTCCAACGCCTCCCGGATCGGCACGATCAGATCCTCCGCGACCGTGGTCGGCACCAGCGCGCGCCCCTGACGGACGAGCAGCGGATCGTCGAAGAACTTGCGCAGCTTGGCCAGCGACGCGCTCATCGCCGGTTGCCCCACCGACAACCGCTCCGCGGCGCGGGTGACGCTCCGCTCGGTGATCAGCGCGTCGAAGGCCACCAGCAGGTTCAGATCCAGGCGCAGCAGGTCCCGGTGGCCGTCGCGAGGTCGCATGGCCTCGGGAGTCTAAACCCGGTCACCGTTCACCAGGGCACGGTTCCCGCGTCGTCGAAGAAGCCGCCGGTCGGACCGTCGTCCGGGAGCGTCGCGAGGCGGATCGCGATGGCCGCGCCCTGTTCGGGGGTGCGGTGGCCGCGGAAGCCGTTGAGATCGGTGGCCGTGAAGCCGGGGCAGCCGCAGTTGATCAGGATGTCGGTGTCGCGCAGTTCCTTCGCGTACTGGATGGTGACGGCGTTGAGGAAGGTTTTCGACGCCGAGTAGGCGGCCGAGATGGGGCCGGTCTCGGCGCCGGGGGTGGTCTGCCGGGTGAGGGAGCCGACGGTGCTGGACATGTTCACGATGCGCGGTGCGGCCGAGGCGCGCAGCAGGGGCAGCATGGCGTTGGTGACGCGCAGGACGCCGATCACATTGGTCTCCACGACATCTCGCACGGTCGCGGGATCGACCGCGGTGGGCTCCTGCGGCATACCGCCGGTGATGGCGGCATTGTTGACCAGAACGTCGAGGCCACCGACGTGGTCGGCGAGCAGATCGGCCGCGGCGGCCACGCTCGCGTCGTCGGTGACGTCGAGCGGGACGCCGAACGCGTCGACTCCGGCCGCGCGCAGCTTCTCCACCGCGGTGTCGCGGCGGCGCGAATCCCGCGCGCCCACACCGACTTTCCAGCCGAGGGCGCCGAGGCCCGCGGCGATCTCGTATCCGATTCCCTTGTTGGCGCCGGTCACCAGCGCGATCGTCTGTGTACTCATACCGTCGATCCTGTTCGGCCGCGGGCGGCGCGTCCAAGACCGAGTGGGTGCGCGGCGATACCGGGCGGGTATCGGTCGCGGTCAGGGCCGGATACGATGGCAGGGTGGAGACGCGGGAGTTGCGCTACTTCGTCGCCGTCGCCGAGGAGTTGCACTTCGGCCGGGCGGCGCGGCGACTCGCGATGGCGCAACCACCGCTGTCGCGGGCCATCCAGCAACTCGAGCGGCGGCTCGGAGTGGTGTTGCTGCACCGTGATTCGCGCGGGATCGCCCTGACCGAGGCGGGGGCGGTGTTGCTGCGCGAGGCGCGGGCCGCCCTCGACGCGGTCGACGCCGCGGAGCGCCGCACCCGGCGCGCCGCGGCCGATCGGCCCGGCGTGGTGCTGGCCACGAAGGCCGGAGCGTCCAGCGAACTGCTGTCGAAGCTGCTCGACGCCTACGCCGCCGAACCGGGCGCCGTCCCGGTCGAGGTGACGCTGTGCGGCCCCGGCGAACAGGAACGACTCCTGCGCGACGGTCGCGCCGACGTCGCCCTGCTGCACCGGCCCTTCGACTCGACGGTCGGATTCGACAGCGAGGACCTGCACACCGAACAGCAGGTCCTGGTCCTGCCCGCGGGCCACCCCCTCGCGACCCGGACCCACATCTCCTCGGCCGAGATCGCCGAGCTGACCGACCTGCCGCTGCCGCGCTGGCCGCTACCCGACGGCGGCTATCCGGACGGTCCCGGCCCGCAGGTTCGCGATCACACCCAGCTGACCCAGCTGATCGCGCTCGGGCGGACCTGCGCGGTCATGCCCGAGTCCGTCCGCACCCACCTGGGCGACCAGCACGCCGTCGTGCCGGTGCCGGACGCGCCCGCGGTCACCACCGTCATCGCCTGGCCGCCGCACAGCAGATCCCACGCCGTCGCCGACCTCGTCCGCACCGCGACCCGGCTCTGATCGAGTTCGCTCCGCGCGCCCGTCGCGCCGGTCATTCCCGTCGGGATCTGGGCAGTCCCAACCGCGCGCAGGCCAGCAACGCCACCTCGAGGTCGAGCCGCCGTTCGATGAGCGAATGTCCCAGCAGCTCTTCGACTTTGCGCACGCGGTAGTGCACGGTGTTCTTGTGCACGTGCAGGCGCGCGGCGGCATCGGTGTAGCTGCCCCGGGTGTCGAGGAAGGCCCGGACGGTCTCGCGCAGCCGGGCGACGGATTCGTCGCCGCCCATCAGCGCGCCCAGGACGCGCCCGGCCCACGCCTCCACCTCGGGAAGATGGTCGGCGAACAACGCGGCGAGCGCCACGTCCGAATAGACCGTCACCCCGCCCCCGCGCGCGGCCAGCGCAACGGATCGGGCGGCCTGGGCGTCGCGGAAGGTCCGCCGGAAGCCCTCCAGCCCGGGGGCCGGATCACCCACGGCCACAGCAAGATTGGGGTGCGCGGCCAGCTCCCGGTCCAAGCGCGGGATGTCCCAGGGCGGGCGTCCCGCCGAGGCGATCCACACCCATCGGGTGTGGTCGTCGACCTCGACGGTCATCGGCGTCCTGCCGGTCGCCGCGGCGACCAGCGCGGTCCCCGTGCGGAGTAGCGCGGCGGGATCGCGCGTGCCGGGCGCGGCCCACAACACGGCGAACTGATGCCATCCCCGCAGCGAGGCCGACAGCATCTGCTCGGCCGAGGCCAGATCCAGATCCTCGGTCTCGAGCACCGCCCGCACTTGCGCCGCGCGGGTCGCCTCGGTGCGCGCGTCCCACCGCTGGCGTTCGCTCGCGTAGATGTCGATCAGACCCTCGATCACCCGATCGATGTATCCGTTGACCGTTTCCGCGACGCGGGCGGCGGTGGCGAGGGCGATGTCGGTCGGCGGGTTCACCTCGCCCAGCGCGGTCAGGACCCACTGCCCGAACATGTGCTCGCCGAGCCGGTAGGCGCGCAACAACGCCTCCAGCGACAGGTCGTGTTGGGCGAAGCGGCGGGCGTACTCGGCGGCGGCCGGCGGCACCGCGAGGTCGTCGAGGCCGATGGCCAGGGTGAGCATGTCCAGCATGGCCGCGAGGTTGGACTCGGTGCTGGCCACCATCAGCCTGCGAATCTCGTCGTCGTGCCGGAACTCGGGGATGACCTCGACGAACATCGACGTCATGGTGGGCGTGAGCCGCTCCAGGTCGGCCTTGATCCGACCCGCCACCTCGCGCACGAGAAGATCGCTGTCATGGGCCATGGCCGCTGACAGTACCCCCGCCCCTGCCGTGGCAGTGGCCCCATTGTCCGTCAGACACAAGGAGCCACCCGTGGTCGTGGCGCCTTGTGCCGAGGGCACAAGGCGGCCGGACAACGCTGGGCCACGAGCCCGTAGTCCACGCCTGGCCACCGGCCTACCTTCTGATATGTAACCCATGTCACAGTCGAAACCGGTGAGGAATCATGCGCCACATCGCCGAATTGCCCGACGCCAGAGCGGATTTCGCGCCGGGGGCACCGATCCTCGCCGACGACGCGACCGCCCTGACCGCCGCGGAGTTCCGGGTGCGGGTGCGGCTCGCCGCCGCGGCCCTGCATCGGGCCGGGGTGCGGCCCGGGGATGTCGTCGCCGTCGTGCTGCCCAATCGGGTGGAGCTGGTGGTCGCGCTGTTCGCCGCCTGGCGGCTCGGCGCGGCCGTCACCCCGGTGAACCCCGGCCTCGTCGGCGACGAAATCGGTTACCAGATCGCCGATTCCGGGGCGACCGTGGTGGTGGGCGAGCCGGGCGAGACCGGGGTGACCCTCGACGTCGCGGACCTCGCGCGGCCGACCGAACCGGTCGCCGCTGCCCCCGCCGACGGTCCGGCGCTGATCATCTACACCAGCGGCACCACGGGCCGCCCGAAGGGCGTGGTGCTCGAGCACGCCAACCTCACCGCCATGTGCGCCATGATCATCGAGGCGCTCGGCCTGGACGAGACCGACCACAGCCTGCTGGTGCTGCCGCTGTTCCACGTGAACGGCATTGTGGTGAGCGTCCTTTCGCCGCTGCTGGCGGGCGGGCGCACCACGATCGCGGCGAAGTTCTCCGCGACCACGTTCCTCGCCGCCGTCGAGCGGATCCGCCCGACCTACTTCTCCGCGGTGCCCGCCATCTACGCCATGCTGGTGGCCCAGCCCGAGACGCGCCGACCGGACCTGTCCTCGCTGCGCCGGGTGATCTGCGGCGCGGCCCCGATGCCCGCCGAACTCATCCGGCGGTTCGAGGACCGCTTCGGCGTGCCGATCGTGGAGGGTTACGGCCTCTCGGAGGGCACCTGCGCGTCCACGCTCAACCCCGTGGCGGGACCGCGCAAGCCGGGCACCGTCGGTCCGCCGCTGCCCGGCCAGACCGTCGCGATCATGGATCCGGACGGAAACCTGTTGGGCGCGGGCGAATCCGGTGAGGTCGTGGTCCGCGGCCCGAATGTCATGCGCGGCTACCTCGGCAACCCGGAGGCGACCGCGCGAACCATCGTGGACGGCTGGCTGCACACCGGCGACGTCGGCCGGTTCGACGAGGACGGCTATCTGATCCTCGTGGACCGGATCAAGGACATGATCATCCGCGGCGGCGAGAACCTCTACCCCAAGGAGATCGAGAACGCCCTCTACCGGCACCCGGCGGTCCACGAGGCCGCGGTGGTCGGGGTGCCCGATCCGGTGCTGGGCGAGGTGCCCGTGGCCCATGTGGTGATCGCGCCGGAGGCCGTGGTGACCGAGGACGAGCTGATCCGGCACTGCCGCGCGGTGCTCGCGCCGTTCAAGGTGCCCGCCGCGATCGTGCGCACCGCGGAGCTGCCGCGCAATCCGGTCGGCAAGATCGACAAGAAACGACTGCGGGCGCTGGCCGTCCAGGGCTGAAAAGCGCTGTCCCGCACACCATTCGAACGAAAGACGACTTTCGGTCGCGATCGCGCGCGCCCGGAGACACCAAGAAAGGGATCGAGTCATGGGATTCAAGACGGGAGACTTCCCGCCGGTGGACACGGAGACGTTTCTGGATCTACCGCTGCGCGAACGCGTCCGGACGCTGGCACTGCACTGGGCCGAATACGGTTTCGGCACACCGAAGATGATCCACACCATCTATCTGCTGAAGGTGCTGGTGCTCTACATGATCGGCGGCGTGGTGGTCGCCACCGCCACCTCGGGCGCGGGAGCGTTCTGGCACATCGACCAGTGGTGGAATCAGCCGATCGTCTACCAGAAGCTGGTGCTGTGGACGGTGCTGCTCGAGGCGGTCGGCGTCGCCGGTTCGTGGGGTCCGTTGGCGGGCAAGTTCAAGCCCATGACCGGCGGCGCACGGTATTTCGCGCGCCCGGGCACCATCCGGCTGCGGCCCTGGCGCCGGGTGCCGATGACCGACGGCGACACCCGCACACCCGTCGACGTGCTCCTCTACGTCGGCTTCCTGGCCGCGCTGGCGGTGGCGCTGCTCGCGCCCGGTCGCACCACCGCGTCGCTGCTGGAAGCCTTGCCGCACAACACCTCCGGGCTGGTGCGACCCGCCCTGCTGGTCGCCCCGATCGCGCTGTACGTGCTGTGCGGGCTGCGCGACAAGACGATCTTCCTGGCCGCGCGCGGCGAACAGTATCTACCGGCGCTGGTCTTCTTCGCGGTGCTGCCGTTCACCGATATGATCATCGCGGCCAAGCTGCTGATCGTGCTGGTGTGGCTCGGGGCGGGCATCTCCAAATTCGGTAAGCATTTCACCAATGTGGTGCCGCCGATGATCTCCAACAGCCCGACCATGCCGTTCCGATCGATCAAACGCGCGCACTACCGCGACTTCCCCCGCGATATCCGGCCCTCGGGCCTGGCCGCGTTCATGGCCCACGTCGGCGGCACCACCGTCGAGGTGATCACCCCCGTCGTCCTGCTGTTCTCGACCGACCGCTGGCTGACCCTGGCCGGGGTGACGATCATGGTGATCTTCCACCTGTTCATCACCTCCACGTTCCCGCTGGCGGTGCCGCTGGAATGGAACATCCTGTTCGCCTATCTGACGGTGTTCCTGTTCCTCGGTTTTCCCAATTCGGGCGGGTACGGGGTGTTCGACATGTCCTCGCCGTGGCTGACCGTGGCGATCGTGGCCGCCCTCGCCTTCTTCCCGGTGCTGGGGAATCTGCGTCCCGATCTGGTGTCGTTCCTGCCCTCGATGCGTCAGTACGCGGGGAACTGGGCCTCGGCGCTGTGGGCCTTCGCCCCCGGCGCGGAGGCGAAGCTGAACACGATCGCGCACCGGCCCTCGCTCAACCAGATCGATCAACTGCTGGCCATGGGCTACCCCCCGGAGATCGCCGAGATCACGATGCAGCAGACCATCGCCTGGCGGTCCATGCACAGTCAGGGCCGCGGGCTGTTCTCGTTGCTGTACAAGCACATTCCTGATCTCGACGCGTGGACCGTGCGGGAGGCGGAGTTCGCCTGCAACTCGTTGATCGGCTTCAACTTCGGTGACGGCCACCTGCACAATCTCGATCTCATCGCCGCCGTGCAGGCCCGGGTGGGATTCGCGCCGGGGGAGTGGATCGTGGTGTGGGTGGAATCCCAGCCGATCCACCGAAACGTCCAGCGCTACCAGGTGATCGACGCGGCGCTCGGGGTGATCGAACGCGGCACGTGGGCGGTCGCCGACGCGGTCGACGCCCTGCCCTGGCTGCCCGACGGACCCATCCCGCACACGGTCACCTGGCGCCGCGACGACGTGCCCGCGACGAGCCGATGACGACGGCGACCGTGGTCGGCAGCGGCCCCAACGGACTCGCCGCCGCCCTCACCCTGGCCCGCGCCGGGCTCGACGTGACGGTGCTCGAGGGCGCCGCCACGATCGGCGGCGGCACCCGCTCCTACGAGGCGATCGTCCCCGGACTGCTGCACGACCACTGCTCGGCCATCCACCCGATGGCCGTCGGGTCGCCGCTGTTCCGCCAGGTCGACCTGGAACGCTACGGATTGCACTGGGCCCGGCCCGAATTCGACTGCGTCCACCCGCTCGACGACGGCGGCGCCGGGGTGCTGCGTCGCTCGGTCATCGACACCGCCGTCGGCCTGGGCGAGGACGAACGGTGGTGGCGTCGGCTGTTCGAGGGGCCGGTGCTCGGCTACGACGCACTGAGCGCCGACATCATGCGGCCCCTGGCGCGGCTTCCGCGGCATCCGATCCGCTTGGCGCGCTTCGGGCTTCCCGCGGCCGCGCCCGCCACCGCGCTGGCGCGCGCCTTCCGCACCGAGCGGGGGCGAGCCTTGTTCGGCGGTGTCGCCGCGCACGCGTTCCATCCGCTGGACCGGCCGTTCAGCGCGAGTATCGGGCTGGGCATCCTGACCGCCGGACACCGGTACGGCTGGGCGGTCGCGGTCGGCGGTTCGCAGCGGATCGCCGATGCCCTGGCGGCGGCGCTCGTCGATCACGGCGGCACGATCGAGACCGGGGTGCGGGTGCGCTCGGCGGCGGAGCTGCCGCCCGCGGACCTCACCCTGTGGGATGTGGCGCCGACCGCGCTCGCGGAGATCCTCGGCGACCGGCTACCGCCCCGAATCGCCGCCGCCTACCGGCGTTTTCGCTACGGACCGGGCGCGTTCAAGGTCGACTTCGCGGTGGCGGACGGCGTCCCGTGGACGAATCCGGCGGCCCGCCGCGCGGGCACCGTGCACCTGGGCGGCTCGTTCGCCGAGATCGCGGCCGGGGAACGAGAGATCCACGCGGGCCGACTGCCCCGACGGCCGTTCGTGCTGGTGGGTCAGCAGTATCTGGCCGACCCGGGGCGTTCGGTGGGCTCGGTGCACCCGGTGTGGGCCTATGCCCATGTGCCCCACGGCTATTCCGGCGATGCGACCGAGGCGGTGATCGCGCAGATCGAGCGGTTCGCGCCGGGCTTCCGGGAGCGGGTGATCGGCCTGTCGTGTCGCTCGCCCGCCGAATTCGCCGCCGACAACCCCAATTTCGTCGGCGGCAACATCATGACCGGCGCGAAGGACCTTCCCCAACTGTTGTTCGGCCCTCGAAAAACCTTGTGGCCCTACGACATCGGCGTCCCCGGCCACTATCTGTGCTCGGCCGCCACCCCGCCCGGCCCGGGCGCGCACGGCATGTGCGGGGTCAATGCCGCGCAACGGGCGCTGCGCCGCCTGGGCGGACCGCTCGCGCGCCGCGACACCACCACGACGACCAGGAGAATTCCGTGACCGAGACCAAGCCGCTCGCCGGTCGAACCATGATCATGTCCGGCGGCAGCCGGGGCATCGGCCTGGCCATCGCCCGGCGCGCCGCCGCCGACGGCGCGAACATCACGCTGATCGCGAAAACCGCCGTGCCGCACCCGAAGTTGCCCGGCACCATCCACACCGCCGCGGCCGAGCTGGAGCGCGCCGGGGGCCGGGTGCTGAGCTTCGTCGGCGATATCCGTTTCGACGACCAGGTCGAGGCGGCGGTACGGCAGACGGTGGACCGCTTCGGCGGTATCGACATCGTGGTCAACAACGCGTCGGCGATCGACCTGTCCCCGACCGCCGAACTCACCATGAAGAAGTACGACCTGATGCAGGACATCAACTGCCGCGGCGCCTACCTGCTCGCCCGAACCTGCCTGCCCGCCCTGCGGAAATCCGCCGCCGCGCACCGCAATCCGCACATCCTCACCCTCTCACCCCCGATCAACCTGAACCCGCGCTGGGCCGGAGCGCATCTCGGCTACACCATCGCCAAATACGGCATGTCCCTGACCACCCTGGGCCTCGCCCACGAACTACGCCCCGACGGCATCGCCGTCAACTCCCTCTGGCCCCGCACCACCATCGCCAGCGCCGCCGTCGAGAACGTCCTCGGCGGCCACGAAACCCTCACCCGCTCCCGCACTCCCGAGATCTGCGCCGACGCCGCCTACGCCATCCTCACCTCCCCGGCCGCCGAGACCACCGGCAACTTCTTCCTCGACGAGCAGGTCCTGACAACCGTCGGCACCACCGACTTCGACCCCTACCGAGTCGCGCCCGACGGAGACCTCCAACTCGACCTGTTCCTGGACGCCTGAGTAATACCCGGGTAACAAGCTACCGCGCTGGGTTTCGTTAAAGTGTTGGACCGCAACACTTTCCGGTAAGGTCCCCGCCCGTGCGCACACTACGAACGCCAGCCCGTCCCGTAGCAGCCAGCAGGGGAGACCACGCGATACCGAACGGGGGAGATCCGCGGTGAGCGGGGAGTGGAACGGACCGGCCATTCCGTTCGGGATTCCGGTGGCCGCGGATTCCCGTGTCCGGCTGGACGATCCGTCGTTCGCCGCCGATCCGCACCGGGTGTACGCGGAGATGCGGCGGCACGGACCGCTGGTGCCGGTCGAACTCGCCGCGGAGGTGCCCGCGACGCTCGTGATCGGGTATCAGGTGGCCGTGCAGATCCTCAACGACGAGACCCATTTTCCGGCCGATTCCCGCCGCTGGGAGAAGAATGTCGGGCCGGGCTGTCCGCTGGCGCCGATGCTGGGGTATCGCCAGAACGCGATGCGGACCGCGGGGGCCGAACACGAGCGGTATCGGCGGACCATCATGGCCGCGCTGGAGACCGTCGATCTGCACCGGGTGCACGTCACGGTCGCGCGGGCCGCCGAGTCGCTGATCAACGCCTTCTGCGAACGCGGCACGGCCGATCTGCGGATGGACTACGCCTACCCGCTGACCTTCCGGGTCCTCAGCGAGATGATGGGCTTCCCCGAGCAGGCCGCGGCCGAGGCGTACGAGGGCATGGCCGCGATGCTGGAGGGGGTGGGCGCCGAGGAGGGGCAGCAACGGTTCGTCAACGCCCTCGTCGGGGTGGTCCAGCAGAAGCAGGCCCAGCCCGGTGACGATCTGACCTCGGCGCTGCTGCGGCACCCCGACGGGCTCGATCTCATGGAGATGGTGAACCAGGCGGCGCTGCTGTTCTCGATGGGCACCGAGCCGACCTGCAACCTCATCCTCAACGCGCTGCTGAAGATGATGACCGACGAGCAGTACGGCGGCGAGGTCCTCAGCGGCGCCATGGCCACCCGGGACGCCATCGACGCCGTGCTGTTCGAGGATCCGCCGCTGGCGAACTGGTCGGTGAGTTACCCCCGGCAGCCGCAACTCGTCGGCGAGATGTGGCTGCCCGCGGATCAACCCGTGGTCATCAGCCTCGCCGCGTGCAACAACGATCCCGCGGTGGGCGGCGACCGCCGGGGCAACCGGTCGCATCTGGCGTGGGGCGCCGGACCGCACGCCTGTCCGGCGCAGTCCCTCGGCCTGACCATCGCCTCCCAGGCGATCGATCTGCTGCTCGACGCCCTGCCCGACATCCATCCGGAAGGCCCCGCGCCGCAACTGGAATGGCGGCCCGGACAGTTCCACCGCGCCCTCGCGACGCTGCCGGTGCTGTTCCCACCGTGCCCGCCGATGCGGCTGGCCTGAACGAGGCGGCCGCGTGCGCGGAACTCGTTGCGCGACAACGGCATGCGGCCGCACACTCGTTGGGCACCCTTTGCGACTCCTCGAAAGACAGGTCCCACGATGACAATGACCTCGGAGCACTCCGCAATCTCGACCACGCCGGAAGTTCGCGAGATCGACGCGGTCGTCGTCGGAGCCGGATTCGCCGGTCTCCACATGCTCCACAGACTGCGCGGCCTCGGACTCTCGGTGCGGGTGTACGAGGCGAGCGACGGAATCGGCGGAACGTGGTACCGCAACCGCTATCCGGGCGCGCG
Organism: Nocardia sp. NPDC003482; assembly: GCF_053588115.1. Classification (NCBI taxonomy): domain Bacteria; kingdom Bacillati; phylum Actinomycetota; class Actinomycetes; order Mycobacteriales; family Nocardiaceae; genus Nocardia; species Nocardia sp. NPDC003482. Next base: position 150,486 of record NZ_JBSFPI010000005.1, read on the forward strand.
CGTCGACGTGAAGAGCGTGTACTACAACTACTCCTTCGACCCGGACCTCGAACAGGAGTGGGAGTGGACCGAGAAACTGCCCCCGCAACCGGAATTGCTCCGCTACATCAACCACGTCGCGGACCGGTTCGATCTGCGTAAGGACGTGCGGCTCGAAACCCGCGTCACCGCCGCGACTTACGACGAGGCCGCCGCGCGATGGCGGATCACGACCGATCGGGGCGAGGTCGTCGCGGCGCGGTACGCGATCATGGCGACCGGCTGCCTGTCGGCGCCGAAGCTGGTGGAGGTCCCGGGCATCGAGACGTTCCGGGGCCGGAGCTTCCACACCATCGAATGGCCCGCGGCGGAGGTCGACTTCACCGGCCGCCGGGTCGCGGTCATCGGCACCGGTTCCACCGGGGTGCAGGTCATTCCGCTCGTCGCCGAGGCGGCCGAGACGCTCACCGTCTTCCAGCGGACCGCGAATTACGTACTGCCCGCGGGCAATCACCCGATCGATCCCGACTACCAGCGCGGCATCAAGGCGCGCTATCGCGAGGTGCGCAAGGCGAATCGGGAATCGGCCTTCGGCATCTGGCAACCCGAGGCCACCCGGGGCGCGCTCGAGGTGAGCGAGGAGGAGCGAAACGCCTTCTACCGCAAGGTGTGGGAGGACGAGGAGAGCGAATTGGTCAGCATGCTGGTCGGCTTCACCGACCTGCTCGCCGACGAGGCCGCCAACGAGACCGCCGCGCAATTCATTCGCGAGCGCATCGCCGAGATCGTGACGGATCCGGCCGTCGCCCGGTTACTCCAGCCCGAGGGACTGTTCGGGGTCAAGCGCCCGGTCCTGGGCACCGGCTACTACGAGACGTTCAACCGCCCCAACGTCCGGCTCGTGGACGTGCGCGCCACCCCGATCACCGCGATCACCGAGACCGGACTCACCACGACGGCGGAGACCTTCGAGTTCGACGACATCATCTACGCCACCGGATTCGACGCGATGACCGGCGCGCTGACCGCGATCGACATCCGCGGCCGCGACGGCGTGTCCCTGCGGGAGAAGTGGGCCGCCGGACCCGTCACCTACCTCGGCCTCGCCGTCGCGGGCTTCCCGAACCTGTTCACCATCACCGGCCCCGGCAGCCCCGCGGTCCTGTCGAACATGATGGTGTCGATCGAACAGCACGTCGACTGGATCGCCGACGCCATCGCCACGCTGCGGGCCGAGGGCGTCACCACCATCGAGGCCGAACCCGACGCGGAACAGGAATGGACCCGGCACGTCGGCGAGGTCGGCGATATGACCCTCTACCCGAAGGTCGACTCCTGGTACGTCGGATCGAACGTCCCCGGCAAGCCCCGGGTGATGTACGCCTACATCGGCGGCGTCGGCGCCTACCGCGCGAAGTGCGACCAGGTCGCCGCCGACCACTACGCGGGCTTCACCCTGACCCGCTGACCCGGACCGGCGCGGCGAGCGTCCCCTCCGCGCCCGCCGCGCCGCCCCTCCGTCGAGACCCTGCCGAATTGCTTTCAGGTGGAAGTCTCCGGATTCGGGCGGGGGATGGCATGCGTAGTGCACTACTCGAAGTGGTCAGCCTCGCACATCAGGTCCGTGGGCGGAAGCTCCCCGGTGACGTAGTAACGGTTCACCGCATCGTTCACGCACGTGCTCAGATCGGGGCGAAATGTCATGTGTATGCGGACATTTCGCAAGGTGACCAGTCGGGAGGCCGGGAGGTCCTCGTGCAGCCGGACCCCGTGGCGGTAGGGGGTGCGCGGGTCACCCGTGGCTTGCAGGATCAGCGCCGGGACACTGTTGCGGACCGAGGTGGGGGGTTCGGCCGGGCGGGGCCAGAACGCGCAGGGTTGGATCGCGGCGGCCATTGGGCCGAAGACGGGCTGGGTGGGGCGGGCGGTTTCGATGGCGTCCCAGTACCAGGCCGGGTCGGTCGGGGCGGCGGTGTCGCCGCACGCGACGAACGCCAGCTCCGAATTCTCCTCCTCGCGCAGCGCGGACAGCACCGCCGTCAGGCGCGGGGTGCGGGTCGTGGTGGGCGGGCCGCCCGCGGCGTCGGCGATCTCGCGCACGGTGGCGGCCAGCGCCTCGTCGTTGCGAAAGTTGTTGAGCGAGTTGTGCAATACGAACGGCAGCCAGTGGTCGTCGAGGCGGAAACCGTCGAGCACGATCGGCGTCCGGGCCGCGGTCGCCATCAGGTTCTCGACGGTCGCGCGCACCCGCGGTGCGGTGTCGCCGAGCCGGTACTCGGCGTCGTGCGCGGCGGCCCATCCCGCCCAGTCGTCGAGCGCCGCTTCGTCGGCCGGGCCCCAATCCTGAACCAGCCCCGTCCAATACCGGTCCGGGTCGACGGCGCTGTCGAACACCATGCGATCGCCGCGCTCCGGGAACAGCTGCGTGTACACCGCGCCGAGGTAGGTGCCGTAGGAGACGCCGAAGTAGCTGATCGACGGCTCGCCCAGCGCCGCGCGGACCACATCCATATCGCGCGCGGCGTTGCGCGTCGTGAGCTGCCGCGCGGCATCGGGATCCCCGCTGACACAGCCCATGGCCATCGCGGCCGCCTGCCCGGTCTCGCGCAGGAACCCCGCCAGATCCGTTCCGGTGGAATGGATCATCTCGCCCACGGGCCACCCGCAGCGCCGCCCGCCCTCGGAGCGGCCCACCCCGCGCGGATCCATGCCGATCAAGTCGTACCGCGCCCGCACCTCCGCGCTGAGCACGTCCCCGAGCAGGCCCACCGAATCCAGCCCGGCCGCACCGGGACCGCCGGGATTGGACATCAGCACGCCGCGGCGACGGCCCGGATCGGTCGCCGGAACCCGCGAGACGGCCACCGTGAGGGTGCGCCCGAACGGGCGCGCGTAATCCAGCGGCACCCGCACGCTCGCGCACCGCGTCCCCGTCGCGTCGAGTTCCGCACTGCGACAGGCCACCCACGACAACCGCTGGTGGTAGTACCAATCCGGTGCGTGGATCCGCGCCCCGATCCCCGCCCCCGGCACATCCAGCAGGGTCACCGCGGCGAGCACGCCGACCACACCCCGAATCACCCTCGCCACCAACCCACTTCGCCTCTCGCCCGACACCGCTGTTACGGTAGCCGCCTGGGCGGAACGGCCGCGGGTCGCGTCAGGTGTCGAGCAGTTCCGGCACGAACACCTCCGCGCAGGTCAGGCGGCGCGCCGACAATCCCTGCTCGTGGTGGTACCGCAGGAACGTCTCGACCGCCCGGCGGTTGGCCGCGAGGCCGTAGGGCCACCAGTCCTCGCCGAGCAGCGCGCGGTTCTCCGCGAACAACGCGCTGAACCACGGGGTGACGACCGACATGTGCTGTTTGCGGGCGTCGTCCCGATAGTGTTGCTGCACAAGGGTTTTCGCCTCGTCGAACGCGCGGTAGATCGAGCGCGCCAGACCCGGCCGCGCGGCCAGCTCCCGCCGGATGGCGACGACGTGCATCATCGGGTGAATCCCGGTGCGGCGGAAGTAGTCCCGCTCGACCGACTCGTAATCGACGAACAACCGGCGGATCTTCCGCGTCGACCCGTCGAGCAGGGAAGCGGGCACGTCGACCGACAACAGCGCGTCGATCTCACCCGCCTCCAGCATCGCGGCCAGGGTCTGCGCTCCCTCGGTGTGGCGGACCTCGACCCCCTCCGGCACCGGGCGCGGGATCCAGTCGAACTCCGGGATGGGATGGTCGGTCCCGCCGATCACCCAGCGCATCTCCTCCGGCGTGACCCCGTACTCCTCGGCCAGCACGCCCTTCATCCACACGCCCGGATCGCTGCCCCACAAGGCGAATTCGCCGACGGTCCTGCCCGCGAGATCCTCCGGCCGCTCGATTCCGCTGTCCACGTTCACGAACAGCGCCGAATGCCGGAAGTTGCGGTTCGGGAAGATCGGCAGCGCCAGGAACGGCGACTCGGGCAGATCGAACGTGCGCAGGAAGTACGTCAGCCCGAACTCGGCGACATCCAGTTCCCCCTTCGCCATGCGCTCGAACACGTCGGAGATCAGCGGCGAGGTGTGCAGAGCGACATCGGCTCCCGCGACGGCGATCCGCCCGTCGAACAACGGCTCGGTGTGCTCGTAGCGGTAGACGCCCAGGCTCAGCTCGGTATCGGACATGACGGTGGTCCTCTCTCCGCGGCGGCCGTAACCGTGAACGACCTTTCACTTTTCAGCATGCCGAGACGGGCTATCCTGGTCAAGGCGAACGAGTATTCATTTTTCGAGAGGACGGTGCCGGTGCCCCGCATCACCCCCGAACATCGGGAGGCGAACCGCGCGCAGATCGTCGCCGCGGCCCGCCGCTGCTTCGCCCGCGACGGCTTCCACCGGACCTCCATGCCCGATATCGCCGCCGAGGCGGGCCTCTCGGTGGGTGCCCCCTACCGGTACTTCGCCGGGAAGGAGGAGATCATCGTCGAGATCGCGGGCGAGGCCTTCCGCACGATGTTCGACCCCGTCGAGCGCCTCGCCGACACCGCCGACGTCACCATGGCCGAATTGGTCTCGGCCGCCATCGAACCCGTCCGCGGCGACCGCGAACTGCTCCGCTGCGCGGTCCAGGCGTGGGGCGAACTGCTGCGCCACGACGGGCTGCGACAGCACGCCCTCGCGGGCTTCGACCACGTCCGCGACCGCGTCGCCGCCGCCCTCCGCGCCGGACAACGCGCGAAAACCGTTCCGGCCGAACTGGATCCGGACCGCGGCGCCCGCGTGGTGATGGCGCTGCTGCACGGCTTCGTCCTGCAACACGCCGCCTTCGGCCTCGACGACATCGAGGGCTTCGAGCAGGACATCCGGGTGCTGCTCGGCGTGCGGGACCGGCACTGATCAGCGGTCGTCCTCGTCCCGGTCCTCGGGGCCGTGCACGAGGGCGAGCATGGTGAGGGCGGCGTCGTAGATCACCCGGTCCAGCCCGTCCAGCACCGCGCTGAGCCGCGCGCTCGCCGCCGGCGGGACGGGGTTGCCGTCGCCGTCGTGGGTCAGCTCGACCTTCAGCCGGTGCAGATCGAGCCCGGCCTCGAACAGGTGTCGCACCAAACGATCGGCGTGATAGGCGAATTCGACCGGGACCGGCAGCACATCCTTGCCCACCCCGTGGAAAAGCCGCTCCGGCTGCGATGGTTCCACGACGCGACCTCGCCCTTTTCGATCGATCACCGTTCCCGGAAAACCCGGCCGCACCCGCGGCGTCACCTGTGAAACTCCCTGATTGTGACACGTCCGGCGGCCGCGGGGCAGCGCCGATTCACCGCGCTTGACGCATCCCGCCGCGTCAATGATCGGCGATCGAACAGCCCGGCGGCACGAGGGTTCCGGCGAACATGGCGTCGATCCATTCGGCGGACGCGGGAATGGCCAGCGCGCCGACGGCGATGTGCTCGCCCGGCAGGGGTCGCAGCGCGACGTTCGCCCCGTGCCCGCACCAGTCGGTGTACAGGGCGCGGGCCTGGGCGTAGGGGACGTACACCTCGTCGACGCCGTGATAGACGAATATCGGTGCGGCGGGCGCGGTTTCGCCGAGCCGGTTGTCCGCCAGGATTTTTCGCACCAGCGGCAGGGCCGTGGGGTCGGGGACGGTGGTGAGGTCCTCGACCCGGAGCGAGGCCAGGATGCCCAGCGCCGCCACGCCGAGCACGCACAGGTCCCGGAACGCGTGCGCCACCCGCCAGCCGTTGTCGTCGAGCAGGGTCAGCAGTTCGGGGTACTGGCGGGCCAGGCCGAGCGCGGCGGCGAGGAAGATGCCCGCCGCCCCGAACTTCCCGTCCATGCTGGGCCGCAACGCGGCGTAGTCGGCGGGCACCCCGCCGAGCAGGGCGCCGGTCAGCGTCAGCTCCGGCGCGTAGGCCGGGGCGAGTTGCGCCGCCCAGCCGGTGGCGATGGCGCCGCCGGAATAGCCGCTCAGGACGATCGGCGAATCCGGCCGCAGCGCGGCGATGCCCGAATGCACGGCGGCGCGTACGGAGTCGAGCACGGCGTGCCCGCCCATGCGCCCGGCCGCGTACGCCTGGCGCGGACCCTGATGGTCGGGCACGATCACCGCGTAGCCGCGCGTCAGCAGCACCCCGATCGACAGCTGATCGGCGTTGACCCCGTTGCGCAACTGTTGCGACGGGCTGCACGTGTTGCCGAGCGAGTCGACCGGAATGTTGTAGGACACCAGCGGCCGGGGCCCGTCGTCGCGCCACGGGTGCTCCGGCACCATCAGCGTGGCGACCACCGGAACCGCCTCGTCCCGGGCGTCGGTGGAGCGGATCAGCAGTTCGATCGAACGCACCGGCACGGGCGAGGGCAGCTCCACGGCGCGGGATGCGAGAACCGTTCCGGGCGAACGCATCTCGAATCCCGGAGGCGGCACGTAGAACGGGTCGGGCAGCGGCGTCGGCAGCACCGAGGCGAGTTCGTGCGGGGGATCGAGCGTCTCGTCGAGCGGGTTCGCGGCGGCCGGGGCCAGCGCCAGCGTCGCCACGACGGCCGCCGTTCCCATCCGCACGAGCGTCTTCACGTCGATCACTCCTCGAGATGCCCGGCCGCCCATCGTGCGACGGCTTCCGATTTCCGCGCGTCGAGCGCCTCGCACAGCCTGACACGTCCGTGCCCCGGGTCCGGTGCACGTCGATCGGCGCGTCCCGAAGCGATGAATTCCGGGCCGCCGCGGAGTCTGTATCGGTGAGGCCGTGTCGGTCTCGGGGAAATGCGAGGAGGGCCCCGATCATGGAATCCGAACCCACCACATCGCGGCGGCTGGCCGACCATCCGACCGTGCGGCGGATGGCCGAGCGGGAGCGGTCGCGCCCGGCGCCGGTGACCGCCGCCCGGCTGCGGGAGATCTGTCTGGACGCGGGCGCCGACGATGTCGGATTCGTGCCCGTGGACGATCCGCGGGTCGCCGCGGAACTCGAGCACGCGCGCGGAATCCTGCCCGCCGCACGGACTTTCGTCTCGTTCTGCGTGCGGATGAATCGCGACAATCTGCGCAGCCCGATGCGCAGCCTCGCCAACACCGAGTTCAATCACGCCGACGACGAGACCAACGAGGTATCCCGCCGCATCACCCGGGCATTGCAGGACGCCGGATACCGCGCGGTGTACCCCGCGCCGGGCTACCCGATGGAGGTCGACCGCTTCCCCGATCGCATCTGGGTGATCGCGCACAAGGTGGTGGCCGAGGCCGCCGGGCTGGGCGTGATGGGCATCCACCGCAATGTGATCCACCCGAAATTCGGCAACTTCATCCTGCTCGGCACCGTGGTCACCGACGCGGAGGTCGACGAGCCCAGTGCCGCACTGGATTTCAATCCGTGTCTGGAATGCAAGCTGTGCGTGTCGGCGTGCCCGGTCGGCGCGATCGCCGACGACGGCGGATTCGACTTCCAGGCGTGCTACACCCACAACTACCGGGAGTTCATGGGCGGCTTCACCGACTGGGCCGAAACCGTCGCCGACAGCGCCGATCGCGCCGACTACCGCGAGCGGGTGAGCACGGGCGAATCGTTCTCGATGTGGCAGAGCCTGTCGTTCAAACCGAACTACAAGGCCGGGTACTGCATGGCGGTGTGCCCGGCGGGCGAGGACGTGATCGGCGCCTACCTCGACAACCGCCGCGAGCATCTCGACGAGGTGGTGCGCCCGTTGCAGAACAAGTCCGAACCGGTCTACGTCCTGTCGGGCTCGGCCGCCGAGGAGCACGTCACCCGCCGCTTCCCGCACAAGACCGCCCAACCGGTCACCAACGGATTCCCCGACGAGGTCAACGACCTGCTCGACCAGATCGGGCCCCGCCCGCGCCGCACACCGCGATAGGACGGTCAGGACTCCACGAAGTCCGCGGCGAGATCGCACAGCCGCCACACGCCGTCGCGGCGCTGCATCGTGCCGGTGTAGTCGATGTCCTTGAAGTACTGGCGGTACTTGTCGGGCACGTTGGTGAACGACTCGTGGGCGAGGAAAGTGGCTGTGTCCGGGCCGGTTTGGGTGATGCCGGTGATGGTGTTGGTGAATCCGGCGTCGCGCACCTCGGGGGCCAGGCGCTCGTCGTACTGCGGGGTGTACTGGGTGACCAGCGCGTTGATGGCCGGGCGGCGTCCGGGCACGTCAGCGCGTTGAACTCGTCCCACTGCTGATTGTTCGACGTCTCGGCCAGGCGGTTGACGGTGGCGACCAGCTCCGGGTCCAGCGTGGCGGGGTCACTCGCGACGGCCTCGGTGTCGGGGGCGTTGAACACCACCGGCGCGGGCTGCGGCCGGAAGCCCGACGGGGCGATGTTCTTCTCGACCGCGCGGTCCCAGGAGCCGTCGGCGATCATGGTCCGGATGGCGGCGGTGATCCGGCCCTGCAACCGGGTGTCGCCCTTCTTCACCCCGACGCCGTAGCGTTCGCGGGTGAAGGGGTGGCCGAGCACGCGCAGCCGGTCCGGATGCTGGGCCGCGTATCCGGCGAGGATGACGTCATCGGTGGTGACCGCGTCGGCGGCGCCGCTCAGCAGATCGTCCACGCAGGCCGAATACGTCTCGCGGGTAACGAGATTCGCCTGACCGGCGAAGTCCTTTTTGATCTTGGCCGCGGAGGTCGACCCCTCGGCCGTGCAGACCGTGCGGCCGTCGAGCGCCTCGGGCCGGTCGATGCGGGTCTCGTCGGCGCGCACCAACAGGTCCTGCCCGGCCACCAGGTACGGCCCCGCGAAGGACACCTGCTCGAGCCGCGGCGCGGTGATCGAGTAGGACGCGACGACGAAATCGACCGTCCCGTCGCGCAACAGGGTCTCGCGCTGCGCCGACGGCGCCTCCTTCCAGGTGATCCGGTCGGGGGACACGCCGAGCTTGCCCGCGATGTAGGTGGCGGTGTCCACGTCGAATCCGACCGGCGTCCCGTCCGGCCCGCGCGTCGACAGGCCGGGCTGATCGTATTTGACGCCGATGGTGAGTCGCGGTTGGGAGGACGAATCTGGTTGTGCATCTTCATGTTTCGAACAGGCGACAGCGAGGAGGAGGCTGGCCGCCAGGGTGCTCGCGACGATCGTGCGTTTCATCGGATCGTATCTCCCGTCGTTTGCGAATCGGTTGCGGTGCTTACGGTTTCCAGCCACGCCGAGGGTGTCGCCCCGAAGTAGGAACACACCTCGGCGCACGCGTCGATGATCCGGTCGACCTCGGCGTCGGTGAGCGCGGCGTGCAGCGAGAAGCGGACGAGGGTGCGGTTCGCGGAGGTGGCGGGCGGGCAGAACATCGACCCGAACACGCCCCGCTGCTCGAGGAAGTCCCGGATCGCCAGCGCCCGCCGGTCCGGGCCGGTCTGGAGCGCGACGATCTGACTGGCGGAATCCTCGAGATCGAAACCGAGACCGGCCATGGCCGCCCGCACCCGCGCCGACACCTCGCGCAACCGGCGCCGCCGCCCCTCCTCCACGCGCACGACCGCCGAAGCCGTTGCCAGACCGGCGATGTCGTGCGGCAGCAGCGCCGAGGAGAACACCGCGGGCTCGGACTCCATCTTGAAGTAGTCGACGAACTCGGGATCGCGCACGGCGACGAATCCGGCGCGCCCGGCGAACGCCTTGGACAGGCTCGCGACCCGGAACGGCACCCGCTCGACGAGCCCGAGCGCCGCCACCGTGCCCGCGCCGGCCGGCCCGTCGACGCCGAGCGCGTGCGACTCGTCGACCAGCAGCAGGCTGCCGGTCTCCTCGGCCAGCGCGCACATCTCGCGCAGCGGGCAGCGACTGCCGTTGGTGCTGTAGATCGAATCGACCGCGATGACGCCCGGACCGTGCGCGGCGATCCGCTCCCGCAGATGCGCGACGGCGTTGTGCCGGAACGGATGGATCGGCGCCCCGGCGACCCTCGCGCCGTGCCACAACGACATGTGCGCGATGTGATCGATGTAGACGGGCGTCCGCGCGTCCGTGATCGACTGCAACACACCGACATTGGCGCTCCACCCCGACTGGCACAGCACCCCGGCCGCCGCGCCCATATGGTCGGCGAGCGCCCGCTCGAGCGCGAGCTGCGGATGATCCCCGTGCTGGAACACCCCCGAGGCCAGCCATCCCGCGCCCGACCCGGACAGCGCCGCGCACATCGCCTCCACGATGCGCGGATCCCGGGCCAGCGCCAGATAGTCGTTGCTGTTGACCAGGACGTCACCCGGCGCCGGGGTACGGCCGTGCAGCAGGTGGCGGCCACCCCACGCACCGGCGATCCGCTCGGTGTGGAACTCGCGCACACGCCGGCGAACACGATCGGCGACTCCGGGCACCGCCAGCGACATCTGATCCCCTCTCCGATCTTCAGCTAACAGATGGCATACGCGGCTGCGAGTAGATCATCAGCGGTAGTCGAAGCCGGTGAGAACCCGCTGAAGAGACAGGGATTATTCTGGATTGTGATCTTGGGCAATATCATGGCAACACGTATCGGGAGTGTATGCGAATTCCGATATACCCCGGCAACCGCCGGTCGTATTGACTTGCGGCATGGACCATTACGCAGCCCTGCCCGCGCCGCCCTCCCGGCTCCGCCGCGCCGTCCTCGTCGGTCTGGCGCTGCTCGGCGCGGCAACCGCCCTCTACATCGTGCGACGACCACTGCTCATGCCGTTGCGGCCCCGGCGCGGCGGCGTCGCCGACTGGCACGTCTGGCTCTGCACCGGCAACGGCGTCGCGCTCCTCACGATCGCCGCGGCGCCGCTGGCCGGGCTGGCGGTGTGGGTTCTGGCCCGCCGCCGGACGTGGCGGATCGCGCTGGCCGAGGTCGGCATGGTCTACGGGACGGTGCCCTGGGTCTGGCTGATCATGCAGCCCGGCGAGCATCCGGGCACCGGGCCCGGCCGGGTGAGCCTGGTGCCGCTGCGGGATCTGGCCGCGATCCTGGGCAGCGGTGAGGTGACGGCGACGATTCAGATCGTCGGCAACCTGCTGGTGTTCGCGGCGCTCGGCTTCTTCGCCCCGGTGCGGTTCCCCGCGCTGGCCTCGGTGCCGCGGATCCTGGCGCTCGCGGCGGGCTGCTCGGTGCTGGTCGAGACCGCCCAGTACGTCCTGCAACTCGATCGGGTGTCCTCGGTGGACGACGTGCTGCTCAACACCGCCGGAGCCGGGTTCGCCGCCCTGGCCTCGCGCGGCTGGTGGGCGCCGATTCGCCGCGCTGCCTAGGCTTTCGACATGCGCGTTCTGATCGTGGAGGACGAGCCGTACCTGGCCGAGGCCGTGCGCGACGGGTTGCGGCTCGCGGCGATCGCCGCCGATATCGCGGGCGACGGCGACACCGCCCTGGAACTGCTCGCCGTCAACGCCTACGACCTCGCCGTGCTCGACCGCGACATCCCCGGCCCCTCCGGCGACGAGATCGCGCGCCGAATCGTGGCCTCCGGCAGCGGAATTCCGATCCTCATGCTCACCGCCGCCGACCGCATCGACGACAAGGCGTCCGGCTTCGAACTCGGCGCCGACGACTACCTCACCAAACCGTTCGATCTCCGCGAACTCGTGCTGCGGCTGCGCGCCCTCGACCGCCGCCGCGCACACGCCCGGCCACCGGTCCGCGAGCTGGCGGGGCTACGGCTGGATCCGTTCCGCCGCGAGGTCTTCCGCGACGGGCGCTATGTCGCGCTGACCCGCAAACAGTTCGCCGTGCTGGAGGTCCTGGTGGCCGCCGAGGGCGGGGTGGTCAGCGCCGAGGACCTGCTGGCCCGCGCGTGGGACGAGAACGCCGACCCGTTCACCAACGCGGTCCGCATCACCGTCTCCGCCCTGCGCAAACGCCTCGGCGAACCGTGGCTGATCGCCACCGTGCCCGGGGTCGGCTACCGGATCGACACCGAGGGCGCCCCCCGCGTGTCCGCGCGGCCGGATGAGTGAGGGGGCCGGGTCCCGGCGCCCGGGGCTGAGCGCCCGCCTGAAGCTGACCCTCAGCTACGCCGCGGTCATTCTGCTGGCGGGCGCTCTCCTGCTGGCCGTGGTGTGGCTGTATCTGCTGCGCTACGTCCCCGACAACGAGCAGGGCCTGCTCGGCATCTCGCCCAACCGCTACCTGCTGGTGCACACCTTCGCCCCGGCCGCGGCCGCCGCCATGGCCTTCCTGCTGGTGCTCGGGCTCGTGGGCGGCTGGCTGCTCGCGGGCCGAATGCTGGCCCCGCTCAACCGAATCGGCGACGCCGCGCGGCTGGCCGCGAACGGTTCGCTGTCGCATCGCATCCGGTTGCCCGGCCCGCGCGACGAATTCCGGGAACTGGCCGACGTGTTCGACACCATGCTCGAACAACTCGAATCCCATGTCGCCGAACAGCGCCGCTTCGCCGCCAACGCCTCCCACGAACTGCGCACCCCGCTCGCGATCACCCAGGCGCTGCTCGACGTCGCCCGCGACGACCCCGCCCACGACCGCGGCGAACTCGTCGAACGCCTGCGCGTCGTCAACCGCCGCGCCATCGACCTCACCGAGGCCCTGCTCCTGCTCGGTCGCGGCGACCGCGCGGACTTCCCGCGCGAACCCGTCGACCTGTCCCTGATCGCGGAGGAGGCCGCCGAAACCCTGCTGCCCCTCGCCGAACAGCGCGGCGTCACCCTCGACGTCACCGGCGCGCCGACCCGGACCGTCGGTTCGGCGGCCCTGCTGCTGCGCATGACGACCAACCTCGTGCAGAACGCCGTCGTGCACAATCTCCCCGCCGGAGGCGCTGTCACGGTGCACACCGAAACCTGTTGCGGCGCAAGCATTCTCCGCGTCGAGAACACCGGCGAACCGCTCCCGCCGGAGCTGCTGCCCACCCTCGTGGAACCGTTCCGCCGCGGCACGGACCGCGTCCGCGCCGACGAACACGCCGGGGCCGGACTCGGTCTGGCCATCGTGCACAGCATCGTGCGGGCACACCGCGGAACACTCGACCTCGCGGCCCGTCCCGGGGGTGGACTCGAGGTCACGGTTCGACTGCCCGAGGGCTGATGTGGCATGGTGGAGGGGGCACGGGTTGTTGTAAGTGATCGCCCGGCTCACTACAGGAAGTTACAGAAAGTACATGTCACAAGGCAGTGTGAAGTGGTTTAACGGCGAAAAGGGCTTCGGATTCATCGCCCAGGACGCGGGTGGTCCCGACGTCTTCGTCCATTACTCCGAGATTTCCGGCTCCGGCTACAAGTCCCTCGACGAGGGCCAGCGGGTCGAGTTCGAGATCGGCCAGGGCCAGAAGGGTCCGCAGGCCCAGAACGTCCGCGCCATCTAGGTAGCCGACACCCCCGGAAACCCGCACGAAGAGTGCGGGTTTTCCGCTGTCCGGGCGCCGAACTACAGTGACGCCCATGCGACGTCCCGAGGTGCTGCTCGAGAACAGCGACGCTGTCTACGACTTCTACCGTGATCACCAGCAGAATCGCGCGCAGGCGTGGGCGGCGTACTGGCTGCTCGGCCGCCGCTACCGTCCCCGGGTGACCTTCGCCCCCGGCGCGCGAAAGCGCCTGCGCGAACTCATCGCCCAGGGCCGTCCCCTGCTCATCGCCATCAACCACCTCTCCCAGCTCGACCCCTACACCGTCGCCGCCACCGCGTGGCGCAGCAGCCTGCGCCCGGTCATCGGCCGCACCCGCGTCCTCGCCAAGGACGAACTGTTCACCGACCCCGACCTGCGCTCCCGCATCGAGATGATGGGCGGCATCCCCGTCTTCCGCGGCAAGGACCACGGCGTGCGCGCCGTCAACGCCGCGGGCCAGCGCATGATCGACATCTGCGCCGAGCGCATGTCCCGCGGCGACGGCGTCGCCGTCTTCCCCGAAGGCACCTGCAACACCGTCGACCCCACCCGGCTCCAACCCCTCGGAACCGGCATCGGCCACATCGCCTTCCGCGCCAAGAAACTCGGCGCCACCCCCGCCCTGGTCAGCCTCGGCCTGAGCTACGGCCCCCGCCCCGACCCCACCGCCGAACCCACCAAGGCCGAAGTCCGTTCCGCCAGTTTCTATTTCGGCGTCCCGGTCCCCGACCTCCCGACCAAGCCCGCCGAGATCACCCGGGTCGTCCGCGAGGAACTCCAGGCGGCGGTCGACGGGGCCGTGGCGGCGTACTGAGTCATCGGAACACCACTCGAGCCGACAGCGGTGTCCGTGCCGCGAGGTCGGGGGCGTGGTGGATCACGCCGTCCCGCATGACGAACGTCACCCGCCCCATCGCCTCGATGTCGTGGAACGGATCACCGTCCACGGCAATGAGATCCGCGGTGGCGCCGGGGGTGATGCGGCCCAGGTCGGGGCGGGCGAGCAGGTCGGCGGCGACCGTTGTGGCGGCTCGGAGCGCGCGCAGGGGGGAGATGCCGAGGTCGTTCATGATGAGGAATTCGCGCCAGGTGTCGGCGTAGGGGAACATGCCCGCGTCGGTGCCGAACACGAGGCGCACCTCGCTGTCGGCGAGGCGGTGGGCGGCGGCGTGCGCGCGGGGGGCGTGGGCGCGCAGGTGATCGCGCAGACCGGGCGGGCGATCGACCCAGAAATCGTCGTCGTCCAGTCGGTCGAAGAAGTAGTGCTCGGCGTACAGCGTCGGGACGAGATACGCGCCGCGCTCGACGATCTCGGCGAGCACCTCGGCGGACACCAGCCCGGCGTGTTCGATGCTGCGTACCCCGGCCCGCAGCGCGCGCCGCACCGATTCGTCGTTGAAAGCGTGTGCCGCGCAGGGCAATCCGAGGTCGGTGGCGGTGCGGACGAGGGTGGTCATCTCCTCGAGGGTGTACCAGGTCTGGTCGGCGCGGTCGGTGGTCGAGCTGAACCCGCCGCTCGCGGCGAACTTGATCCAGTCCGCGCCCAGCCGGGCCTGTTCGCGGACCTGGCGGCGCAGCTCGTCCGCATCGGCGGCGAGGACCCCGACATCCACCCCGTAGCGCTGGGCCAGGGCGGGCTTCTTGTCGCCGTGGCCGCCGGGCGGCGACAAGATGTTGGGGGCCACCAGCATTCGCGGCCCCGCCAGCGCGCCGGAGGCGACGGCGTCGCGCAGGGCGACGTTCACCGCGTCGCGGGAACAGCCCAGATCGCGTACGGTGGTGAAGCCGTGGGCCAGCAGGGTGCGCAGGTGGGGCGCGGCGCTGAGGGCTTGGTAGGCAACGGGTTCCAGGTCCAGATTCTCGTCGACGAGATGGACGTGGCAGTCGATGAGACCGGGCAGCAGCATCCGGTCGCCCAGGTGGATCGTCCGGGCGCGGTCGGCACGGGCCCGCGGCGGGCCGACGGCGGTGATGGTGCCGTCGGTCACCGTCACCGCGGTGGGACCGCTCGGCGCGGAAGCCTTCGGGTCCCAGCACCTGTCGGCGATCACCGTGACGGTGTGCGACATCCTCGTCCCCCTCGCATCGTCAGGTGCGCAGATCCGCGCACAGTCGGTCGATGTGCTCGCCGCCGCCGATCATCTTGTGTCCGCTGATCGCCACGCTGTCGGCGCCGGATTCGAACGCCTCCGGGAACCCGGCCAGCCGCGCGAAGAATGTCACCACCGCGCGCTCGAAGGGTTTCGTATGCAGGTGATACAGCCCTTCGTCATAGGGGCTGCCCGCATTGTTCGCGTGAATTCCGAGAAATAGCGCGAAGTCGCGATAATCGAAATCCAAATTCACCGGGAAACCGAGCATGTGATCGCGCTCGAGCAGCATCCTTGCCGCTATATCCTGTAACAACGCCACATCGCGGGGTGATCCGCTCGCAGTGGTCGCGGGATCGTCCCCGATGACCAATTCTTCCTCGTCCGGCAACTCCATGCCAACCTCGTCAAGCTCGTATTCGCTCGAACAGTCGCACGCGCGTACAGCAATCGAGAAGTCGTCCTCGTACGGGAGGATGAGATATCCATCATCGCACGGATCGGCGTCCGGGAGAAGAGGGTTCGGATATTCTGTAACCGCCGTCGCGCCCGTCGCTCGGCGCGGCACGATGTTCTTTCGATCGAAAGAGGATCCGATGTCACGATGGTCCGGAGCGGTATCGCGCGCACGTCGGTGGAATAGGGGTTCGCGAATTCACAAGGGCCGTTTCGCCGCCGCATTCCTCTCGGGTCTGCTCGCCCTGGTGATGATGATCGCGGGCATGTTGCTCGGAATCGTTCCGGTCTCGGCGGAACTCGTCGGAGACGTCACCGTGGAGGTTTCGATCCGGCAATTGACGACCTCCGCGGGCGGCGTCTTCCCGCAACTCACCCAGACCCGGGCGGGCGACCGGCAGATCGTGCTGGCGGTGGACCTGCACGACACCCGCGCCGAGGAGGTCTGCGTGTCCGGGGCGGTCGACAGCGTATTCGGCACGCAGGTGCTGCGCATCACGAGCAGGCCGGGCCATGTGCTCGCGATCGCCGAGGTCTCGCTGGCGATGGACGCCTTCGCCGATGTGCGGATGCTGAGCGGAAGCTTCGCGATAGACGGACTGTCGACCACCCCCGACGGCATCGTGGTGCTCGACCAACGGCCGGGCCGGTTGCCGATCGAGGTCCACGATCTGAAGGTGCGGATCCACGCCACCATTCGATGGGTGTCGCTGCGGGGCGTGGACCAGTCGGGGGTCGATATGGACATGGGACACGATGTGACGGAATGCTTCTGATGCGGCGCGGCGACTTCGCGCGCTGGCGGCGGGAACGGCCGTTCCTCGGCGGCGTGCTGACCTCGTGCGGCGGTCTGGTCGTGCTCGCCCTGCCCACCACCCTCGTCGCGGCCGAACCCCGGCTGCCCGGCACCGGCGGGGTCGCCAATCTCCTGCTCGGCGGGCTGCTTTCGCTGCTCGGCCCCGCGATCTGGTTCCGGCCCGACCGGCACGGCCTGCTCGGGATCGCGACCGTGCTGCTGGCGTTGGCCGCGTTCGCCTACTCCAATCTCGGCGGCCTGCTGATCGGCACGCTCGCGGCCCTGCTCGGCGGCAGCCTCACCTTCGCCTGGCTGCCGCCGCGGGATCCCGAGGCGCAACCAGATGAAAAGACTTGATTGTTGTTCTCTCTTCCTCACTTCCAATCGCTCGCTGGTAACTGTCACAAGATCGAACTGGGGCTCTTCGTGTTCGGCTCCGGCCGGTTCGCCCGGAAACCCGTTCCCGTGGTGAGATATTCGAATCCAGGAACGAATTGGGGATGAGGTTTGTGAAAGCGCTTCTCGCGGTTGCTGTTACCGGACTGCTCGGCTGTTCGTTGGTGACCGGGCCGCCCGCCGGGGCCGAACCGGCGGATTCGAACGGTGCGCCCGCGCCCTTCCAGCAGTGGATCGACGACACGGTTCCGGCGCCGACGCTGACCGCGCCGCTGTGGCAGCAGGTGCTGTCCACGCCGACCGGGGATCCGATCTTCGACGCCCGGCCCACCGACCTGGACGCCTTACGACCCGGGCAGATCATCGAGGTCCGCGACGTGACCGCGACGACCGCCGCGATCATGCCGACCCCGCTCCGCAGCGCGACGCTGGTGAAGTTCCGTTCCACCTCGGCGGAGGGCACACCGACCTTCGGCACCGCGACGCTGATCGTCCCGGCGGGGGAGTGGAGCGGGCCGGGCGCGCGGCCGGTGGAGGTCAACGCGCTGCCGATCAACTCCCTCGGGCTGCACTGCACGCCGGGATACCAGTTCTCGCACGGCATCCTGGATCAGCCCAACACCCAGCTGGCCGTGTTCATGCCGTCGATCTGGTCGGCGCTCGGCAAGGGGCACGCGGTCCTCGTACCCGACCACGAGGGTCCGCTCATGGCCTACGCGGAACCGAACATCGCCGGGCATGTGATGCTGGATTCCGTTCGCGCCGTGCGGAATCAACCGTCCGGCGAGTTCACCGACAGCCGCTTCGTGGCCATCGGCTACTCCGGCGGCGCGATCGCCTCCTACGCCGCGGCGATGCTGCTCGACGAGTACGCCCCGGAGCTGGCGGGCGTGCTGAGCGGGGCGGCGGCGGGCGGACTGGTCACCGACTATCGCGATGTGGCGCACCGGTTCAACGGCAATATCGCCTCGGGCATCATGCTGTCGGTGACGCTCGCGATCGCGCGCGAACATCCGGAAATGCTGCCCTACACCAATCATGTCGCGCAGTGGCTGGCGACCTCCGGGCTCCGCGACATCTGCGGCGACGCGGACGGCCCGCTCGGCGCGGTGGGGCTGCCGATGGAGGCCGCGGCGAGAATCGACCATCCGCTGGACAGCCCGATCGCGGAGACGATGTACCGGCTGCTCGACCTCACCACCCGGAAATCGGCTGTGCCGCTGTACATCTACCACGGTCTGCACGATCCCTGGATCCCGCTCGAGGACGCCCAGCGCATGTACGCCCAGCAGTGCGGGAAGGGTGTGCCGGGGATCTTCCGGATCGTGCCCGGCGAACATCTGATCGGCTACGTCACCGGTTATCCGGGCCTGGACGCGTGGCTGGACGGACGGCTGCGCGACGAGGCGCCGCCGAACGAATGTCCGCCCGCCCCACGCTGATTCGGCCCCTTCCACTCGGGAGAAGAGTCTTGAAATCGTTGCTTGCCCTCGCGGCCGCGGTGGTCGCGGGGTGTGTTCTCGCGACCGTGCCCGCCGCCCGCGCCGACGACCCCGCGCCGTCGCCGTTGCAGACCTGGATCGATGACACGCTGCCCGCGCCGCCGGTGCCCGAGGCCCCGGGCGAGCCGGAGGACGGCGCGGGTTCGGCGCTGTGGCGGGCCGTATTGCCCTCGCCGACAGGCGATTCGGCGTTCGACGCGTGGCCCGACGGCCTCGCCGCGCGGCGTCCGGGCGAGCTGATCGAGTCCCGGGACGTGACGGCCACCGCGGCCGCGTTGATCGGCGCGCCCCTCGCGCGGGCGGTGTTGCTGAAGTTCCGGTCCACCTCCGCTGCGGGCGCGCCGTCGTTCGGGACGGCGACGCTGCTCGTTCCCGCCGTCGCGTGGACCGGTCCCGGCGCGCGTCCGGTGGAGGTGGACACGCTGCCGATCAACGCGCTCGGGCGGCACTGCACCCCCGGGTACACGATCGCGCACGAGGTCCGCACCAATCACGACATCAATGTGTTCCTGCCCGGCGTCGCGGCGACGCTGAACAAGGGGCACGCGGCGCTGCTGCCCGATCACGAGGGCCCGTGGATGGCCTACGCCGAACCCCTCGTCGCCGGGCGGACGACCCTCGACTCGATCCGCGCGGTCCGCGCGGTGTTCCCGGACGAGTTCGGGGACAGTCGATTCGCGGCCACCGGCTACTCGGGCGGCTCGATCGCGGCCTACGCGACAACCATGCTGCTGCCCGAATACGCGCCCGAGTTGGACGGCGTCCTGGTGGGCGCGGCCATCGGCGGTCTGGTCACCGATTACGCCGCGGTCGCGCACGTGTTCAACGGCCGCAGCGCCTCGGGCATCCTGCTGTCGGTCTCGCTGGCGCTGTCGCGGGAACATCCGGAGATGTTGCGCTACATGAACAATCTGGCCCAGTGGGCCGCCACCTCACCGCTGCGCGACATCTGCGGCGACGCCGACGGGCCGCTCGGCGCGGTCGGCATCCCCATCGATGTCGCCGCCACCGTGGATCACCCCTTGGAAAGCGATATCGCCGACCGGATCGTGCGATTGATGGATCTCACCGATCGTCGCGCGGCCACCCCGTTGTACATCTATCACGGCGCCGACGACTTCTGGATTCCGATCCAGGGCCCGCGCGACCTCTACGGCCGCCAGTGCGCCCTCGGCGTGCCCGCGCAATTCCGTACCGTCCCCGGCGAACATGTCACCGCCATGCTCAACGGCAATGCGGGAGCGGTCGATTGGATCGACGCCCGCCTGCGCGGGGAACCGGCTCCGGACGAATGCCCGGTGCTCCGATAGCGTTATCCGGTCAAGGATCGCCGTCCGGCTCCCGTGGTTCGCCGGGCGGCTCCTGCCGTCCGAACAATCGAGCGAGGGCCCGAATGATTTCCGGCCGATCCCGCGCGGGCGTGCCCTTCAATGCGTAAATGCATACCACCGCTTTACCCACAGCCGTACAGGCCACCGCGACGGCCGTGGTGACGGCGATGCTGACAAGCTCCATCGGTGCATCGAGTCCTCGTCGAGTACGGAATGCCCACGCTACGCCCGAGACCGTCTTCGTGCAATCGCATCTGCGTATGCAAATGAAAGTACAGTACCTTCTGGTTTGTACTGAAAGTTAGTGAGCGGCAATGAAATCGGAGTGCCGTAGGTAAAGCGAGTCTTTCATTTCGAAGCCTTCCCCGCCGTGTGCGCATCGCCCGTCACGTCGGTCCACGCAGAGGACGCGCACGCCCGCAGGCGGATTCCGGTGTCGCGACCGTACCGCGCGAGGGTTGTGCGGCGCTCGGCGGGGAATGTCTCGGAGAGATGTTCCGGTAGGGGCGGATCGGCGGATCCGCGCCGCCGCCGAAGGAGAGAAATGTGAAAGGCTTCCGTACATTCCTGTTGCGCGGCAATGTCGTCGACCTGGCCGTCGGAATCGTGGTGGGCGCGGCGTTCACCGCCGTCGTCGAGGGTTTCGTCCGCGCGTTCCTGACCCCGCTCGTCGGCCTCGCCGTCGGCGCGTCCGGCGACTTCAGCGGCCAGGGCTTCCGAATCGGCAAGGTGGAGTTCCCCGTCGGCGTCTTCTTCACCGCCGTGGTCACCTTCGTCCTCGTCGCCCTGGCCGTCTACTACTTCGTCGTAGTCCCCGTCAACGCCCTGACTGCCCGCTTCAAACCCCAAACCGACCCCACCACCCCCAAACGCGACTGCCCCGAATGCCTAAGCTCCATCCCCGCCGACGCCCGCCGCTGCGCCTTCTGCACCTCCGAACTCGTCCGCTCCTGACCCGAGGCGAGGCAACCCAGCCGCACCCCTTATTCGAATCCGCACCCGTTGCATGGCCCCACAAAGGGTGCGGATCCCAACAAAGGGTGCGGCTAGAGCTGCCCGGCAACCCAGGTCGCACCCTTTATTCGGATCCGCACCCTTTGCAGGGCCCTAAAGGGGGTGCGGATTCCAACAAGGGGTGCGGCTGGGTTGGTGGGCCTGGGGGTGTGTCAGGGGAGGCGGGGTGGGGGTGTGGTGGGGAGGGTGGGGCCGATGGCGAGTTGGCTGCCGGGGCGGCGGCCGTGGCCCCAGCCGAGGGCGCGGCGGTAGTGGCCGATGTGGTCGGGGGGTGGGGTGGTGTCGCGGGGGGTGGATTGGGGGTCGACGTAGAGGGCGTCGGTGGGGCAGTAGGCCTCGCACATGAAGCAGGTTTGGCAGTCGGAGCGGCGGGCCAGGACGGGGATTCCGTCGGGGCCGCGGTCGAAGACGTCGGTGGGGCAGACCTCGACGCATTTGTCGCAGGCGATGCACGCGTCGGCGAGGACGAGTTCGATCACGACGCCACCGCCGCCGGGGTGCGGACGGGAGCCGTGCCGAGCCAGATCTCGTCGCGGCCGCCGCCGACGATGTGATGGTGCTGCGCGGGATCGAGCTCGGGGTGGTCGGCGCGCTTGCTCATCCCCCGGGACTCGGTGCGCGACAGGGCCGATCGATACATGAGCCGCCCCACCGCGGTGATGGCGGCGGCCTGCCGGGCGCGCACCCGCTCGGGTCCGGAGGCGCGCAGCCCACGGGCGGCCTCGGACCACACGCCGTCAAGTTCCCCGAGCGCCGCGCCCAAACCGTCGCCGTCACGCAGATAATTGACCTCGATCGGAAGCAGTTGCGCGCGAGCGGATCTCAGCACCTCCTCGGCCGTCACCCGCGCGGACCCGGTGGGACGCAACCCGGTCCGCCCCGCCCCGCGCAACCCGTCCACGCCCGGCCGCGGCGACCGCCGCGCGAACGCGGCCGCGCCCCGACCCGCCCAGGAGCCCGACGACATGGCCCACGCCGCATTGTGGCTGCCGCCTCCGGTGAACCCCCCGCAGATCCGCTCCCGGGTAGCGGCGTCCCCCGCCGCGTACAGCCCGGGAACCGTTGTGGCGCAATCATCCCCGACCACATCGATCCCGCCCGTCCCGCGCACCGTCCCCTCCGCGAGCAGATCCACCTCGAACCGCTGGGTGAACGGATCGATCCCCCGCCGATCGAACTGGAGGAAGAAGTTCGGCTGCCCGAGCCGCATCTGCTCCCGCACCCCGGCGTCGGCGCGATCGAGCTGCGCGAAAACCTTCTCCCGCAACAACGTTCGCGCGATCACCGACCGCCCCGTCGCCGACCCCGCACCCTCGAGCACCCGCCCGTCCTCGTGGAAGAACGTCGCATACGCGTAGTAGGCCGTCTTGGTGATGGTCGACCCCTTCGCCGCGATGCCGTAGGCATTGGAGAACTCCATCCCGGAGAACCGCGCCCCGACCTCGGCCGCCATCAGCGCGCCGTCCCCGGTGTCGACATTCGTGCCGAGCGCGCCGGCCAGGAACGCGCACCCACCCGTCGCCAGCACCACCGCGCCCGCCGCGATCCGAAGGTCCGCCCCGGACCGCACCTCGTGCCCGACCGCGCCGCGCACCACCCCGTCGGCGTCGACCAGCAGTTCCAGCACCGGCGCGTGATCGATGATCCGCACCCCGAGCCGCTTGATCCACGCCCGCATTCGCCGCATGTACTCCGGCCCCTGCACCCCGGTCCGCAACGGACGTCCCGTGGCGGGATCGATCGGGAAGGGATAGCGCCCCTCCACCGCGAGCCGATCCATATTCGTGTAGGTCTGCTCGAGCACCCGATCCATCCAGTGATGGTCGGCCAGGTATCCGCCCAGCGCCTCGCGACTCGCCTTGGCCGCGGCCCGCGCCGCCGGATCGGGCGCGACGTACCAGACCCCGGTGCCCGCCGGGGCGGTCGCGCCGCTGGTCCCGCAGTACCCCTTGTCCACGAGCACCACATCGGCTCCGGCCTCGCGCGCGTGCAGCGCCGCCCAGCAGGCGGCCGGTCCGCCGCCGACGACGAGCACATCCGTGCCCAGCTGTCGTGTTTCGGTCATATCCACTCCTGGGTCAGTGCCGGATACTCGGCTCGATGACGAGTTCGAACGCGCCGGTGTCCACCCGCAACGGCGGCAGGGCTTGCGTGGCGGGCGCGCCGAAGACGCAGTGGCCGTTGGGGTTCACGACCAATGCCCGACCGGCCCCGAGCGGCACCGAGACCCGCGCCGCGCCGAGGACTTCCACGCCCGTGCCAGCGGGCAGCGGAACGAGATCGTGCACCCATGGCGACAGATACGGATGAGCGACGATCGTCGTCGTCCCGTCCAGCGTCTCGTCCGCGGTGGGCGGGAGCTGGATCGGCGACCACGCGGGCGTCACCGCCGCGGCAGCGCCGGACCCGTTCGGCGCCTGCGCGTAATCGGGCGTCAACGGTTCGGCATGGGCCATCGGCATCCCGAAAAGCATTGCGCCGCAGACGATACCGGCAACGACGAGCCTCATACCGCCACCCCGAACAAGGGCAGCAGTCGCTCGCCCTGCCGCCGCAGCTCCTCCAGATACGGCGTATCGGACAGCACGAAATGCGTGATCCCGAGATCCTCGTACTTGCGCAGCGACGCCGCGACCTCCTCGGCGGACCCGACCAGCCACGTCGTCCCCGCCCCGCCCCCGCCGAATCGGCCCGGCGCGGTGTACAGATTGTCGTCGAGCACCTCGCCGCGCTCGCTCAACGCCTCGAGCCGCTGTTGCCCGACCGCGCCGCGATGATGCGGATCGCTCGGCCGCACAGCGGTTTTCGCCATCTCGGCGACCTTGGCGCGGGCGACCGCCCACGCCTCGTCGGCGGTGTCGCGCACGACCGTGGTGACCCGCAACCCGAACTCCAGCGGGGGCAGCTCACGCCCGACCCGGTCGCTCAGTCCGCGCAGCCGAGCGATGCGCTCCGCGACATCGGCGAGCGGTTCACCCCAGAACAACTGCACATCCGCCACCGCGGCCGCGACCCGTTCGGCGGCGGCGGAGGCCCCACCGAAGTAGAGCGTGGGATGCGGACGGCCCGGACGGGCGGCGACGCGGGGAACCACGGTGGAATCCTCGATCCGGTAATGGTTTCCGTGGTGGGTGACGTGCCGCTCGGTCCACAGCCTGCGCACCAGCCGTAGGAATTCCTCGGTGCGCCCGTAGCGGTCGGCCTGGTCCTCCTCGGCCGCGCCGTAGGCGGCGAGATCGTCCTTGCCGGAGACGATATTGATCCGCACCCGTCCGCCGGAGAGATGGTCGAGAGTGGCCGCCGCCGAGGCGAATTGGGCGGGCTGCCAGTAGCCGGGGCGGATGGCGATCAACGGTTCGAACGTGGTGGTGCGCGCGGCCAGCGCCGTCGCCACGGTGAAGGTGTCCGGGCGGCCCCACCCGGTGCCGAGCAGCGCCCCCTTCCAGCCGTACTCCTCGAGCGCCCGCGCCTGCGCGGTGAGCGTGTCGAGGCTGTTGTGATCGGCGGTGACGGTGTCGCCGCGATGACCGGGGGTGGCCTGATTCGGGATGTACCAGAGGAATTCGGCGCTCATCGCTCGTCTCCCGTCGCCACCGGCCGGGCGGGATCCGAACTCCACTGCGACCACGACCCCGGATACAGGACCGCCTCGACGCCGAGCACGGTGAGCGCGGCGATATCGATGGCGGCGGTGACACCGGACCCGCAGTAGACGCCGACGGTCGGCGCGTCGCGGATACCGGCGTGCGCGAAGACCGCCTCCAATTCCGTTGCGGGACGGAAGAATCCGTGGTCGTCGAGCACCGCGCCGCTGGGGACGTTGCGCGCGCCGGGAATGTGCCCGGCGACGGGGTCGACCGGTTCGACCTCGCCGCGGAACCGTTCCGGCGCGCGGGCGTCGACGAGGACGCCGCGCTCGGGGACCGCGGCCGCCTCGGCGGCGGTCAGGGTGGGCAGTTCGCCGTGGCGCAGGTCCTCGGCGGTGACCTCGATATCGCCGGGTTCGGGTGTCTCCGTGCCGGTGGCCAGGTCGTATCCGGCGGCGGTCCAGGCGGTCAGGCCGCCGTCGAGGATGCGCACATTCCGGATTCCGGCGGCGCGCAGCACCCACCAGGCGCGGGCCGAACCCGCGCGATTCCAGTTGTCGTACACCACGATCGGCACGCCCGTCCGCGCGCCCCAGCGGCGCGCGGCGGCCCGCACCGCCGATCCGGTCGGCAGCGGATGACGGCCCTCGCCGTCGCGCGTGTGGTCGGACAGCTCGCCGTCCAGATCGGCGTAGACCGCGCCCGGGATGTGCCCGTCCGCGTAGTCGGCGTGGCCGTCGGGCCGGTCGAGCCGCCAGCGGACGTCCACGATCGTCACCGGTTCGGCGGCGGCGATCCGCGCGGCCAGCTCCTCGGCGGTGATCAGGGTGTCCGCGCGGAACGCGTCTGCTCGGAACGCCATTCGCGACTCCTCTCCTCCGCAAGAACGCAACTACATCCGCCGCCCGGAATGGATCGTTGCAATCGCCGAGATCGCAATGCAGGTCTGGCGGCCCGGTTCGGGCGACCATGGGCCGATGACCCTGTCGGTGGCCGAGATCGGCGCGTTCACCGGGACCGTGCTGCTCGGCCGCGACATTCCGGCGGCGGCGCGGATCGACCGGTCCGGGTACGTGCCCGTCGGCGCGCCGGAGGCGCTGGTGCGCGCGGCCGATGTCGAGGATGTGCGGCGCGCGGTGCGGGTGGCGGCGCGGGCGGGCTGGTCGGTGGTGGTGCGGGGCGCGGGCAGCGGTCTCGCCGGGGGCGCCGCGGCGGGGGCGGGCACGCTGGTGCTGGATGTGTCCGGGCTGCAACGGATTCTGGAGATCTCGCCCGCCGACGAACTGGCCGTGGTGGAGGCCGGGGTCAGCGGCGCGGTCCTCGACGCCGAGGCCGCCCGGCACGGCCTGCGTTACACCCCCGATCCGGCCAGCGTCGCCATCTCCACCATCGGCGGCAATATCGCGACCAACGCGGGCGGGCTGCGGTGCGTGAAATACGGGGTGACCGGGGACGCGGTGCTCGGTTTGAGTGTGGTGCTCGCGGACGGGCGGCTGGTGCACACCGGTCGCCGGACCGTGAAAGGCGTTGCGGGACTGGATATCACGCGGCTGTTCACCGGGTCCGAGGGCACGCTCGGGGTGATCGTGGCGGCGACCGTCCGTTTGCAGCCGATCCCGATCGATACCGTCACCGTGGCCGCCTGGTTCGACGATGTCGAACAGGCCGCCGCCGCGGCCGCGGGGGTGCTGGCCGCGCGGGTGCGTCCGGCCATGCTGGAACTCCTGGACGAGTCGTCGCTGCGGGAGGCGCGGGATCTGCTCGGCCTGCCCGCGAGCGCGGCGGGCGCGTTCGTCGTCGCGCAGACCGACGGTTACGGCGCCCGCGCGGAGGCCGAGGTGGTCGCGGACACGTTCCGGCACTGGACCTCCCGGCTCGAGGTCGGCACCGATCCGGCCGCCGCCGACGCCCTGCTGGCCGTGCGCCGCGCCGCCCTGCCCGCACTGGAACGACACGGCCGCGCCCTCATCGAGGACATCGCGGTCCCGCGCTCCCGCATCGCCGAGGCCGTCCGCCGCATCACCGAGATCGCCACCCGCCACACCACCCGCATCCACACGTTCGGCCACGCGGGCGACGGCAACCTCCACCCCATCATCGTCGTCCCCCCCGACGACCCCGCCGCCTACACCCGAGCCACCACCGCCGCCGACGAGATCTTCGCCACCGCCCTCGCCCTCGGCGGCACCATAACCGGCGAACACGGCATCGGAATCCTCAAGCGCGCCTGGCTCTCCCGCGAACTCGGCGAGGACACCCTCGACATCCAACTGTCCCTCCGCCGCGCCCTGGACCCCACCGGATTGTTCAACCCTGGAAAAGCCTTGGGGCCGTAGGCGGTTACGACGCGCAGGGTCCTGGGCCGCTATGTCGCGCAGAGCGGTGGGCCACTGTGCCGCGCAGAGCGGTGGGCCACTGTGCCGCGCAGAGCGGTGGGCCACTGTGCCGCGCAGAGCGGTGGCCCCGATGCCGCGCGGGGCGGTGGGCGCTACGCCGCGCATGTTGCGCCACGCCGGGCCACGGAGGCTACCGCCGCGCCGTGAGTGTTGCGTGATGCTGGGCCTCGAGGGCGAGCGCCAGGCCCCGTCGTGGGTTTCCGGGACGCTGGGCCGTGGGTGATGCCGTAGGGGCCGTGGGGCTAAGCCACGCCGCGCAACCGGCGGCCCGTGACGGTGCGGTAGTAGGCCGTGATGGTGGTGACGGCGGTGGATTCGATGGCGGGGGTGAGGCCGCGGCGGGCTATGAGGCGGACGTCGATCGCGCCCATGGTGGGGAGGGGGCGGACTTCGGTTATGCCCGTGGGGATGTCGGTGTGGAAGGGGAGCAGGGCGATGCCCAGGCCCGCCTTGGCGGCGGCGAGGACGCCGTCGAGGTTGCCCGATTCGGCGGTCACGGCGACCTCGTAGCCGAGGTCGGTGAGGCGGTGGACGGCGCGGCGGCGCAGGCCGCAGGGCTCCTCGAAGGCCACCAGGGAGATGGGGCCGGGGACCGGCGGGAGGTGCCAGCCGGGCCCGGCCACCCAGCGCAGGTCGAGTTCGCCGACCTCCGCGCCCGTGGGATCGCCGTTGCCGCCCAGCACGACCGCGAGATCGAGGGCGCCCTTTCCGACGGCCTCGGACAATGTGGTGGAACGGTCGATCCGGAAATGCAGATACGCGTCCGGATACGCCGCGCGCAGCACGCCGAGCAGTTCCGGCAGCAGCCCGTCGGCCGCGTGCTCGGTGGAACCCACGGTGATCCGCCGCGGCCCCGACGGCGCGAATCGCGCGAGCATTTCATCGTGCGCGGCGAGCAATTTCCGGGCCTCGACCACCAGCCGTTCCCCATCGGCGGTGAAACGCGAACTCCGCCCGTCCTTTTCCACCAGCGGCAGTTTCAGCCGCCGTTCGAGCAATCGGATGTGCTGACTGATGGTCGGCTGGCTCACGTGCAACGCGTCGGCGGCGCGCCGGAATCCGCCGGTGTCGGCGATCGCCACCAGCGTGCGGAGATGCGTCAGGTCCAGCGGATCCGCCATGACGCGAGTCAACAATGTTTCCCGCGCGCGAAATACCCTTTGAATCTGCCAGATCGCAATGCGTGCAGATCAATTCGGCGATCGGTTGCTATCGGCGATACGAATCGAAAACGCTGAATCGAACTCTGGTTTCGGTGCGGTGGTCTTCCTACCATTCGACCCAACCGCGACCCACCGCCCGAGAGGAAACCCATGACCGTCGATTCCGAACCGGATACGGTGCCCACGACCGCCGCCGCGGACGTCGAGTTCATCAGCCTCACCCACACCAACGCGTCCACCGAACTCGAGCCGATCCCCAGCCGCGGCATCGATCTGCCGTTCCTGCGCCGCTACGTGCGGGCCCTCGAGGACGGCGGCTACGATCTGACGCTGCTCCCGTACGGCTCCAACACCCCCGACTCGTTCGTGCTCGCCACGGCCGTCGGCCAGCTCAGCGACCGGCTCAAGCCGATCGTCGCCGTCCGGCCGAACACGGTGTTCCCGACCGTCGCCGCCCAGCAACTGGCCACCCTGGACCAGCTGACCGAGGGCCGCGCGGTGGTGCATCTGATCTCCGGCGGCAGCGACGCCGAACAGGCCCGCCAGGGCGACTACCTCACCAAGGCCGAAAGATATTCGCGCACCAGCGAATTCATCGACATCCTGCGCCGCTCGTGGACCGAGACCGCGCCGTTCTCGCACGCCGGAACCCATTACCGCTTCGACGATTTCGGACCCGGCTTCCCGCCGCACGCCGGACCCATCCCCATCTCCATCGGCGGCCAGTCCGACGCGGCCTTCGAGATCGGCGGCGCGCGGGCCGACATCTTCTCGTTCTGGGGAGAACCGTTGGCGGACATCAGATCTCAGATCGACCGCGTGCACGGTATCGCGGCGGCGGCCGGGCGCGCGGACCGGCCGCGCATCTGGGTCACCTTCCGCCCCATCATCGATCGCACCGACGAGCTGGCGTGGGCGAAGGCCCGCGACTACGTCGAGCGGATCGCGCGCACCTTCGAATCCGGCGCGCACCGCCGCCGCGACAAGAACGCCCCCCAGAACGTCGGCTCCCAGCGCGCACTGGAATTCGCCCGCCGCCGCGAGGTTTACGACCGCGCCCTGTGGACCCGCACCGCCGCCGCCACCAACGCCCAGGGCGCGTCGACCGCACTGGTCGGCAGCCCCGAGACGGTGGCCGCCGCCATCGTCGACTACATCGACCTCGGCGCGAGCCTGGTCTCGATCCGCGGCTACGACACCCTCAACGACGTCGTCGACTACGGCCGGTACGTGCTGCCGCTGGTGCGCCAGGAGCTGGCCCACCGCAAGGCCACCGGCCGCCGCGGCACGCTCCAGGCCGACCATCCCGGCGCCCTGGTCGCGGCGGGCCGCGCGTGACCGCCACGACCGGGCGGCCGCCGACCGTCCCCGACCTGTCCGACGACGCCCTCACCCGGCTCACCGCCGAGGTGGCCGCCACCGCCGCGGAATACGATCGCAGCGGGGCGATTCCGGAGGCCGGGCTGTGGGCCGCGCACCGCGGCGGCTACCTCACCGCGACCGTGGCCGCCCGCCACGGCGGACCCGAACTGCCGCACCGCGCGGTGGCGCGGATCCTGTCCGCGCTCGGCGAGGGCGATCCGTCGGTGGCGCTGCTCGCCGCCAACACCCTGGCCTCGCATCAGGCCCAGACCGCCGCCGGGCACTGGCCCGCGGACCTGTACGCCGAGGTGCTGCGCCGCTCGGCGGAACGGCCGACGCTGCTCAATGTCGTTCGCGCCGAACCGGAACTGGGCGCGCCCGCCCGCGGCGGCCTGCCCGCCACCGTGGCCCGCCGCACCGCCACCGGATTCGTGCTCGACGGCCGCAAGAGCTTCGCCACCGGCGGCGCGGCGCTGGCCTTCCATCTGGTGTGGACGATCACCGACGAGACCCCCGCGCGGGTCGGGCATCTCATCGTGCCCGCCGACGCCGACGGCATCACCTGGCACGACACCTGGGACCATCTCGGCCTGCGCGCCTCCAACACCCACGATGTCACGTACTCGAATGTCGTTGTGCCGCACGAGAATTTCCTGGAGATCCCGTTCCAGGACGGTGTCTACCGCGATCCGGCCGCCGCCAGCGGACCGACGTCGTTCGGGCACGTCGCCCTCTATGTCGGCGTGGCGCGGGCGGCCCGGCGCGCGTTCACCGAATTCGCCCGCACCCGCGTGCCGAGCGCCCTGGGCCGCCCGATCGCCGAGACCGACCGCATCCGGTCGGTGGCCGGGGAGATCGACGCGCAGATCGTGCAGGCCGAAACCCTCCTGCACGGCACGCTGCTCCGGCTGGAATCGGGCGAAGACATCGGGGCGCAACGACTCTCGCTGGTGAAGACGCTCATCGCGCGCTCGGTGATCGCCGCCGTCGAGACCGCCGTGGCCGCCCTCGGCAACGCCGCCCTGACCCGGCACCACCCGCTGGAGCGACACCTGCGCGACGTGCTGTGCGTGCGGGTGCATCCCCCGCAGGAGGACTCCGCCCTGCTGGCCGCGGGCCGCGCGGTCCTCGGATAACCCGGCTCTCCCATCGCATCACCACAGAGGAATCACCCCGAACATGCCGAGCACCACCCGTTTCCGGCGGCGCGCCGCCACCGCCCTCGCCGCCGCGCTCACCCTGCTGGCCGCGGCCTGCGGCGGATCCGATCAGGCCAGCGGCCCCACCGGGGAGGGTAAGGATCCGGTCCCCGGCGGCACGCTGCGGCTGGCGTTCTTCCCCGACAACGCGGCCTTCGCCTGCATCGACCCGTTCCAGACCTACTGGATCGAACACCGCACGCTGATCCGCAACTTCGCCGCCTCGCTCACCGATCAGAACCCGGACACCGGCGAGATCGTGCCGTGGCTGGCGTCGGGCTGGCAGGTCGGGCCCGACGGCCGCGACTACACCTTCACCCTGCGCGACGGTGTCACCTTCGCCGACGGCGCGCCGCTGGACGCCGCCGCGGTCAAGGCGAACTTCGACGCGTTCCTGGATCTGGCGAGCGCCTCGGGCGGCACCGCGTACGGCGCCAGCTACATCCAGGGCCTGCAAGGCGCCGACGTCGTCGACGCGAGGACGGTGAGATTCCGCTTCGCGCAACCGAATTCGTCGTTCCTGCAAGCCACCTCGACCACCAATCTGGCGCTGCTCTCACCCGCCTCGCTGCAACGCACCCCGCAGCAGCGCTGCCTCGGCGGCCTCGCCGGGGCGGGCCCGTTCACCCTCGACAACTACACCCCGGGCCAGGGCGTGACGCTCAGCCGCCGCCCCGGCTACCGCTGGCCGTCGCCGCTGGACAAGAACACCGGCGACGCCTACCTGGACAAGATCCAGGTCAGCTATATCGCCGAGGACAGTGTGCGGACCGGCAACCTGGTCAGCGGGCAGATCGATATCGCCTGGCCGCGTAACCCGTTCACCGTCGAGGACCGCGCGCTGATCGCCCGCTCCGGCGCGTACCTGCGGTCGCGGTCGCTGCCCGGCGTCTCCTACACCCTCTACCCGAACGTCGCCGACGGCAGACCGCTCGCCGACGGGCAGGTGCGGCAAGCGCTGTATCACGCGCTGGACGTGAATTCGCTCGGCGCAACGGTTTTCGGCTCGGACTATCCCACCGTCGGCGGCGCGTTCGACAGCACCACCCCGTACTACGCGTCGCAGCGGGCGAAGCTGAACCACGATCCGGCCGAGGCCGGGCGCATCCTGGACGCGGCGGGCTGGCGGCTCGCGCCGGGCGAGCAGTATCGGTCCAAGGACGGCAAACGGCTGACGCTGACCCTGATCGTCGAGCCCAGCAGCGTCGGCGCGGAACTGTTCCAGGATCAGTGGCGCAAGGCCGGGGTCGAGGTGCGGTTGAAGGTCGTCACCCAGGCCGAGCGCGCGGGCGTCATCGCCAACGGCCAGTACGATCTCGTCGGCACCTACTTCACCCGCGCCGATCCCGGTGCGCTGCAATACATTCTGGTGGAGTCGCTCGCCAACTCCAAGGCGCTGGCCCGCAACGCGCAACAGCCGGAGACCGCGGCGCGGGTGGCGGAGCTGTTCACCCGCGCGGTGCGGGCCACCGATCCGGCGCAACGCCAGGACGCCTACGCCCGCCTGCAGAACACGCTGATCGACGAGGGCGTCACCTTCCCGCTGTTCGAGCGGGTGCAGTACGCGGGAATCCGCAACCAGGTCAACGGTTTCCGGTTCACCTCCGAGAGCTTCCTCGATCTGCACGGCGTCTGGATCCAGCCGTGATCGGCTATGTCGCGGGCCGGATCGCGCAGGCGGTGGTGGTGCTGTGGGCGGCGTTCACCGTCACCTTCGTGGTGCTGTACCTGCTGCCCAGCGATCCGGTCGCCATCCAGCTCGGCGCGGCGGGCATCGAAACCGATTCCCTCACACCGCAACAGCTCGCGGCGGCCAAGGCGCAGTACGGGCTGGACCGGCCCGTACTCGACCAGTACTGGACGTCGTTGACCGGGGCGCTGCACGGCGACTTCGGCACCTCCATCGCCAAGCACGTTCCGGTCGCGCGGCTGATCGGGGACCGGATCGGCGGCACGCTCACCCTGTCCGCGCTCGCCGGACTGCTGGCCGTGGTGCTGGGCACGGGGCTGGCGTATCTCGCGGCCTACGTCCGGGTGCGGCCGCTGCGGTTGCTGCTGGACCGGCTGCCCGCGCTCGGGGTCGCGGTGCCGAGCTTCCTGGTGGGACTGGCGTTGATCCAGTACTTCTCGTTCGAGCTGGGTTGGCTGCCGTCGGCGGGCGCGGGCGGCTGGCGGTTCCTGGTGCTGCCGGTGATCACGATGGCGTTGCCCGCCGCCGCGCAGCTCGCCCAGGTGCTCGGGCGCAGTTTCGCGCAGACGCTGGGGGAGCAGTACATCGTGACCGCCCGCGCCAAGGGGCTCTCCCGCGGGCAGGTGCAGCTGCGGCACGCGTTCCGCAATGCCGCGCTGCCCGCGCTCACCATCGTCGGGCTGCTCGTCGGGGTCACCGTCACCAGCGCGATCGTGGTGGAGACGGTGTTCAACCGCAACGGGATCGGCCGGTTGGCGCAGGAATCGGTGCTGGCCAAGGACGTTCCGGTGGTGCAGGGGATCGTGGTCCTCGCCGCCGCCGGATTCGTGCTGGTCAATCTCGTCATCGATCTGCTGTATCCGCTGCTGGATCCGCGCATCACCCACACCGCGTCGGCGAAGGGGGACTGAGATGGTGCAGACCGTGACCGCGGCCGAGACCGTGGTGGCCGTGCCGGAGGACACGCCGGTGCGGCGCCGGCGGTTCGGGACGCGGGCGGCGCGGCTCGCGCGGCGGCCGGGCTTCGTGCTGGCGAGCGCGTTCGTGGCGTTCGTCATCGTGGCGGCGTTCGCTCCGGCGGTGTTCACCGGGCGCGATCCGTATGCCACCGCGCCCGCCGAACGCCTCCGCAAGCCCAGTGCCGCACACCTTTTCGGCACCGACGAGGTGGGCCGCGATCTGTGGGCGCGGACCCTCTACGGTTCGGATCTGACGGTGAAGGCCGCGCTCGTGGCCATCGGCATCGCGTTGTGCGCGGGGCTGGTGTTCGGGGTGGTGTCCGGATTCTTCGGTGGCCGCGTCGACGCCGTCGTCATGCGTGGCATCGATGTGCAGCTGGCGATTCCGGGGCTGCTGCTGGCGCTGGCGATCGTTACCGCGCTCGGATTCGGCACGGTCCCGGTCGCCATCGCCGTCGGTATCGCGACGATCCCGGGGTTCGCGCGCACCACCCGCGCGGAGGTGCTGCGGATCAAGACGCTGCCGTACGTGGAGGCCGCGCGGGCCGGGGGCGCGTCGTGGCCGCGGGTGCTCGTGCGGCACATCCTGCCGAATTCGTGGGGGCCGGTGCTGAGTCTGGCGGTGCTCGACTTCGGGACCGCGATCATCTCGGTGGCCGCGCTGAGCTTCCTCGGCTTCGGGGCCGCGCCGCCGCGCGCGGAATGGGGGTCGCTGGTGGCGGGCGGGCGCAACTACCTGGTGACCGCGCCGTGGGTGTCGCTGCTGCCCGGCGCGGTGGTGGTGCTGACGGTGTTGGCGCTCAACCACATCGCCAAGACATTGCAGGAGGTGCGGCGATGACGCTCGTGGAGATCGACGGGCTGAGCGCCGGATATCTGCGCGACGGCACGACCGTGCCCGCGATCACAGAGGTCGATCTGCGGGTGCGGGCGGGGGAGATCGTCGCGTTGGTCGGCGAATCCGGGTCGGGCAAATCCACCACCGCGCACGCGATCATCGGGCTGCTGCCCGACAACGGACGCGTCACGGGTGGTTCGATCCGGATCGACGGAACCGAAATCGTCGGCGCCCCGGAGAAACTCGTGCGGTCGCTGCGCGGCGCGCGGGTCGGGCTGATCCCGCAGGACCCGATGGTCGGGTTGAATCCGACGCAGCGGATCGGCGCGCAGGTGGCCGAGGCGGTGCGGCTGCGCGGGGTGCGCGGGCCCGATGTGGCGCGGGAGACGCTCGACATCCTGCGCGCGGCCGGGCTCGACGATCCGGAACATCGAGTGCACCGGTACCCGCACGAACTGTCGGGCGGGCAACGCCAGCGGGTGCTGATCGCGATCGCGCTGGCCGGGAAGCCGGATCTGCTCATCGCCGACGAACCCACCAGCGCGCTGGACGTGACCGTGCAGGCCCGCATCCTCGACCACCTCGAATCGCTGGTGCGCGAGACCGGGACCGCGCTGCTCATCATCACCCACGATCTCGCCGTCGCCGCCGACCGCGCCGACCGGGTCGTGGTGATGCGGCAGGGGCGCGTCGTCGAATCCGGCACGCCCACCGAGATTCTCGCGGATTCGGACAACGCCTACACCCGGCGGCTGATCGCCGCCGCCCCCGCACTCGCGCACGGCGGTGTGCTCCGGCCGCGTTCCGAGCCGCCGCCCGATGCCGGGGAGGAGGTCCGGCCGATCCTCGAACTCGATTCCGTGACAAAGCAATTCCGCTCCCGGGGGCGGCGCGGTGAACGGGTGACGGCGGTGGATCGGGTGTCGCTGCGGGTCGCGCCGGGCCGCACCCACGCCGTGGTCGGGGAGTCCGGCTCGGGGAAGACGACCGCGTTGCGGATCGCCATGGGTCTCACCCCGCCGACCAGTGGGACCGTGCGGTTCGACGGCACCGACATCACCGGGTTGTCCTGGCGGCGGGTGCGGCCGTTGCGGCGGCGGTTCCAGCTGGTGCACCAGAATCCGTTCGCGGCGCTGGATCCGCGATTCACGGTGCGGGAGAGCGTCATCGAGCCGCTGGTGTCGTTCGGGATCGGCGACCGCGCCGAGCGCCGGGCGCGCGCGGCGGAACTGCTCGACCAGGTGGCGCTGCCGCGCACGTTCCTGGACCGGTTGCCCGCCGAACTGTCCGGCGGGCAGCGGCAGCGGGTGGCCATCGCCCGCGCGCTGGCCCCGCGACCGGAGGTGGTGCTGCTCGACGAACCGGTCTCGGCGCTGGACGTGTCGGTGCAGGACCAGATCCTGGACCTGCTCACCGACCTCCAGCAGCGGCTCGGGTTGGCGTATCTGTTCGTCTCGCACGATCTGGCGGTGGTGGCCCGGATCGCGCACACCGTCTCGGTCTTCGAACACGGCAGGATCGTCGAATCCGGCGCCACCGCAACCATTTTCCGCGCGCCCGCGACCGACCACACGCGGCGGCTGCTGGCGGCCGTCCCCGGCCGTCGCGCCCGCGCGCACCGAACCGAAAGGGCCCTGACATGACCGCCTCCGTCGAAACCTGGCTGACCGACTGGCAGCGCTGGCACGCCGAACGCGTCGCACTGGCGACCGGCAGGCACGGGACGGCCGCGCTCACCGGCACGCATTGGCTCGACGACACCCCGGTGGCCGTCGACGGCATTCCCGGGACGTGGGTCGCCCGCGCGGGCCGGGCCGTCGGCGACGGACCGGGATTCCACGTCGAACTCGCGCCTGGGGAGGCGCATCCGCACCGAGAGTTGTTGCTGCGGGCGCTGATTCGCGACGGGCGGGTGGCGGTGCGGGTGTTCGATCCGCAGGCGTCGACCCGGACCGGTCTGCTCGGCATCGACGCCTTCGACCCCGACCCGGCATGGGTGCTGACGGGGACGTTCGAGACCGATCCGGAGACGCTGCGGCTGACGCACATCGACGGGTTCGTGAGCGAGAATTCGGCTGCGCGCGTGCGGGTTTCGCTCGGCGGGGACACGGTCGTGCTGGCGGGAGCGCGGACCCCGGACGGCGGGGCGCAGATCACCTTCGCCGACGCCACCAACGGCGTCGAGACCGACCGCTTCCGGTTCCTGACCGTCGCCCCGCCCGACGCGGACGGCAATGTCGAGCTCGACTTCAATCGCGCCCACCTGCCGCCGTGCGCGTTCAGCGACCACTATCTGTGCCCGCTGCCCCCGCCGGGCAACCGCCTGACCGTGCCGATCCGGGCGGGCGAGACCCGGCCGCGCCGCGGGACGGAGTCGCATCGATGACCCGGTACGTGATCGTGGGCGCCGGAGCGATCGGAGCGACCCTGGCCGCGGAGCTCACCGAACGCGGCGAGGACGCGCTGCTGCTGGCCCGCGGCGCGGCGCTGGAACACCTTGCGCGCCAACCATTGTGGTATCACACGCACACCGCCTCGCGCGTGATCCGGGTGCCCGTGGCGGCGCTGTCCGGCGACCTCGGTCTGCGGCTCGGGGACGTCCTCGTGGTCACGGTCAAGACCCAGGACCTGCACGGCGTTCTCCCGGCACTGGCCTGGCAGCCCGTCCGGGACGAGCGGGGCGCCGAGGCCGGCGTGGCGGCCGACCTGATCCCGCTCGTCACCGTCCAGAACGGCCTGGACGCCGAACGCTCCGCCGCCCGCTGGTTCACCACGGTCATCGGCGCGGTCTTCCTGATCTCGGCCCGCTACACCGATCTCGGCGAGGTCCGGGTAGGCGGCCACCCCCACCTCGGCAGCGTCATCATCGGCCCCGCCTCCGGCGACCGCGCTCCATCCCTGGCCGAACCCGTCGCCGCCGACCTGCGCGCCCTCGACCTCCTCGTCCGAGAGGTCCCCGACATCGCCCCCTACAAGGCGACCAAACTCCTCATCAGCGTCACCAACGGCGTAGCCGTCCTCGCCGGACCAGCGACCGACAAGGAAACCTTGAGCGCCGCCTTGATCTCCGAGGCACGCACGGTTCTCGACGCCGCCGGTCTCGCATATTTGGACCGCAAAGCCCTCATCCTCGACCCCACCCAACAGCATCTGAGCGACCGAGCGGGAGTGACCGCGGGCCAATCCTCGACCTGGCAAAGTTTCGCCCGCGGCGCCGGACACGAGGTCGACTACCTCAACGGCGAGATCGTGTTACTGGCCCGGCTGAATGGCGTTGCGGCCCCACTGAATTCGGCCTTGCAGCGGATTCTGGGGCGCGGATCCGGGGTGGAGCTGGACGGGCTGGGGGAGCTGCTGGAGTCGATCGTTCCCGCCGCCTGACCGCGCACTCGCCGCACGCGGTAACGCCTGACCGGCCCGATCAGGGCAGCGCCAGCTCGCCCACGCCGTCGTCGGCGCGGCTCGCCGGAATGCTCGGCGGGAAGCAGTCCGCCCCCCACGGCGGCGCGCCCGACAGTGTCGCCAACTGCGCGACGATGCACCCCACATTGATCTGCCCGCTCAGTGAAGAGGGGCCGCTGAGCGAGGAACTGCCCGAGTCGGCGTGGGCCATCGGTGCGGCGACGAGAAGCGATGCGGCACAGAGCATTCCGGCCGCGGTGATATTCCTGATGATCATGCCCCGATCATCGCAGCCGAATCGCCGATTGTGACCAGTCGAGACCGCCCCCAATTCCTGCGGCCAGGGTTTCCCGGGCAGGGGGTCGTCCCTCCGGCGAGGTCCCCGGGGCAGGGGGCCCGTATTCCTGCGTCGGGGGTCTCTCGGGCAGAGGGCTCTTGAGGCGCGGGCGGTTCCCGGGCAGGGGGCTCTTATTCCTGCGGCGAGGTTTCCCAGGGGGCTCTCGAGACGCGGGTGGTTTCCCGGACGGGAGCGGGGCGTGGGACGCAGGATGGTGGGCATGGGCATGCGCCTCGGGTTGTGGAGCCGGTGGATTCGGCTGTCGGTCGCGCTGCTGCTGATCGGGGCGGCGGCGTGCGGTGGGGAGCGGGGTGGCGGACCGGCCGCGGGCGGGACGACGGCAGGGAGCGATTCCGATCTCGGGCCGGTCGAGGAACGGGCGCGCGATATTCGGGTGCCGTGGGGGTTGGCGTTCGTGCCGGACGGGTCGGTGCTCGTGGCCGAGCGGAATTCCGGTGCGGTGCTTCGTCTTTCGCCGGGGTCGCCGAGCGAGCGGTTCTACCGGGTGCCGGGAGTGGTGGCGCGGGGTGAGGGCGGGTTGCTGGGGTTGGCGGTGTCGCCGACGTATGCCGAGGATCGGTGGGTGTACGCGTATCTCACCGCCGAGGCGGACAATCGGATCGTGCGGTTCCGCGACGGTGGGTCGCCGGAGGTCGTGTTCGCGGGAATCGCCAAGGGCGACAACCACAATGGCGGCCGGATCGCCTTCGGTCCCGATGGGATGCTGTACGTCGGGACGGGGGGACGCGGGGGAGTCGGCGCGGGCTCAGGATCCGGCGAGTCCGAACGGAAAGATTCTGCGATTGACGCCCGAGGGCCGACCCACGCCCGGAAATCCGACCCCGGGGTCGCCGGTGTACTCGCTCGGGCACCGGAATGTGCAGGGACTGGCGTGGGACGCGGCGGGTCGGCTGTACGCCGCCGAGTTCGGACAGAACCGGTTCGACGAGATCAACCTGATCGAGCCGGGCGGCAACTACGGGTGGCCTACCGTCGAGGGTACGGGCGGGCAGGGAATGGGTTACCGCGATCCGCTGCTGACCTGGACCACGCGGGAGGCGTCGCCGTCCGGAATCGCCATCGCCGGAAACACCTTGTACGTGGCCGCATTACGCGGCGAACGACTGTGGGTCGTCCCGCTGCGGGACGGCACGCTCGGCACCCCCGAGGCGCGGCTGCGCGACCGTGGTCGGCTCCGCACGGTCGCCGTGGCGCCCGACGGAGCGCTCTGGGTGACGACATCCAACACCGACGGGCGCGGCGACCCGCGGCCGGGCGACGACCGCGTCCTCCGCTTCCCCGCGCGCTGACGGTCACCCCTCGCCGATCAGCGTCCGCACCTCCGCGTCGAACAGCAGGGCCGGATCGAAGTCCATCCCGGCGAAGTGCCCCGCCAACTCCAGGGACAGGACGCCGTGGACCCGCGTCCAGAACGACAGGGCCCGGTGCCGGACGACGGCCGATTCCGGTGCGCCCCCGAGGTATTCGGCGAACGGGGTGACCGCCCGAACGGGCAACCGCTCGTAGGCCGCGAGCAGAACCGTCATGATCTCGTCGGAGATGGCGGTAGTGTCCGGCGGAGCGTGATAGCCGGGGACGGGCGTGCCGTAGATCAGGAAGTAGCGGTGCGGGTCGCGCAGCGCCCAATCGCGGACGGTGTGGGCGAGACCGGCCACGTCCGCGCCGGAATCGAAGGCCGCGCGCACCGCGTCGGCGAGGCCGCGATACGCGTCACGCACGAGCTCGGTGATCAGTTCGTCCCGGCTGGCGAAGTAGCGGTAGAGGGCGGGCCCGCTCATGCCCACCCGCTTGGCGATCGCGTTGAGCGACAACGACGTCGCGCCCGAGGACGCGATCTGATCGCGGGCGTGCTGTTTGATCTCCGCGCGCATCTGCTCGCGGTAGCGCTCGCGGGGTGTCCTCGCGGTCGTCATCGGCCTGTCCTCTCCCTGTCGGTTAGAGGCTATCACTGTTCCTATTGACTCTAACGAGAGTGGGTTATAGCTTCTAACTAAAGCAACAATAGCTAACAAGGAGTCCCGATGAAACGCCTCGCCCTCGCCGGAATCGCCCTCGCCGGAATCGCCCTCGCCGCAACGGTTCTCACCGCCACCCCCGCCACCGCGGGCGGCCCGGCTGCGCAACCGGTGACCTGCGCGGGCCGAGGCATCGACCCCGCCGCCCCCATCCACTACCGCACCGAGGCCGTGATCGACGCCCCGCTCGACGTCATCTGGAATCTGCAAACCGACGTCGACCGCTGGCCGACCTGGCAGCGTCCCGTCACGAGCGCCCAGCGGCTGGAATCCGGTGCGCTGCAACCGGGTTCGCGATTCCGCTGGACCACCCCGGCCCCGGCGACCGCCACAACCCCGGCGACCACGCTGTCCATCACCTCCACCGTCCAGCAGCTCGAGCCGCAGCGCTGCCTGCGCTGGTCCGGCCCCGCCACCGGCGACGGCCTGAACATCGACGGCGGCATCCACGTCTGGACCTTCACCCCGACCGCCGAGGGCGTCCTGGTCCGGACCGAGGAGAACTGGACCGGCGCACAGGTCGAGGCCGATGTGCCGACCTCCACGGCGTTCCTCGGGGCCGGACTCGAGGCGTGGCTCGCGGACCTGCGCGCCGCCGCCGAACACGCCTGAGACGCCGGGCGCCAGGGTCTGTTCCGGTCAGTGGTGCGGATCCACCGAATTCCCGCCGCCCCGGGCGGTTTCTTCCTACTGTGCGAAGTGCGGTAGGACGGAAGGGCGGCGAGATGGCCACGGGGTTCGATGTCGTCATCAACAACGGGACGCTGTACGACGGAACGGGTGCGCCGCCCGTGGCGCGGAGCGTCGGGATCCGGGACGGGCGTGTCGCGGCGCTGAGCGCGGTGCCGCTGACCGACGCGCGGGAGGTCGTGGACGCCGCCGGGCAGTGGGTGCTGCCGGGGATGGTGGACATCCACACCCACTACGACATCGAGGCGCTGGTGCGGCCGTCGCTGTCGGAGTCGTTGCGGCACGGGGTGACCACGGTGCTCATCGGGTCGTGCTCGCTGTCGACGGTGTACGTCGACGGGTCCGACGCGGGCGACCTGTTCGGGCGGGTGGAGGCGATTCCCCGCGAACACGTGGTGGCGGCGGTGGATTCGGCCCGGTCCTGGACGGGCCCGGCCGAATACGCGCGGGCGCTGGAGGATCGGCCGCTGGGCCCCAATATCGCGGCCCTCATCGGGCATTCCGATCTGCGCGCCGCGGTGCTCGGGTTGGAGCGCGCCACCCGGCCGGATGTAAAACCGACTCGGGCGCAACAGCTTCGGATGGAGCGCATGCTCGAGGACGCGCTCGACGCGGGCTTTCTGGGGATGTCGTCGCAGCAGTTGCTCTTCGACAAGATCGACGGCGAGGTCTGCCGATCGCGGACGCTGCCCTCCACCTACGCCCCGGCGCGAGAGAAGCGGCGGCTCAACGCGATTCTGCGGCGCCGGCGCCGGGTGTTGCAGACCGGGCCGGACATCTCCAACCCGCTGTCGGTGGGCTCGCAGGTGTTCGGGTCGCTCGGCATCGGGCGGCGGCGGCTCAAGACGAGTCTGCTCTCGGCCGCCGACATCAAGTCCAATCCGGCCGTGATCTCGCTGATGGCGCCGCTGGCGGGTGTGGTCAACGCGCTGGGCGGCGACTTCCGCTGGCAGCATCTGCCCGTGCCGTTCGAGGTCTACGCCGACGGCATCTCGCTGGTGGTGTTCGAGGAGTTCGGCGCGGGCGCGGCGGCGCTGCATCTCGCCGACGAGATCGAGCGCAACGCGCTGATGACCGATCCCGACTATCGTCGCCGCTTCCGCGCCGACTACGAGGACACGCGCGGGCCGCGGGTCTGGCATCGCGACTTCTACGACGCCGAGATCGTGGAATGCCCCGACACGTCGGTGATCGGCAAATCGTTCGGGCGGGTCGCCGACGAGCGGGGCGGGCTGCATCCGGTGGACGCGTTCCTCGATCTGGTGGTCGAGTACGGCGAGAAATTGCGCTGGCGCACAACGATTTCCAACCATCGTCCGGAGGTGTTGCGGAAGCTCGCGCGCTGCCCGGGGGTGCAGATCGGGTTCTCCGACGCGGGGGCGCATCTGCGGAACATGTCCTTCTACAACTTCGGGCTGCGATTGCTCAAACACGTTCGGGACGCCGAGCGGGCGGGGACGCCGTTCCTGAGCGTGGCGGCGGTGGTCCGGCGGCTCACGGGGGAACTCGCCGACTGGTACGGGATCGATGCGGGGCACCTACGGATCGGGGACCGGGCCGATCTGCTCGTGGTCGACCCGGCACGCCTGGACGATTCGCTGACCGAGTACCACGAGCGGCCGATCGAGGAATACGGCGGGCTGTCGCGCATGGTGAACCGCAACGACGCGACGGTTCCGCTGGTGATGGTGGGCGGGCGGCCGGTGTTCCGGTACGGGGTGGCCGAACCGGTGGTCGGGCGCGAGCGGACCGGGCGATTCCTGCGGGCGGGGGAGGCGTAGTGGTCGGTGTGGCCCCGGGTGAGCTCGTCGTTCCGCTCACCGATGTCACCGTGTCCGCTCTGACTTGGGGGGAACGCGGCGCGCCGCTGGCGCTGTGCCTGCACGGCTACCCCGATACCGCGTGGAGTTGGCGGTATCTCGGGCCCGCGCTGGCCGAGCGGGGGTATTACGCCGTCGCGCCGTTCTCCCGGGGTTACGCGCCCTCGACGATCCCCGCCGACGGCGACCTGTCGGTCGGTTCGCGGGTCGCCGACGCGCTCGACCTCACCGAAAAGCTCTGCGCCCCTTCGGCCGTCGTGATCGGGCACGACTGGGGCGCGTTCACCGCGACCGCGATCGCGGCCATGCCGGAGTCGCCGTTCCGGGCCGTCGTCAGCCTCGCGGTCCCGCCCCTGGCGACCCTGACGCCCACGCGCGACCGGCTCGTCCCGCACCTGCTGCACACCCTGGCCCAGTCGATCAACAGCTGGTACATCCTCGCCAACCAGGTGCCCGCCGTGCCCGAGCGGCTGTTCACGCC
The DNA here is from genome assembly GCF_053588115.1 of Nocardia sp. NPDC003482. Classification (NCBI taxonomy): domain Bacteria; kingdom Bacillati; phylum Actinomycetota; class Actinomycetes; order Mycobacteriales; family Nocardiaceae; genus Nocardia; species Nocardia sp. NPDC003482. The sequence continues at coordinate 193,286 of NZ_JBSFPI010000005.1, forward strand.
GATGACCGAATTCCTGTGGCGCACATGGTCTCCCGGGTACGACGCGCGCGAGGATCTGGCCCACCTCGCCGAATCCGCCCCCACGCCCGCCCATCGCACCGCGATCGTCGACTACTACCGGCAGTTGGTCCGCCGTGGTCCCCGGTCGGCGCGCAGCCGCGAACTCGACCGCTTCCTGATGGCGCCGCCGCGGTCGCCGATCCTCCAGTTGTACGGGACCACCGACGGTTGTCTACGGCCCGGCCTGTTCGACACCGTCGCCGACCGGCTCCCCGACGGCAGCGTGGTCGTCGCGGTGGAAGGGGCCGGACACTTCCTGCACCTGGAGTGCCCGGACACCGTCAACGGCCTGATCCTCGACTACCTGGGCTGAGTTCGCCGCCGCGCGTGGGGAACCCGGGCCGGGGTGCGGGCCGGGGCGAGGGCGCGCAGGAGCAGCAGGGCGGTCAGCAGGCCCAGCAGGGCGGTGAGGGTGAGGGCGGGCACGTCGTCTCCTTCGGAGGGGTGAGGGGACCATTCTGTACCCGGGGGAGCGATCCGCGCTCGGGTTCAGTGGGCGGATTCGGCTTCGTGCGGAATCCGCTGGTCCGCGTGGACCTTTCGGGTGACGCGACGCAGCACGGGAGCCGTGATGCCGGTGGTGACGACCGCCATGATCACGAACATGGCGAAGAGTTTGTCGCTGAGCAGGCCGAGTTGCTTGCCGAGGTTGAGGACCACGAGTTCGGTGAGGCCGCGGCAGTTCATCATGACGGCGAGGGCCAGTGCGTCGCGGCGTGTCTCGCCGACCAGCAGGGCGGCCGCGCCGGTGCCGAGGAATTTGGTGGTCGTCGCGATCACGATGATCGCGGCACAGGTGGCCACGCCCGCGACGGTGGCGATGCTGCCGATGTCGGTGCGCAGGCCGACCGAGACGAAGAACAGCGGCAGCAGCACCCACAGGGTGAGGCCCTCGAGCTTGGTGCCGAGTTCGGTCACCAGGACCGGACCGCGCGGCATCACCACCCCGGCCAGGAACGCGCCGAAGATGGCGTGCACACCGATGGCCTCGGTGACCAACGCCGAACCGAGGACCACGCAGACCAGCCCGGCGTACAACGCGATCGGCGGCGTCGCGGCGCGTTCGGCCCGCGCCACCACCCGTTCGAGCAGGGGCCGCACCACGATCAGCATGACGGCCGTGAACCCGGCCGCGATCCCGATCGCGCCGAGGGTGGGCAGCAGCGCCGAATGATGCACGATCGTCACCACGACCGCGAGCAGACACCACGCCGTGATATCGCAGAAGCCCGCCGCGCTGATCCCGACATTGCCCAGCCGGGTCGGCAGCAGATTCTGCTCGTCGAGTATGCGCGCCAGCACCGGAAACGCCGTGATGGCGAACGACAGTCCCGCGAACAGCGCGAACGGCAGAATCCCCGGATGCGCGGGCGGATAGCTGTGATACAGCCACCACGCCGCCGCCACACCCCCCAGGAACGGCACCGCGATCGCCGCGTGCCCGATCACCGCGCTGCGCGCCCCCACCTCCCGCAGATGCGCGTGCGACACCTCCATGCCCACCAGGAACATGAAGAACACCACACCCAGCTGAGCCATCGAATCCAGATGCGGCAGAATGTTTTTCGGAAACAACCACTGCTGCACCCCCGGCGCCACCGCCCCCAACGCCGTCGGTCCCAACAACAACCCCGCCACCAACTCCCCGAAAACCCGTGCCTGCCCGAGCTTTTCGGCAACCATCCCCCCGACCGCACTCACCCCCACCACCACGGTCAACGCCACCAGCAACTGCCGCAACACGGAATTCTCCGCAACCCCCACCGCCCCACCACCTTCCGGCCCCGCCGCCGAAATCACCCCCAGCAACCCCACCGCCCCCACCGCCGGAACCCCCACGAGCAACAGATACACAGCAGGTATGCGTTTCACGGGTACCCCCTGATCAGCGCGTCCGTCCGGAATGCCGGTTCTGCCACCATAGCGCGCCCCGCTCTGCGACGAAACCGGAAGGCGGACAGGGCGGTTGGTACTCGCGGGCAGTTCGGGCCGACCCACCCTCGAGACAGTCATGCGGACGCGGTTGTGACCAACAGGGTATTTAGCCCCTGGTCACCCCCCACCCGGCGCGCCACGATGGGGGCGAGCGGGCAAAACCGGAGGTTGGGATGGATGCCGTCGAGCGGGTGGTGCAGCGGGTGGTGTTCGGGGTGCGGTGGGTGCCGGGGGAGGGGGCGTTCATCGCGTACAACCACAGCTTTCCCGAGTTGACGTGCCGGGGGGAGTCGCCGCGGGAGGCGATTCAGGGGTTGAAGGGGCGGGTGCGGGCGCGGGTGGCGCGGGAGTTGGGGGTGGCCTGAGTCAGGGGTGTTCGGGTTCGTGTCCGGCCAGGATGAGGGTGGCCGCCAGCCGCAGGTCGTGTTCGGCGCGTTCGGGGGAGATGCGGCGGCTCAGGCTGGAGGCGAGGATGCCCCACCAGCTGTAGACCAGCAGGGCGATGACGCTCTCGTCGGCGATCTCGAGGGTGTCGAGGATGGCCCGGGTGAGCGCGGTTTCTGAACCAGGCCAAAGGGTTTCGGCAGGAAGGTCTTTCATGTATCCGGCGGCGGTGGCGCGCAGCATGGCCGAGCACAGGCGGGGTTCGCGCAGCAGCGAGCGGTTGAGCGCGGCGAGGTTCGAGCCGATGTCGCTGATCGGTCCGCGGTCGGTCACCGCCCACTCCTGGTCGACGAAGCGGGCGATGCGATTGTCGAACAGCGCCGCGAACAGGTGGGTCTTGGAGGGGAAGTAGCGGTACAGCGTGGCGATGGCCACGTCGGCGGCCTTGGCGATATCGGTCATCTGCAAGCGGTCGAATTCGGTGGACGCGCCGAATTCGGCCGCGGCGTCGAGGATTCGTTCCCGGCGCGCCACCTGGCGCTCGGAGATGGGAGCTGCGGGTGGGCGCTTGGCGGTCACGCGTGCCAACGGGGTGCCTGTCCGATCACCGGGCCGCGGCCGCGCGCCGCCGGTCGAGCAGGCCCTCGCCGATCACGCCCGCCGCCCGAATCACCAACGGCACCAAGCGTTTCAGCATCGACGGCGACTCGCCGACCACCGAGATCGCGCCCGCCACCCCGCCCGGCCCGCGCAGCGCGACCCCGACGCAGGCGATCCGGTCCACGCATTCGCCGCGATCGAAGGCGACGCCGCCGTCGACGCGGATGCGGCCGAGTTCGCCGTGCAGCCGATCGAGATCGCCGATGCTGTGCGGGGTGCGCGCGGTCACGCCCTGGGCGTAGCGGCCGTCGATCTGCTCGGGGTCCAGCCGCGCGAGCATCGCCTTGCCGAGCGCGGTGCAGTGCGCCGGGGCCCGGCCGCCGACCCGCGAGGGGACGGTGTTCGCCACGCGCCCGCCCACCTTGTCCAGGTACAGCACCTCGGTGCCGTCCAGAACCGCAAGGTGCACAACGCGATCCGTGCGCAGCGACAGATCGTGCAGCACGGGGGCGGCCACGGCCCGCAGCGCCCCGTGGTCGAGTTCGTGCCCGCCCAGTCCCAGCGCGCGCGACCCGAGCCGGAATCCCGCGCCCACCCGCTCGACCCAGTGCAGGGCCGACAGCTGTTCCAGGATCCGGTAGGTGGTCGACCGCGGCAGCCCGCTCGACCGCGCCACCTGCTCGAGCGTCCGCACGGTTCGTGGCTGGCCGAACGCCTCCATGATCAACGTGATCCGCTCGACCATGGACTGCGATCCCGTGGGCTTCGGGACCGCGACGTCGGCTTCCGCACCCAGCACCGAGGTCATCGCCACACCTCTCAAACTGAAATTGATTCTAGTTCGAGGGTAGCAGGATGCGCCCGGCGGTCAACCGTCACGCCGCGGTTCGAGCATCGGCACCAGATAGCGCCGGGCGAGCTCCGCGACCTGGCGATCGTCGTCGAGGTCGAGGATGTGGCTGGGAATGGCCAGGAAGGAGGCGGAGACGCGAACCATCAACTCCGCCACCATCTCCGCGTCGACCTCCGGCGCGATGTGCCCGGCGGCCTGTTCGCGGCGCAACTGGCCCGCGACGAATCGGCGCACCATTGCCACGCCGCGGCCCTGGTCGCCGATCAGCGAACCGACGAGCATCTCCGGTTCGGCGGCGAGCAACCCGCCGATGATGGGATTGCCGCGCGTGGCGCGCAGGGCGCTGACGAAACCCGTGACCACCCGATCGGCGGCGGTGCGGGCGTCTCGGATATCGGTCAGGAACTGGTCGAAATAGCGGCGGAATTCGCGGAGCACGACCTGTTCGATCAGCACGTCCTTGGTCGCGAAGCGCCGATAGACCGTGATGCGGGAGACGTTGGCGCGCTTGGCCACATCGTCCATCGTCGAACGCCGCACGCCCACCTCGCCGAACTGCTCGCACGCGGCGTCCAGGACGCGGGCGCGAATCTCGTCCCCCTCGTCGGCTCGATCCAGGGCGGCCGAGTAGGCGCGGTCCAGCAGTGAGGCGGTGTCGGTCGCCTGCTCGGGCACCGAGGGACCGAGCTTCACATTTTCCTCCCGAGCGGTCGTTTCTCCGGAAATATTCTCAACAGGTTGTGATCACGGTCACGCTGTGATGTTATCAAGATACGGAGATACTAAATCTGTATCTCTGTATCTCTACTCGATGAAGAGGGACGATAGCATGAGTGGGCTCAGCAGACGGGACGCGTTGCGGGCAGGCGGAGGCTTCTTGGGAGCCGCCGGTGTGCTGGCTCTGGGTGCGCGCACGGCGAGGGCGGAACCCTGGACGTGGTCACCGGCCGATTCGATCGTCGGCAGCGGCGCGGGCGCCGATCCGTTGACCGTGTGGGACGACCAGGCCGACACGGTCGTCGCGGACGTGATCGACAACGCGGACGTGCCACAGGTCAACAGACTCCTGAAGGAGTGGACCACCAACGGCCAGCCGCTCCCGGACGGGCTGCCCGCGAATCTGCGCGACTTCATCGAATCGGCGCGACAGCTGCCGTCGTGGGCCGATCAGGGCAAACTCGCCGCCTCGTTCGACTTCACCAAGAAGCGCGGCACCTATCTCGGCGTGCTCTACGCGTTCGCCAGCGGCATGATGTCCACGGTCATTCCGCACGAGGCGCGGGTGGTGTACTACTCGCGCGGCGGCTCGCATCTCAAGGATCGCATCGCCAAGACCGCCAAGCTCGGCTACGACATCGGCACCGTCAACGCCTACGCGCCCGACGGGCAGATGATCGTGACGTGCGTCAAGACGCGCATCATCCACGCCGCCGTGCGGCATCTGCTGCCGAGGTCCCCGCACTGGCCCGAGGGCGAGCGGCCCATCAGCCAGGACGATCAGATGGTCACCTGGCACAGCCTGGCCACCACCATCATGCGCACGTTCCGCGCGTGGAACCTCCAGATCCCCACGCCCGAGTCGGAGGGCTATCTGCACAGCTGGCAGCTCGCCGCGCATCTGCTCGGCATCCACGACGAGTACATCCCCAACTCGTGGGAGCAGGCCGACGCGCAGGCGAAGCAGGTGCTCGATCCGATCCTGGCGCCGACGCCCGAGGGCATCGATCTCGCCCACAAGCTGCTCGATCTCGGCGTGAATCTGGATCTGACGCTGCTCAGCAAGCCGATCCTGGGCGCGTTCACCCGGTTCATCCTGGGCGATCGGATCGCCGACTGGCTCTACATCGCGCGGGAACCGGTGTGGGATCCGTTGCTGCGCTTCGGTTGGCCGCCCTTCGTCGCGGTCAAGGAGGGCGTGCAGGGCGTCGTCCCGCCGACCGCGGACGCCGCCTGGATGTTCGACGAGTTCCTGCGTCAGTTCGTGCTGTGGTACGTCTCGGAACTCCAGATGCCCATCAGTATCGAGATCCCGCTGACGAATCGGTGATCCGATACCGCGTTGCGGCACAATCGTTCTCGTGGGAACTCTCGCGATGGACGAACGAGGCGGCGGTCCCGCCGTCGTGCTGGTGCACGGCGGCGCCGGACCGCGGTCGACCTGGGCGGGGCTGGAGTCGCTCGCGGCGCGATGGACCCTGCTGCACGTGTACCGGCGGGGGTTCGGGGCCAGTCCGCCCCCGCCGGACGGACGCCAGGACTTCGATGTCGACGCCGACGATCTGATCGAGGTCTTCGCCGAGCGGCGGCCACATGTGGTCGCGCATTCCTACGGCGGTTTCGGAGTGCTGCTGGCGGCGGCCCGATGCCCCGACGCCGTCCGGTCGGTGACCATCATCGAAACGCCGCTGTACTTCCTCGCCCCCGACGATCCCGGGGTGATCCGCCTGAAGCGGCTGGGCGACGAGGTGCTCACCCGCGGGCCCGACGCCGATCCGGCGATGCTGCGCGAATTCCTCGCTCTCGCAGGCGCTCCCGACGGCGCGAGCGACGCCACCACCGCGGCCGTGCACCGCGCGTGGCGGGCCCGGCTGCCCGGCGGTGCCCGACCGGACCTCGGCGCGATCCGCGCGGCCGGGATCCCCGCCATGGTCGCCTCGGGCGACCACCTGGCCGGGCTGGAGCTGATCTGCGATCGGCTCGCCGACGCGCTCGGGGCGCGCCGGATCGTCGCCCCGGGCGCGGGCCATTTCGTCGCGGCCGCACCGGGTTTCGCGGACACGCTCGCGGAATTCCTCGCCGCGAATCACCGATAACTCAGCGCATCCGAGCCCGGCGCTCGCCGTCCCAGAGAAGGACGCATCGGACCGCGGCCTGAAATATGCATCGTTTTTGCATCGATTATTGGGTAGTCTGCGAGTACGAGACACCGAACCGATGGAGGTAATCGTCATGCGCGAGGCATTCGAGATGCTGTTCCGAGTGGTGCACGATCCGCTGGTCCAGCTGTACTACCTGCTGGACAACGCCCTACCGCGGTGAGTTGCCCCAGCGCCGAGGCGGCCGGAGCCTCCGGTCGCCTCGGCCGTCCTCCGATCAGGGCGGTGTGAGAAAACGATGACCATACGATGCGATGTGCGCGTGGGTGCGGCGGTGCTCGCCGAGGATCCGGCCCAGTGGTGTGAGCGGGTGCGGGGCGAGGTCGAGCGGGCCGTGCGCGAGTTCGTGGCCGCGCGCTGCCGGGAACATCTCGGGGCGGACGGGACGGCGGTGCTGGGCGAGGTGATCACCGAGTTCGTCCGGGGCGGGAAGTACCTGCGGTCGGCGTTCCTCGCGGCGGGCTGGTCGACGGCCGCGCCGGAGACCGGTGCGACGCATCGGGCCGCGGGCAGCCTGGAGTTGCTGCACTGCTTCGCGCTCATGCAGGACGACGTGATGGACGAGTCGCCGCTGCGGCGCGGCGCCCCCGCGGCGCACACGGCCTTCGCGCGATGGCATGCGCGGCAGGGACTTTCGGGCTCGGCGCGGCGGTTCGGGGAGTCGGCGGCGATCCTGGCGGCGGATCTGTGCCTGGTCTGGGCCGAACAGATGCTGCGCGAGTGCGGGGCCGATCCGGGCGCGCTGGCCCGCGCGTCGCGCCGCTACGACGCGCTCCGTAGCGAGCTGGCGGTGGGCCAGTTCCGCGATCTGCTCAACGAGTCCCGGCGGCGTCCCGCGCTGGCGGAGGTGCTGGCCGTCGCGCGGGCCAAGTCGGGCAACTACACCGTGCGCGGGCCGCTGGAGCTGGGCGCCGAACTGGCCGGGGCCTCGCCGGGGGTGATCGCGGCGCTGGGCCGCTACGGCACCGCGATCGGCGAGGCGTTCCAGCTGCGCGACGATCTGCTGGGCGTCTTCGGCGATCCGGCCGCGACCGGGAAGCCCGTCGGCGACGACATCCGCGCCCGCAAGGCCACCTCGGTGCTGCTGCTGGCCCGCGAACACGCCCCGGCGCGACGGGAACTGCGGCGGCTGGACGCGCGAACCACCTTGAGCGACAACGATATCGAGCGCTACGTGGACATCGTGGCGGAGTCCGGCGCGCGCGCCCGCGCCGAACGATTGATCGACCAGCGGCTGGGTGAGGGCGTCGAGGCCCTGACCGCCGCCGAGATGGCGCCGGAGGCCCGCGCCGTTCTCGTGCACCTCGCCCGTTCCTGCGCCGACCGGGCGCGCTGAGATTGGAGGCATGATCATGCGCACCGTGCGTGGCGGAACCGATCGCGTGGTGGTGATCGGAGCGGGTCTGGCGGGACTGGCGGCGGCGTTGCATCTCGCGGGCCGCGACCGGGAGGTGGTTGTCCTGGAACGGGATTCGTCTCCGGGCGGCCGGGCCGGGCGGCTCGACGTCGGCGGGTACCGGCTCGACACCGGGCCGACCGTGCTGACCATGCGTGACATCCTGGACGAGACCTTCGCGGCCGTCGGGGACGGCGTCGAGGACCGGCTGGAGCTGCTGCCGCTGGACCCGGTGTACGACGCGCGGTTCGCCGACGGCTCCCGGCTGGCGGTGCACAGCGATCCCGACGCCATGTACGAGGAGGTGCGGCGCTTCGCGGGCGCGGCCGAGGCGGAACGCTATGTGCGCCTGCGGGATTGGCTCGGCGCGCTGTATCACGCCCAGTACGACCGGTTCATCGCGGCCAACTTCGATTCGCCGCTGTCGGTGCTCACCCCCGCGCTGGCCCGGCTGGCGGGCATGGGCGGCTTCCGCTCGGTGGACGCCCGCATCGGGCACTTCCTGCGCGACGAGCGGTTGCGGCGGGTGTTCAGCTTCCAATCCCTCTACGCCGGGGTCGCGCCGCGGCGCGCGCTCGCGGTCTACGCGGTCATCGCCTACATGGACACCGTGGCCGGGGTGTACTTCCCGCGCGGGGGAGTGCGGGCGGTGCCCGACGCGCTCGCGGCGTCCGCCGCCGACGCCGGGGTGACGCTGCGCTACGACACGCGGGTCGCCGGGCTGGAACGGCGCGGCGCGCGCGTCACCGCCGTCATCACCGAGGACGGCGACCGAATCGCCTGCGACGCAATCGTTTCCACGGCCGAACCGCACACCACCTACGACTGGCTGGGCGCGGCGCCCCGGCGGCCGGTGCCCCTGCGCGCCGCGCCCTCGGCGGCCATCGTGCACGTCGGCGTGCCCGCCGGAGCCGACATCGCCCATCACACCATCGGTTTCGGCGCGGCCTGGCGGCGCACCTTCGACGAACTCATCACCGAGGGCCGCACGATGAGCGACCCCTCGCTGCTGATCACCCGGCCCACCGCCAGCGACCCGACCCTCGCCCCGCCGGGCCGCGATCTGCTCTCGGTGCTGGCGCCGGTACCGAATCTCGCGGCGGCCCCCGGCCTGGATTGGGACGCCGACGGCGAACGCTACCTGCGCCAGGTGCTTTCGATCGCCGCCGCGCGGGTGTCGCCGGGCCTGGCCGATTCGGCGGAGATCCTCGCCACGTTCACGCCCGCCGACTGGGCGCGAGCGGGGATGACGGCGGGCACCCCGTTCAGCTACGCCCACACCTTCGCCCAGACCGGACCGTTCCGGCCGGGCAACCTGCCGCGCTTCGTCGACAATGTCGTGCTCGCCGGATCGGGGACGGTTCCCGGGGTCGGCGTCCCCACCGCGCTCATCTCCGGCCGGTTGGCCGCCGACCGCGTCACCGGCGCGGTGCGCGCGAGCGCCCGCGTCCGCACGAGGGGAGCCGACCGTGACGCGGCGTGAACTCGATGCCGCCGGAATCACCGAACCCGCGCTGCGACAAGCCTATTCGCGGTGCCGGGAGCTGAACGCCGCGCACGGCCGCACCTACTTCCTCGCCACCCGGCTGCTGCCGCCGGACCGGCGGCCCGCCGTGCACGCCCTCTACGGGTTCGCCCGGTACGTCGACGATCTGGTCGACGTGCCGGACGCGGAAGCGACACCCGAGCGCGTCCTCGCCGGGATCGATGCGGCGGAGGCGGACCTCGCCGCCGGGCTCGCCACCGGCACGAGCTCGATCCCGGTGGTCGCGGCCGTCGCGGACACCGCGCGGCGCCACGCCATCGACCCCGCCCTCTTCTCGGCGTTCCTGGCGTCCATGCGCATGGATCTCACCGTCCGCGACTACCCGACCCGCGCCGACCTGCTGCGCTACACCCACGGATCGGCCCGGGTGATCGGGCTGCAACTGCTGCCGGTGCTCGGCACGGTGACCGATCCGGCCGAGGCCGCACCCCGCGCGGCCGCCCTCGGCGACGCCTTCCAGCTCACCAACTTCCTGCGCGATATCGCCGAGGATCTCGACCGCGGGCGCGTCTACCTGCCCGCCGACGAACTCGCCGCCTTCGGCGTCGACCGCGACCGGCTGGCCTGGTGCCGCGCCCGGCGCACGGTGGATCCCCCGGTGCGGGCCGCGCTCGCCGACCAGATCGCCCGCACCCGCGCGGTCTACCGGACCGCCGCGCCCGGCGTCGCCATGCTCCGGCCCGAATCGCGGCCGTGCGTGGCGACGGCGTTCACGCTGTACGCGGAGATCCTCGACCGCATCGAGGCCATGGATCACAACGTCTTCGCGGGCCGGGCCGCGGTCGCCACCACGCGCAAGGTGGCGGTGGCCGTGCCCGCGCTGCTCCGCGCCCGGCGCGCCCGGGCCGGAATATCCGCGTAGGCCCTCCGGTTCTCTTGGTTGCCATGTCCACCAAATTGGGAGCCAGGAGGAGCCGTGCAGTTCGGAATCTTCAGCGTCGGTGACGTCACCGCCGACCCCACCACCGGCCGCGCGCCCAGCGAGGCCGAGCGCATCCGGGCGATGCTCGCGATCGGCGCGAAGGCCGAGGAGGCCGGGCTCGACGTGTTCGCGACCGGTGAGCATCACAATCCGCCGTTCGTCCCGTCCTCGCCCACGACCCTGCTCGGCTATCTCGCCGCCCGCACCGAGCGGCTGCTGCTGTCGACGGCCACCACGCTGATCACCACCAACGATCCGGTGAAGATCGCCGAGGACTTCGCCATGTTGCAGCACGTGTCCGGCGGCCGGGTTGATCTGATGATGGGCCGCGGCAACACCGGACCGGTGTACCCGTGGTTCGGCAAGGACATCCGCGACGGCATCCCGCTCGCGGTGGAGAACTACCACCTGCTGCGCAAGCTGTGGCGCGAGCCGGTGGTCGACTGGGAGGGCCGGTTCCGCACGCCGTTGCAGGGCTACACCTCCACGCCCGCGCCGCTGGACGGCACCCCGCCGTTCGTGTGGCACGGCTCGATCCGCTCCCCGGAGATCGCCGAACAGGCCGCGTACTACGGCGACGGCTTCTTCCACAACAACATCTTCTGGAACGCCGAGCACACCGCGCAGATGGTCCGGCTGTATCGGCGGCGCTTCGAACACTACGGGCACGGTTCGGCCGATCAGGCCATCGTCGGGCTGGGCGGTCAGGTCTTCATGGCCGAGACCGAGGCCGCGGCCAAGCGGTTCTTCCGGCCCTACTTCGACAACGCGCCGGTGTACGGGCACGGGCCCTCGCTCGAGGAGTTCACCGAACTCACCCCGCTGACCGTGGGCACGCCCGAGCAGGTGATCGAACGCACCCTCGGCTTCGCCGACAATGTGGGCGACTACCAGCGGCAGCTGTTCCTGATGGATCACGCCGGACTGCCGCTCGAGGTGGTGCTGGAGCAGATCGAGATCCTCGGCCGGGACGTGGTTCCCGTGCTGCGCAAGGAGTTCGAGCTGCGCCGCCCCGCGCACGTGCCCAGCGATCCGCCCACCCACGCCAGCCTGGTCGCGGCCGGACCGGACTCGCCGCACCACCTGGTGGAGCCCGCCCGCGACCGGCTGGTCGCCGAGAAGAATTGAGGCACAGCATGTCTCGCGACATCGTCGTGATCACCGCCGGGCTGTCGCAGCCCTCGTCCACCCGGCTGCTCGCCGACCAGCTGGCCGGGGCCGTCACCGCGGCCGTCGGCGGGCGCGGCGAGAGCGTGACCGTCGAGGTCATCGAATTGCGGGAGCTGGCAGGCGATCTCGCCACCACCATGACCACGGGCGGGCTGCCCACGCCCGCCGTGGCGGCGGCGCGCGAGCGCGTCTCCGCCGCCGACGGGATCATCGCGGTCACGCCCGTGTTCGCCACCAGCTACAGCGGGCTGTTCAAGATGTTCGTCGACGTCCTCGACCCCGACGCCCTCAACGGTATGCCGGTGCTCGTCGCCGCCACGGCGGGCACCGCGCGGCATTCGCTCATGCTCGACTACGCCATGCGGCCGCTGTTCACCTATCTGCGCGCGGTGGTCGTGCCCACCGGAGTGTTCGCGGCCACCGAGGATTTCGGGTCGGCCGGGCTGAGCGACCGGATCCGCAGGGCGGCAGGCGAATTCGCGGCCCTGGTCGTCGCCGCGCCGGATGCCGTCGCGGGATTCGCCCAGGACGTGTCGCCCCGGCGGCGCAGTTCCGGCAACGAGCTGGGCGCGGTGACGCCGTTCAGCGAACTGCTGGCCGGGCACGCGGGGGATCAATCCCCTGCCGCCTGACCGCGCCCGCGCGTATCGTTCCCGGGAGAGCATTTCGAGGGCGAACGCCCCGCGGCACGGGAAAAGGGCGATGCGCACACTCCTTCGAGCCGGTCTGCTGACCGGTGTCCTGTTGTTGTCGGCCTGCGGGGCCGACGAGCACCCGGCCCCCTCGGCGAGCACGGAATCGGTGCGCGACAACGGTTCCCGATACACCGCGACCTCGATCCCGGTGCGCGAGCGGACCGGCCCGACCGAGATCGAGGCGACCCTCCCGCAACTCGCGGGCGGCGACCCCGCGGTCCGGGACCGGTTCAACGCCGGGATGCGCGCCTCGCTCGCCGACGCGGCGCGGGATCTGGACGGCCGCCTCGGCGACGGCGAATTACCCTCCGGCGGAGGCGAATCCAGCCGAGTCACCCGTATCGGCGAGCACGTCGTGGCGGGCGTGCTGATCACCTCGCGAACCTTCGGCGGCCCGCATCCGGTCGTCCAGGTCGGCACGATCGTCATCGACGACGCCGCGCGCCCGATCCTGCTGCCCGCCACCCTGCGCGACCCCGACGCCGCCTGGCCCACCCTCGCGTCCCTCGCACCCGGCCTGGTCCCGGCCAACGACCCACCCCTGGATCCGCCACTCGCCACGGCCGACACCTTCGCGGCCTGGGTCCCCTCGCCCGACGGGCTGCGGGTGTACTTCCCGGTCTCCCACGCCGCCGGGGACTACCAGTCGGTGCTGCTGCCGTGGGACCGGATCCGGGACCTGTTCCTTCCGGCCGCCCTCGACACCCTGACCAGCTGACCGACCTAACCCACCGGCGTCTCCGCGACCTCCCCGGCGCGCATGGCCGAGATGAGCGCCCCGGGCGAATGCTCGGCGAGCGCGGGTTGTTCGGACCCGTCGCCCGCCGGACCGGTGGTGATCAGGCTGTTCGGGATCAGCACGATCGCCCGTACCCCGCCGTAGACCGAATCGGACAGCTTCACCGAGATACCGTGCCGCACAGCCAGTCTCGCGACCACGAACAGCCCCAGGCGGGAATCCGACGACAGTGTGGCCACGGCGAAGTCCGGCGGGCGTGACAGCATGGCGTTGGCGCGGGCGAGGTCCTCCGGGGTCATGCCGGTGCCCTGGTCGCCGATCTCGACGATGACGCCCTTGCCCGCGATGCCGCCGCTCACCTCCACCCGCGAGCCCGGCGGGGAGAACGCGGTGGCGTTGTCGACGAGTTCGGCGAGCAGGTGGATCAGGTCGGCCACCACGTCGCCGGCGACGAACACCCGCGGCAGCCGCCCGGTGCGCACCCGCGCGTAGTCCAGGGTCTCGGCCACCGCGCTGCGCACGAGTTCCAGCAGGTCCACCGGCCGTCGCCATTTCCGGCCGGGCCGGCCGCCGCCGAGGATGATCAGGTTCTCGGCGTTGCGCCGCTCGCGGGTCGCCAGGTGGTCGAGGCGGAACAGGATCTCGAGCACCTCCGGATCCTCTTGCCGCCGTTCGGCGTCGTCGAGGATCTCCAGCAGGCGGTGCACCACGAGCTGGGAGCGCTGGGCGATATTGAGGAACACCGCGCGCACGCCCTCGCGGGTGCGGGCCTCGGTCACGGCCGCGGTGACCGCGGCGGTGTGCGCGCGATTGAACGCGCTGGCCACCGACCCGATCTCGTCGGAGCCGAAATCCAGACGCGCGCTGTCGGTTTCGGGATCGACTTGCTCGCCGGCACCGAGTTTGCGCATGGTCTCGGGCAATTGCTCTTCGGCCAGGGCCAGCGTCTCGGTGCGCAGTCGCTTCAGCCGCCCGATCAGCCGATTCGCCAGCAGCAGCGACAGCACGAAGGCCGCGATCGCCACCGCGGCGGTGAGCGCGCCCGCGAGCAGGGAGTTGTTCGCCTTGTCGGTGGCCGCGGCGCGGGCGTGGTCCTGCGCGGCCTGGTAGAGATCCGACCACAGGGTGAGCAGTTGCTCGTTGACGTGGGTCGCCACGCCGCGCCAGTCGGTGACGCTCATCGGCAGTTGCGCCGCACCGGGTTTCGCGGGCGTCAGCAGTGCCGTCTCCATCGCGCCCAGTTGCTGCCAGGCGGAGGAGGCCACGATGTCGGTGGCCCGCTTGCTCAGCTCCGGCGGCAGCGCGACCGCCACCTGGGTGAGCGCGACGCGATACGCCCCGACCTGATCGCGATACTCCTCGACCAGATCCGCCGGCAGCCCGGCCGGACCGGCCGCGGTCACGGTGAGCGCGGCGGCCCGCGCGTTCGCCTCCACGACATGCAGCAGGCTCACGGTCTGCATGAGCCGCAGCGTCGAGGTCGGATCGGGCACGTTCTCGCTCTGGCCGAGCGCGGCCACGCTCTCGTCGCCGTAGTCGAGCAGCGCGCTGAAGAAGTGGTAGGCGTCCGCGGGCGGCAGCGTGCCGTGGTCCACGCCGCCGCGCAGCTGCGGCAGCTTGGCCTGCAACTGATTGAACGCGCTGATCGAATCGTTCATCGATCCGCCCGCGGCGGCCAGAAGCCCTTGAGTGGCAACCTGTTTGCGCAGCGACTCGTCGAAAGCCGCTCGCGCCGCGGCCAATTCGCGCGGATTGGGCTCGTTGCCCGCCAGCTGCCACAGCGACTGGAACCGCTCCTGCTCCACGGCGAGGATCAGATCGTGCGCCGACTCGCGATATGCGCTGAAGGTGTCGGAGAACTGCTTCGCGTGCCGCCCCTGAGCGGTCAGGTAGGCGGCGAGGACGACCCCGATGACGAGCAGCACCAGGCTCGGCACGAGAGCGATGGCGAGAATCCGTGTTCGGATCTCGCAGAATCTAGCTGGCAACACCGCGCAAATATAGCCCAGCTAAGGGGAAACATGATTCTCATCACAGGATTCAGGCGTGCAGAGTGGTCAGCGGGCTCTGCCCGTAGGCGCGGCGATAGTCGATGGCGAAGCGGCCCGGATGGGCGAAACCCCAGGTGTAGGCGACCGACGCGACCGTCGTCCCGTCGCCCGGATCGGCGGCGAGCAGATGTTCGTGGGCGGCGGCCAGGCGCAGGCGACGGAGGTGGGCCGTGGGGGTGGTGTCCAGGTGGCGGCGGAACGCCAGCTGCACGGCCCGGGGGGTCACGAAGATCGCGGTGGCGATGTCGGCGATCGAAATGTCTTCGCGCAGACGGCTTTCCATGTACGCGATCGCGCGGCGCAGGGTGTCGGAGTGCGCGTCGCGGCGGTCGGTCGCGGTGGGGTCGGCGATCGCGGTGGTGGGCATGGTGTCCACCACCGTGGCGGCCAGATAGTCGATCGCGGTGGCGGTGACCAGGTCGCTGGCCGCCGCCTCGGGGTCCGCGGCCGTGCGTTGCAGGTGGGCGATCACCTCGGCGAGGCGGCGTCCGGCCGCGGGGGTGACGGGCCGGTGCCCGCGAAAGCGCAGCGGGGTCTTCTCCCCGGCGGTGGCGGCCACCCGGTCGAGCAGCGCGGGGTCGAACATGGTGATGCCGTAGCGCGCCGAGCGGACGACCCCGCTGTAGGGCAGCTGCGGCGGGGTGAGCAGCCCGACGTCACCGGGGCCGAACACGTCGACGCCGGTGTCGTGGTAGTTCTCCTCGATCGAGCCGGCCTCCACCGTGCACAGGCACACCTTGTGCAGCGGTTCGGCATCGTAGCTCATGTCGAAGCCGAGGTCGAGGCGGTCGAGGCTGACCGAGCCGAGCATGTCGCGGCGGATCCGGGTGCGCACGCGCCGCACGCCGGTGTTGCCGATGCTCATCGAGGTGTAGGCGTCGTTGAGGAACTCCTCGGTCGCGGTGAGGTCGTCACTGTCGAACGAGAGATTCCGCATACGCCTCCGCTTCCGTCACCGCCCCCGAGTCCTCCTTCCGACGGTACCCGCGATCGACGGGCGGAAACGCGCTCAGTCCCGCAACACGTCCTCCCGCAGGGTGGCCAGCGTCTTGGTGATGATGCGGGAGACCTGCATCTGGGAGATGCTCAGGCGCTGGGCGATCTGGGTCTGGGTGAGGTTCTCGAAGAAGCGCCATTGCAGCACGTGCCGCTCCCGCTCGGGCAGGGCGGCCAGCAGCGGGGCGACCGCGAGGGCGTTCTCGGTGAGTTCGTAGCCGCCGTCCACGCCGCCGAGTTCCTCGAGCACCCGCGACGTGCCCGGCTCGCGATCGGCGTCGTCGGAGGGCCCGTCGATGGTGTCGGTGTTGTAGGCGTTGGCCGCGAGCAGGGCCTGGGTGATCTCGAGCAGATCGACATCGAGTTCGGCGGCCAGCTCGGACGCGGTCGGCATGCGATGCAACCGCTGGGACAGGCGTTCGATCACCGGCCCCAGGGCCGACTGTAATTCCTTGGTGGGCCGCGGCACCCGCACCGCCCAGGTGCGGTCGCGGAAGTGCCGGCGAACCTCGCCCATGATCGTGGGCACCGCGAAGGCCAGGAACGAGCAGCCCTTCCCGGCGTCGAATCGGTCGACCGCCAGCAGCAGTCCGACCGAGGCCACCTGGTACAGATCCTCGTAGGTCTCGCCGCGTCCGGTGTAGCGGCGGGCGATGTGCTCGGCCAGCGGCAGGCAGCGGCCCACGATGTCGGTGCGCAGCCGGGAGCGCTCCGGATCGTGCTCGGGCAGTGCCGCCATCTTCTCCAGCCAGGGCTCGATGCCGTCGTAAGGGTCGCTGCCCCGGCGTGCTCGAGTGGTGGAAACCGTGTTCGAATCCAGTAGCGAAGTCATGACTCGCCTCCGACGACCGGGTCGATCGTGCGGGGTTCGCTCACGTCCTGAACGCGCCCGCATCGAAGAAGTCGCCTGCCCAGTCTGCCGAGGACGGGGCGAATCGGTCAGTGCGGAAAGCGAACAAGACCGTCCGGGCAATCCGAAATGCGAATGTCCGGGGAGATAAACCCGTCGCTCACCGCCGGAATCGACCGGTCACGGTCGCCGCTCGCCCTCCACGTCGCGCAGGAACCCCTCGATGAGCCGGACCACATCGTCGTGACCGGCGTCCACGCCGAACGCCTCCTCCATCCGCAGGAACCGGGAGATGCTCGACATCAACAGCACCACCGCGGCGGGGGTGTACACGACGGACTCGTGCCCGTAACCCGCGAGGATCTTCGTGACAGCCTCGAGTTGGAGTTCGCGAAAACGCTTGGAAGAGGCCGCGATTTCGGCCCGGATGGCCTTGCGGTGGTTGGCCAGGGCGACGAATTCCATGGTCAGCGCGGTCTGGGACTGATCGTGGATCGACTCCCACAGCGCCCACAACGGCTGCGGGTCGTCGAGCGCCTCGACCTGGAGCCGGTAGCTGCGCTCGGCGCCGCGGCGGAACAACTCGATGAACAGATTGTCCATCGTGCCGAAGTAGTAGTACACGAGCGCGGGATTGGCGCCCGCCCGCGCGGCGAGGCGGCGGGTGCTCACCGCGGCGTACCCCTCCTCGAGCATGAGCTCCTGGGCCGCGTCCAGCAGGGCAGCGCGGGTGGGGGAGTTGTCGGGGTCGGCGCTGCGGGCCGGTTTCATCTGCTGGCCTCCTGTGCCGCGCGACGCGCACGGTCGCAGCTCAGTGTACGGCGGGTCCCCGCAAGTCTGTTCGAAGCCTGTTGACAGTCGCCGACGACCTGCCGTATACCTTAATCACTCGCCTAATTTAGTCAGTCGACTAACTCGCTGAGCGGCCTTGCATGATAGGACCAGGCCGCTGGAAACCCTTGTGGCGCAGCGTCTTCGACCGGTGGAGGGAGCCGGATCATGAGCAGACCGACAGCCGACGGCGGCCGGGTCGCGGTGGTGACCGGCGGCGCGTCCGGGATGGGAGCGGCCGTCTGCCGGACCTTCGCCGCGCACGGCCACCGCACCGCCGTGCTGGACATCGACGCCACCGCCGCCGAACAGCTCGCGGAAGAGCTGCGGTCCGCGGGCGGCGCGGCCACGGCGTGCGGCGTGGACGTGACCGACCGGGCCGCGGTCGACGCGGCCCTGGACAAGGTGCGCGCCGAATTCGGCCCCATCGACATCCTCGTGACCAGCGCGGGTGTGGTGGGTTTCGCGCCGTTCACCGAGATCACGCTCGCCGACTGGCACCGGATCGTGGAGGTCAACCTGACCGGGACGTTCCATTGCGTGCAGTCGGCGATCCCGGACATGGTGCGCGGCGGGTGGGGCCGGATCGTGACGATCTCCTCGTCCAGCGCGCAGCGCGGCTCGCCGGGCATGGTGCACTACACCGCCGCCAAGGGCGCGGTCGTCGCCATGACGAAGGCCCTCGCGCGCGAGTTCGCGAGCCGGGGCATCACGGTCAACACCATCCCGCCCTCGGGCATCGACACGCCCATGTCGCGCCGCTCGCAGGAGGCCGGGCACCTGCCCGACAACGACCGCATGGCCGCCGCGATTCCGGTGGGGCACTTGGGTTCCGGTGACGATATCGCCGCGGCCTGCCTGTTCCTGTGCTCGGAGCAGGCGGGCTACATCACCGGCCAGGTGCTCGGCGTGAACGGCGGGTCCGTCATATGACGCCGCGGCTGGCCCCGCTGGCCGCCGAGCACTGGGACGAGCGGGCGCGAGAGTCGTTGCGCGGCAAGGTGAGTCTCGCCGACCGCTACCTGTCCGGCGCGCCCGACGCCCCCCGGATGCCGAATGTGCTGGGCGTCCTCGGTCACCACCCCGAACTGGCCGGGGCCTGGCTGAGTTACAACGGCGCGCTGCTGGAACGCTCCGCGCTCGACCCCCGCCATCGCGAACTGGTGATCCTGCGCGTCGCCTGGCGCACGCGCTCGGCCTACGAATGGGCGCAGCACGCGCGCATCGGTTCCCGGGCCGGACTCACCGACGAGCGGATCGAGGCCGTCACCCACGGCCCGGACGCCCCGGTGTGGTCGCCGCTGGAACGGGTGCTGCTGACCGCCGTCGACCAGCTGCTCGACCGGCACGGCCTCGACGACGGCACCTGGGCGGAGCTGGTGCGCCACTTCGACCCCCGCCGCACGCTCGAACTGCTGTTCGTCGCCGGTTCCTATCTGTGCCTGGCGCTGGTGTTCAACAGCGTCGGCCTGCAACTCGACCCCGATATGGCACTGCCGCCGACACTTCCGCGACCGGATAAGGAGGAACGACCGTGACCCAGTGGCCCAAGCCCGCCGAGGGCAGTTGGACCGAGCACTATCCCGAGCTCGGCACGTCGATGATCTCGTTCGATGATTCGGTGTCCCCGGAGTTCTTCGAACTCGAACGCGAGGCGATCTTCAAACGCGCGTGGCTCAATGTCGGTCGCGTGGAACAGCTTCCGCGCACCGGAAGCTACTTCACGAAGGAGATCGAGGCCGCCCGCACCTCGATCGTCGTGGTGCGCGACCGGGACGGCTCGATCAACGCCTTCCACAATGTGTGCCGCCATCGCGGAAACAAGCTGGTGTGGAACGAGTTTCCGACCGCGGAGGTGGCGGGCACCTGCCGCCAGTTCACCTGCAAGTACCACGGCTGGCGCTACAACCTGGACGGTTCGCTGGCGTTCGTGCAGCAGGAGGGCGAGTTCTTCGACCTCGACCCGAGCGCGTCGGGACTGGTCCGGGTGCACTGCGATGTGTGGGCCGGATTCGTGTTCGTCAACCTCGACCGCGAACCCCGCCAGACCCTGCGGGATTTCCTGGGGCCCATGGTGACCGCGCTCGACGGCTACCCGTTCGACCGGATGACCGAGTGGTACGAGTTCACCGCCGACAACCGCAGCAACTGGAAGCTGTTCGCGGACGCGTTCCAGGAGTACTACCACGTGCCCGGCCTGCACCCGCAGCAGATCCCGAATCCGGTGCGCACCGGAAAGGGCTTCGAATGCGCGCACTTCCAGGTCGACGGCCCGCACCGGATGGTCTCCACCGGCGGGCCGCGGCGCTGGACCCAGCCCGCGGAGTACATGTACCCGATCGAGCGGATCACCCGCAGCGGCCTGGTCGGACCGTGGGAGTCGCCCGACCTGGGTGAGCCGCCGCGGGGCCTGAATCCCGGCCGGATCGAGCCGTGGGGGATCGACAACTTCCAGATCTTCCCCAATATCGAGATCCTCATCTACCGCGGCTGGTACCTGCTCTACCGCTACTGGCCGACCTCCCACAACACCCACCGCTTCGAATGCGTGCTGGCCTATCAGCCCGCGCGCACGGTCCGCGAACGCGTGGAGCACGAGGTCGCCTCGGTCGTGTTCAAGGAGTTCGCGCTCCAGGACGCGGGCATGCTGACCGGCACCCAGACCGCGCTCGAATCCGCCTACCGCACAGCGGGTCTCACCCACTTCCCGGTCAACGATCAGGAGATCCTGGTGCGGCACTTCCACCGGGCGGTCGGCGAGTGGGTCGCCCGCTACCGGAGCGAATTCGCGGGAGTGTGAGCGCGATGCCGGAGAAAAAACTCCCCCCGGGGTTCGCCGAATTCGAGGAGTACGCCCGAACCTGGTGTCTGGCAACCGAATCCGAGCGCTGGGCCCGGCGCATGGCGAGTACCATGCCCGAGTTGATCGCCTTCCACGACGCGTTCCTGCCGCGCCTGGACGAGGCCATCGCCTACTGCGACAAGTTCCCCCTCGACGAGCTGCCCGAGGACGCCCTGAACCTGCTGCACCTGGTGTATTCGCTGGTGATGGTCGCCATGGCGGTCGAGATCTTCCAGCAGATCAAACCCACCGACAGCGCCGACGCCGAGATCACGCGGATCGCCGAGCCGCTGCCATGAGGAGAGTGCGATGACGACAACCATCGAGCCGCTCGGCTCGCAGGTCGGCGCCGAGGTCCGCGGGGTCGACCGGGAGCGGCTGCTCACCGACGACACGCTGGGCGACGCCGTCCTGGACGCGCTCGAGACCTACGGCGTGCTGGTGTTCCGTGACCTGCACCTGGATCCGGAGACCCAGGTCGCGTTCTGCCGCAGGCTCGGCGAGATCGACACCGAACCCGGCCACCACCCGGTCCCGGGCATCTACCGGGTCAGCCTCGACACGACCAAGAACTCCTCGGCGAGCTACCTGCGCGCGACCTTCGACTGGCACATCGACGGCTGCACCCCGCAGGACGACGCCTACCCGCAGAAGGCCACCATGCTCACCGCGAAGGCCGTGGCCGAGCGCGGCGGCGAAACCGAATTCGCCTCCACCTACAAGGCTTTCGACACGCTGAGCGACGAGGAGAAACAACGCTTCGCGACGCTGCGGGTGGTGCATTCGCTGGAAGCGTCGCAGCGGCTGGTCACCCCCGACCCGTCGCCCGAGCAGCTGGCCGCGTGGCGGCGTCGCCCCAGCAAGGAGCATCCGCTGATCTGGACGCACAAGTCGGGCCGCCGCTCGCTGGTGCTGGGCGCGTCCACCGATCACGTCGTCGGGATGGATCCGGACGAGAGCCGGGCGCTGCTGGACGATCTGCTGCGCCGCTGCACCACCCCCGAGCGGGTCTACCGCCACGAATGGTCCGTCGGCGACACCGTCCTCTGGGACAACCGCGGCGTCATCCACCGCGCCGCGCCCTACGACCCCGATTCGCCGCGAGAAATGCTGCGCACCACCGTGCTCGGCGACGAGCCGATCCGATAACCCCGTCCCTCCAGGAGAACACCATGCCTCGTTGGCCCAAGCCCGCCGAAGGCAGCTGGACCCAGCACTACCCGGAACTCGGCACCGCCCCGATGTCCTACGAGGACTCCATCTCGCCGGAGTACTTCGAACTCGAGCGGGAGGCGATCTTCAAACGCGCCTGGCTCAATGTCGGTCGCGTGGAACAACTTCCGCGCACCGGCAGCTACTTCACCAAGGAGATCCACGCGGCGCACACCTCGGTCATCGTGGTGCGCGACAAGGAAGGCACGGTGAACGCCTTCCACAACATCTGCCGCCACCGCGGCAACAAGTTGGTCTGGGACGAGATTCCACGAGACGAGGTCTCCGGCACCTGCCGCCAGTTCACCTGCAAGTACCACGGGTGGCGCTACGGGCTCGACGGCGCGCTGACCTTCGTGCAGCAGGAGGAGGAGTTCTTCGACCTGGACAAGGCGCGGTTCGGGCTGGTGCCGGTGCACTGCGAGGTGTGGTCGGGCTTCATCTTCGTCAACCTGGCCCGCGAACCGCGCCAATCGCTGCGAGAGTTCCTGGGGCCCATGATCATCGGGCTCGAGGGCTATCCGTTCGACACGCTCACCGAGCGCTTCTGCTACCGCTCCGAGGTGGGCGCGAACTGGAAGCTGTACATGGACGCGTTCCAGGAGTTCTATCACGCGCCCGTGCTGCACGGGAAGCAGACGCCGGACAACTACTCCATCGCCGCCCAGCAGGCCGGGTTCGAGGCGCCGCACTACCGGCTCGACGGTCCGCACCGGCTGGTCAGCACGTCGGGCGTGGTCACCTGGGAGCTCGATCCCACCATGCGCAAACCCATGGAGGACATCACCCGCAGCGGACTGTTCGGGCCGTGGGACACACCGGATCTCGGGCCGATGCCCGCGGGCCTCAATCCCGCGAAATGCGATCCGTGGGGGCTGGATTCGTTCCAGCTCTGGCCCAATTTCGTGATCCTGATCTGGTCCGGCGGCTGGTATCTGACCTACCACTACTGGCCGACCTCGCACAACACCCACATCTTCGAGGGCAACCTGTACTTCCCGCCGTCGCGCGGCGCGCGCGACCGCGTCGCGCACGAAATGGCCGCGGTGACGTTCAAGGAGTACGGCCTGCAGGACAGCTCCACCCTGGAGGCGACGCAGCTCATGCTCGAATCCCGTGCGGTGACGACGTTTCCGCTCAACGATCAGGAGATCCTGCTGCGGCATCTGCACAAGGTGGCCGCGGACTGGGTCGAGGACTACCGCACCGAACGCGCTCAGGCGGTGCGCTGATGTCGGACACGCTGCTGCCCCCCGAGTTCGCCGACCTCGAGCCGTTCGCCCGAACCTGGTGTCTGCCAACCGAATCCGAGCGCTACGCCCGCCGCCTGGCGAGCTCGATGGACGAGATGCAACGGTTTTACGACGCCGTCACCCCGCGCGCCGAGGACGCCCTCGCCTACTGCGACAAGTTCCCGCTCGACGAGTTGCCCGACGAGGTGCGCAACCTGATGCACCTGCTGTATTCGATGATCACCGTGTCGTTCCCGGTGGAGGTCTGGAGCCAGCCGCGCATCCCCGACACCGGGGCCGCGACGCTGGACTGCGTGATCGAGCCGATCCCGTGAGCGCGCCGAGCATCGTGCTGCGCGCGGATCGGCGGGTCGACGTCGACACCGGCGAGGTGCTCGAGTCGGCGGTGATCGTGGTGCGGGACAACGTGATCGAGGCGATCGATCCGCCCGAACTGCCGCGCGCGGCCACGATCGTCGACCTGGGCGATGTCACCCTGCTGCCCGGGTTGATGGATATGGAGATCAACCTGCTCATCGGCGGCCCGGACAACCCGACCGGGCTGCCGAACCCGATGCACGGCGTGCAGGACGATCCGGTGTACCGGACGCTGCGCGCCACCGTGAACGCGCGGACCACCCTGCACGCCGGATTCACCACCGTGCGCAACCTCGGGCTGATGGTGAAGACGGGCGGCTACCTGCTCGACGTCGACCTCCACCGGGCCATCGAACAGGGCTGGGTCGAGGGGCCGCGCATCGTGTCGGCCGGGCACGCGGTCACCCCGACCGGCGGGCATCTGGATCCGACCATGTTCCAGCGCCTGGCCCCGCACATCATGCCGGTGAGTGTGGAGGAGGGGCGGGCCAACGGCGTGCCCCAGGTCCGCGAATGCGTCCGGTACCAGATCAAATACGGCGCGGAGGTCATCAAGATCTCCGCGTCGGGCGGGGTGATGTCGCACGGCACCGTGGCCGGGGCGCAGCAGTACTCCGACGAGGAACTCGCCGCGATCGTCGACGAGGCCCATCGCGCCGGGGTCCGGGTCGCCGCGCACGCCCACGGCGACGCCGGAATCCGCGCGTGCGTCCGGGCCGGGGTCGACTGCATCGAACACGGATCGCTGGCCACCGACGACACCATCGCCATGATGGTCGAGCACGGCACGTTCCTGGTGCCGACCAGTTATCTGTCCGAGGGGCTCGACGTCTCCAAAGCCGCACCCGCCCTGCGGAAGAAGGCCGCCGAGGTCTTCCCGAGGGCGCGCGAGACGCTGCGCAAGGCGATCGCGGCGGGCGTCAAGATCGCCTGCGGCACCGACGCTCCCGCGGTTCCGCACGGCGACAACGCCAAGGAGCTGTGGGCCCTGGTCGATCGCGGCATGACGCCCGCCCAGGCGTTGCGCGCCGCGACCGTCACCAGCGCCGAACTCATCGGTGTCGACGATCGCGGACGGCTCGCGCCCGGCCTGCTCGCCGACATCATCGCCGTCCCCGGCGATCCCACCGCCGATATCACCACGGTGCAGGACGTGCGGTTCGTCATGAAGGACGGCCGCATCGTCAAACGGCCCTGACCGCCGCCGACAAGGAGACAGCAATGGCCAAGGGAATCCTCTACGTCGAATCCCAGCCCGGTTCCGCCGAGGAGGCGGCCGCCTACCACACCTGGTACGAGCACACCCATATGAAGGAGATGCTCGGCATCGAGGGCATCATCGCCGCCCGCCGCTTCGAATCCCTCTCGGACGACGGGGTTTTCGTCGCCATCTACGAGATCGAGGCCGACGACATCGGCGCGGTGCAGGCCAGGCTGGCCGAATCCACCAGGGCCGGGGCGTTCTCGCCGCCTCAGGGGCTGCGCACCGATCCGCCGCCGGACGGTGCGTTTCTATCGCCAGATCGCCTCGCGGACAGCGTGATTCATGGACACCCGGGAGCAGTTGTTCATCGGCGGTGACTGGGTCGCGCCGAGCACCGGCGACACCCTCGAGGTGATCTCCCCGCACACCGAGGAACTCGTGGCGCGCGTCGCCGCGCCCGGACCCGCCGATGTCGATCGCGCGGTCGCGGCCGCGCGCGCGGCCTTCGACGAGGGTCCGTGGCCGCGTGTGGATCCGAGCGAACGGATCGCGGTCGTCCGGGCGCTGCTCGCGCGCTACCAGCCGCGGCAGGAGGAACTCGCCCGGCTCGTCACCGCCGAGATGGGCGCGCCCATCACGTTCTCCCGGTCGGCGCACGCGCGGCTGCCCGGCGCGATGATGGGCGCGTTCGCCGACCTCGCCGCGCGGCATCCCTGGCAGGAGACGCGGCCGGGCGCGTTCGGCGGCGCGATCACGGTGCGGCGCACGCCGATCGGGGTGGTCGGCGCGATCGTGCCGTGGAACATGCCGATGTTCCTGATCGTGGCCAAGCTGATTCCCGCGCTGCTGGCCGGTTGCGCGATCGTGCTCAAACCGTCGCCGGAGACGCCGCTGGACGCCTACCTCATGGCAGATCTGCTCACCCACCTCGACCTACCGCCCGGGGTGGTGAGCATCCTGCCCGGCGATCGGGAGATCGGCCGTCACCTCGTCGCGCATCCGGGCGTGGACAAGGTCTCCTTCACCGGGTCGACGGCGGCGGGTAAGGAGGTCGCGGCGGCGTGCGCGCCGCGGCTGCGCCGGGTCGGGCTCGAACTGGGCGGCAAGTCGGCCGCGGTGGTGCTCGACGACGCCGATCCCGTCGCGGTGGCCACGGGGATGGCCGTGGCCGGATTGATGAACGGCGGGCAGGCGTGCGTGGCGCAGACCCGGATCTTGTTGCCGCGCAAGCGGGTTCGAGAGTACACCGACGCGCTGGTGGAGATGATCGAGACGCTCACCGTCGGTGACCCGTTCGATCCCGACACCCGGGTCGGGCCGATGGTCACCCGGCGGCAGCGCGACCGCGTGCGCGGCTACATCGATCAGGGCGTGCGCGAGGGCGCGCGGCTGCTGGTCGGTGGCGTCGAACCGCCCGACGGCCTCGAACGCGGCTGGTACGTCCGGCCCACGTTGTTCACCGACGTCACCCCGGGCATGCGCATCGCCCGCGAGGAGATCTTCGGCCCGGTGCTCGGCGTGTTCGCCTACGACGACGAGGACGAGGCCGTGCGCATCGCCAACGACACCGACTACGGCCTGTCCGGCTCGGTCTGGACTACCGACATCGAGCGGGGCCTAGCCGTCGCCCGCCGAATACGCAGCGGCACACTGGGAATCAACCAGCCCTACAGCATGGACCCGGCCGCGCCGTTCGGCGGCGTCAAGGCCAGCGGTATCGGCCGCGAGTTCGGTCCCGAGGGGCTGGACGAATTCCTGGAACTCACCTCGATATCCGTCGCCGCCTGACAGTCGGGGCGGCCGGCTCGCGCCCGCCGACGGGTGCGGGACGGCCCCCTCATTACTCCAGCAGCAACCGCGCGAGTTCGTCGAGCAGTTGTCCGGCCCGTGCCGCGGACGCCTTGTCGCCCAAGCGTTTCGCGAGCGCCGCGTGCACGGTCCGCGACGCTCGTTCCTCGATCAGGCTCAGCAGCGCGTCGCTGGGGTGGGCCAGGGTGCGGCGGCGGTCGGCGGGGTCGGCGGCCGTGGTGACGAAGCCGCGCTCGGACAGGCGGGCGATCGTGGTCGAGACGTGGCTCTGCACGAATCCGGTGCGTTCGGTGATGTCCCGCACCGAGCTGCCGGGATTGGTCACGATGTCGTCGACGACGGCGATCTCGCCCAGCGAGGCCGGGGGTTCGTCGGGGTTCACGCTGACCTGCCGGGCGAGGTCGGTCAGGTAGGCGATGAGGTGGTGCAGCTCACGGACATCCACCGGCCGAATTTATCAGCTACCGATTCATCTGGGTCAGATACATCTGTCGCTGATACGATTGGCGGGTTCACGACGAGAGGAATGCGATGACTGCCGACGCTCGGCCGCTCACGGGGAAAGACACCATCGGGCGCTGGCTCGACGATCCGGCGGGGAGCGCGGTCATCGGGGAACTGCTCGCGTCGATGGGACACGATCGGAGCGTCTTGCGGCAGATCGCCAACCTCCCGCTGAACTCCCTCGTCGGCCTGAGCCAGGGCCAGCTGAGCCAGGAGGCGGTCGACGGGCTCGTCGCCCGCGCCAATGGCGGCGTCATGCCCGTCGAGGCGGACGAACCCACCCCCGCCGCCCGCTTCGCCGGGCGCACGATCATCGTCACCGGCGCGGGCTCGGGCATCGGAAAGGCCACCGCCGCACGGATTCTCGCCGAGGGCGGCCGCGTGGTGGCCGTCGACGTGGCGGCCGAGCGGCTCGATGCGCTGGCCGGGGACGCGGTCGTCGCCGTCGGCGGCGACATCACCGCCGACGCCGATATCGCCCGCATCGTCGCCGCGGCCGGGGACACCGTGGACGGCCTGGCCAATGTCGCCGGAATCATGGACGGCATGCTGCCGCTGCACGAGGTGGGCGACGACGTGTGGGAGCGGGTGCTCGCGGTGAACCTCACCGGCACGTTCAAGCTCAGCCGCGCCGTCGTCACGAAAATGCTTGCCGCCGGGCGCGGTTCGATCGTGAACGTCGCCTCGGAGGCGGCCCTGCGCGGCAACGCCGCCGGAACCGCCTACACCGTCTCCAAGCACGCCGTGGTCGGCCTCACCAAGAGCGCCGCATTCCTCTACGGCCCCAACGGAATTCGCGTCAACGCCGTCGCCCCCGGCCCGACCGCCACCGGCATCGAGGGCCGCTTCGACTCCGACTTCGCCCGCCAGCGCCTCGCCCCCTTCCAGGCCCTCATCCCCCCGGTCACCACCGCCGAATCCCTCGCCGCCTCGATCACCTGGCTGCTGTCCGACGACAGCGCCAATATCAACGGCCAGATCCTCGCCTCGGACGGCGGCTGGTCGGTCCAGTAGCCCGGCTGACTACGCTGACGTCCCGAGACGGTCGACCCCTGGGGGCGGAACATGCTGGTACACATCGGACTACTGGAATTGGCCTTCGGCGCGCTGTTCGGCTGGGTCGTCGCGGGTACGCACGCCGCGCCGCGCCTGTTCGAACGACTGGGTGTCATCAGCCCGCGCCGCATCCTCCAGGCCCACCTCGACTACGTGATCATGGGCGTGATCTTGATCGCGGTCGGCACCGCCGTGCCGCGCCCCGCCGCCTGGATCGTCCCCGTGCTCGTATTCGGCACCCTGCTCAACCCGACGCTGTTCCTGCCCTTGGCCTTTCGCGAGCAACTCACCGGGAATCTCGGGTATCGGGTGGTGAGCGCGGTGTCCTTCGCGGCCACCAGCGTCGGCCTGGTGGCCGTGGCGGTGACGTACTGAATTCGGGATAACCGGACGTTTTGCGGGTACCGCTCGCCAAATGTTCCGGTCGACGAAAGAGGTGGTCATGGGTGCTGCGGTCGTGGGGGAGGGGCGTCATCTCGCGGAGACGGGGGCCGGGGTCGCGGCGGCGGCCGCGGTCGGATCGCTCGCGGCGGGGACCGGGTCGCGGTGGTATCAGCGGGTGCGCAAGCCGTGGTTCCAGCCGCCGCGGGCGGCGTTTCCGATCGTGTGGACCCTGCTGTACGGGGATATCGCGGTGACCAGCGCGCGGGCGCTGGACCGGGCGACCGAGGCGGAGGCGCGTTCGCTGCGGCGGGCCCTGGCGGCGAATCTGGTGTTGAACGCGAGTTGGACGTGGGTGTTCTTCCGGGCGCATCGGCTGGGCGCGGCGACCGCGGTGGCCGGGGCGCTCACGGCGAGCAGCGCGGATCTGGCCCGGCGGGTCGCGGCGGTGGACCGCAGCGGCCGGGCGCTGGTGGTGTATCCGGGGTGGTGCGCGTTCGCGACCGTGCTGTCGGCGGCCCTGTGGCGACGTAACCGCTGAGCTCAGACGCCCAGGCGAGTGTGGATGCGGGTGAGCAACTCCCGCGTGCGGAACGGTTTGGCGAGGTAATCGCACGCGCCCGCGCCCAGCGCCAGCTCGATGACGTCCGGATCGGTCTCGGTGGACACGATCATGATCGGCGCGGGCGACGCGACCCGCAGCCGGGCACACACCTCGGCCACCGGCAGATCCGGCAGCAGCAGTTCCAGCAACACCAGATCCGGATGCCACACATCGACCGCACTGAGCGCCTGCCCCCCGGTTCTCGTGCTCACCGCCTCGAACCCGGCCGCCGCCAGCACCAGCAACGTCATCTCCGCGGTGGCCGGATCCTGTTCGACGACCAACACCCGAGCCGGATCGCCCGACAACTGCTGTGTGCTCATGGCTCGCCCCTTGCGACCGAAGTCCCCGCCCAGCTCCCACACCGACGGCCCTCGAGCCGTTTGCGCGGGTTGACGGAATTAGAGGCTATGCCCGTCAGCAACCACGTAGCAATAGAACCGTGAAATCCCCCCACCTCCCCCCGAATATCGTCACCATACCGTGACCCAACCCCCCGCACGCCACGCCCCCCGTAACCCTCCCGCACCCACCCCGACACCGTTCGGTTACCCCCGCCCACGAACCCAGCCGCACCCTTTATTCGAATCCGCACCCCTTACAAAGCCTTACAACGGGTGCGGATCCGAATAAAGGGTGCGGCTGGGCTGCCTTACGACGAGTGCCGATCCGTACAGGGTGTGCGGCTGGGTGCCCTGCAATGGGTGCGGATCCGAACAAGGGGTGCGGCTGGGGTGCCATACATCGGGTGCGAATCCGAACAAGGGGTGCGGCTGGGGTGCCTTACGACGGGTGCTGATCCGAACGGGGGGTGCGGCTGTGATGGGTGGCGTGGGAGCGGTACCGGGTGAGCAGGTCCGGGGTCGGAGTCGCCGAGTAGGTGCGTACCCCCGCGCGCGGCCACTCCGGGGGCTGATCGCCGCCCAGTAATGCCCAGGCCGCCTGTCGCGCGGCGCCCTCGGCGACGTACTCGCCCGGCGGCGGTACGTCGACGGGCGCGGCGAGGACGGCGGGCGCGATCTCCCGTACGGCCGCCGACCGCGCGCCCCCGCCGACGAGGACGAACCGTTCGAAGGGAATGCCCAGCCGATGCAGAGCGGCGGCGGCGTCGGCCATCAGGCACACCAACCCCTCCACGGCGGCGCGCGCGAGGTTCTCGCGGGTCATCGAGGCGAGGGTCATGCCGTGCAGGGACCCGGTGGCGTGCGGAAGATTGGGCGTGCGTTCGCCTTCCAGATATGGAACTTGCACGAGACCCCCGGCGCCCGCGGGTGCGGCGAGCGCGAGCGCGTCCAACTCGCCCAGTTCCACCCCGAGCACGGCCGCGGTGGCCTCGAGCACCCGCGCGGCGTTGAGGGTGCAGGCCAGCGGCAGGAATCGCCCTGTCGCATCGGCGAATCCGGCCACCGCGCCCGTCGGGTCCGCGCTCGGCGATTCCGAGACCGCCGCCACGACGCCAGAGGTTCCCAGCGACAGGATCGCGGTCCCGGCCCCGATCCCGAGACCCAGTGCGGCCCCGGCATTGTCGCCGCAACCCGGCCCGAGCACCAGCCGGGAGCCGACGGTCGCGGCGCGTTCGCCCGGACCCAGAACACGCGGCAACACGATGTCCCGTACGTCGCGTCGCAGGGCCAGCCCGAGCAGGTCGCGGCGATAGGAGCGGGTGCGCGGATCGAAGTAGCCGGTCCCCGAGGCGTCGGAGGCGTCGGTGGTCAGCTCGTCCAGCCTCGAACCGCCGCGCAGCCGCCAGGTGAGCCAGTCGTGCGGCAGCGCGACGGCGGCGATCCGGGCGGCCTGCTCGGGTTCGTGGTCCGCGAGCCAGCGCAGCTTCGAAACCGTCACCGACGCAACGGGAACCGTGCCGACCGCGCCCGCCCACTCCGCCGCCCCGAGCTCGCGCACGAGATCGTCGGCCGCTTCCGCCGAGCGGGTGTCGTTCCAAAGCAGCGCCGGGCGCACGACCCGCCCGTCGGCGTCCAGACAGATCATGCCGTGCTGCTGACCGGCGATCGAGATCGCGTCGACGTCGTCGAGTCCGCCAGCCGCCCCGATGGCCGAACACAATGCGTCCCACCATCTTTCGGGCCACACCTCGGTCCCGGGCGGATGCGGCGCGCTGCCCGAGCGCACCACCCGCCCCGATTCCAGCTCCCGCACCACCACCTTGCACGATTGTGTCGAGGAGTCGACGCCGGCGACCAGCGTCATGACCCGACCAGATGCTCGACGGCCAACTGCTGCAACCGCACGAACCCGAAATCGCGCTCAGCCGCCTTCTCCGCGTCGAAACCGTCGTCGGCGGAAAGGAATTCGGCGATCGACTCCCCGTCCCCGAGCGTCGGCCGCGCGAGATCGAACACGCCCGAATACGCCATCGCCTCCTGAACGCGCGGATCCGCCCGGAACGCCCGCGCCTTCTCCGCCAACATGAGATAGGTCGATATACACGCCCGCGCCGACTCCCACACCCCCGCGAAATGCTCTGTGCGCGAAGGCTTGTAGTCGAAATGCCGCGGCCCGGTGTAACGCGGCCCGTCCGGCTGCGCGGGAAAGCCGTTCTCCAGCAGATCCACGGTGAAGAACGCCGACAGCAGATCGCCGTGCCCGAACACCAGATCCTGGTCGTACTTCAACCCGCGCTGCCCGTTGAGATCGATGTGGAACAGCTTGCCGCTCCACAACGCCTGCGCCAGCGCGTGCGAATAGTTGAGGTTGGCCATCTGCTCGTGCCCGGTCTCGGGATTGAGCCCGACGATATCGCCGTGCTCGAGTCGCGCGATGAAGCCCAGGGCGTGGCCGACGGTCGGCAGCAGGATGTCCCCGCGCGGCTCGTTCGGCTTGGGCTCCAACGCGATTCGCAGATCGTACCCCTGCGACTTGATGTACGCGGCGACGGTGTCCACGCCCTCGCGATACCGCTCGAACGCGGCGAACAGATCCTTGGACCCGTCGTACTCCGCGCCCTCCCGCCCGCCCCACATGACGAAGGTCGACGCGCCCACCCGCGCGGCGATATCGGTGGCGCGCAGGATCTTTCGCAATCCGAAGCGGCGCACCTCGCGATCGTTGGCGGTCAACGCGCCGTCCTTGAAGACCGGATGGGTGAAGGTGTTGGTCGTGACGGTCTCGATGACCAACCCGGCCCGCTCGGTGGCCTCCCGCAATCGCGTCAGCCGCCGGTCCTTCGTCGCCTCGTCCGCGTCGAAGGGGAACACGTCGTTGTCGTGGAAGGTGATGCCCCACACGCCGAGTTCGGCGAGCCGCTCCGCGTACTCCCACGGATCGAGCGCCGGGCGGGACGCGGTACCGAAGGGATCGACCCCCGTCCACCCGACCGTCCACAGACCGAACGAGAATTTGTCCTCCGCGGTGGGCAGACGAGTCACGGTGTCCTCCTCGCGATTTTGTTCAGAAAGTGAACTTAACTCCGCCGTGGGCTAGGGTCAACCACGTGCCCCACCGAAGTTGGCCGGTCCAGAGCACCGGCGCGCGTCAGTCGACGGTTCGCGCGGCGAATCTGGCGCTCGTCCTACAGACGGTCCTGCGCGCGCCGGAACCGTTGTCACGGGCGGATATCGCGGGAGTCACGTCGATGACCCGGGCGACGGCGGCGCGATGGGTGGACGAACTCGTCGCGGGCGGAGTGCTGGCGGAAGGGATTCCGGCGCAGGGTGGAGGCCGGGGGCGTCCGGCGACTCCGATTGTCGCCGGGCGGACATTCGCCGGGCTGGGGCTTCAGGTGAATACCACCAGTCTGTCCGGGCGGGTGATCGCCCTGACCGGCGAGGTACTGGCCGAGCGCGTGACGACCGGGGATTTCCGGGGCGGCGATCCGGCGACCGTCCTCGCGACCCTCGATGAACTATGCGCCGACCTGCTTTCCGCGACCGCGAACACCCGTGTCGTCGGCGGCGTCCTGGCCGTGCCCGGTCTGGTCGACACCCGCACCGGTCTGCTGCTCACCGCGCCCAATCTGGGCTGGCGCGACATCGCACCCGTCGACTACCTGGAAACCCTTGCGGCCCTGCCTTTTTCGATCGGCAACGAGGCGGATCTGGCGGCCCGTGCGGTAGCCGATCTGGCTCCCGGCCGCCCCGCACCCCTGCGCGACTTCTTCTACGTCTCCGGCGAGACCGGCATCGGCGGCGCGGCGGTGTTGAGCGGCGAGGTGATCACCGGTCGTCACGGCTGGGCCGGGGAGATCGGTCACATCACCGTCGACCCCACCGGGCCCGAATGCCCGTGCGGTTCCAGCGGCTGTCTCGAGCTGTACGCGGGCCAAAGCCAATTGCTCGGCGCCGCAAACCTTCCCGTCGAAACGCGGCCCGTCGTGCTCGCCGACCGTGCCCGTGGTGGCGACGCGGCGGCCCGCGCCGCGCTCGACCGCGCCGCGTGGGCGCTGTCCCTCGCGCTGTCGGCGGTCGTCAACCTTCTCGACATTCCCGCCGTCGTCCTGGGTGGTCATCTGGGTGAGCTGTCCGAATTCCTCATCCCGCCCGTGCGCGCCCACCTGTCCACCCGAGTCCTGTCCGCCCGGTGGACGACGCCGGAAATCATTGCGGGACAATCCGATTCGTCATTGTCCGCCACCGGTGCGGCCTATGCGGCGCTGTCGGATCTGATCGCCGCACCCACCGACTGGCTCCCGGAGCGGGCGACCGACAACGCCTCCTGACGCGCTAAGCCCCGGATTCGGCGTCGAGCGGCTGCCCGCGCAGGTGACGGCTGAGATCGCCCCGGAGATGAATGTCCACCCGACGCTCCACGAATCGCCAACGGCCCTCGCGTCTTTCGAAGCGATCGCGATACCGTCCCGCCGCCACGGCCTGCAACGGCAGCTCCGGCAGGCCCTGGAACACGGTCACATACGACCGCGCCGTCGCGACATCCTCCTCCTCGAACTCGACGGCGATATTCGTCGTCACATGATGAGTACGAGGCGTCCCATCCGCATACCGAATCACCGTGCGCCGCAACATCTCCGCGATCCCGTCCCCGCCCCGCACCACCCCTCCGCCCCCGACGAACACCGCCTCGGCGAACAGCTCACCCACCCCGTCGAAATCCCCGGTATCGACGAGTTCGGCATATCTCGCGATCAGATTCGTAATGGCGGTGACATCAACGGCTGTACCCATGCGGGCAGAATATGCGCCGACACTCAGTGCCCTTACCACCCCGGCGGAGGCTAATACCCGCCTGGGGACGGGGCTTGGCCCGAGGCAGGCTGATACCCGCCCGGCGGCGGGGTTTGGCCCGAGAGAGGCTGGTACCCGCTCGGGGACGGCACTTGGCCCGAGCCAGGCTGATACCCGTCCGCAGGCGCGGCTTGGCCCGGGGGCGGCTGATACCCGCCCGCAAGCGGGGCCTGACCCGGCTGTGGCCACGCGATATTCGGGGGAGGGGCGACCGGTTGCTGCGGCCACGACGCGGGGGCCGGTGGTGGGGTGGGAGTCGCGGTGGTCAGCAGCAGGATCAGCGCGAGGAGGGCTAGGAGGGTGATAGGGACGGCGAGCCAGCCGCCGAGGGCCCACGGGCTCGTCGCGTAGTGGAGGCGGGAGTCGAGGGTGGTGAGGAGGAAGCTGACATCAGGGGCGAGGATCAGGCCGGTCGCGGCGGCGGCGAGGAGTTTCGTTCGGGCGGAACGGTTTCCGACGAGGAGGACGAGGGCGGCGGTGAAGGCGAACAGGACCGTGAGGACGGTGCTGGCGTCGCTCCAGTAGAACTTCTCGTACTTGGTGAAGCGCCAGATCCAGTGCGCCGTCATCAGCAGGGCCGCCAGCCCCAGCGCCAGAGCGGCGAGGGGGTTACTCGAACCGCGAGCGTTTCCCGCCGGATAACCGGATCCCCAACCGGGCGGCGGCGTCGGATACGGCGGTATCGCGGACGGAAACGGCTGAGCCATGGGTGGTCCCCCCTATACGCGGCACGATTATTCGCTTGCAGCCTAGGGGATTCCCGCGGCCCCGTCCGGCCGTGACCCTCGGCTACGTGCCCGACCTCGACAGCGCGGGCACGCGCTCCCACGCGACGAGCGTGCCTCCACGTAACCCGTACTCCGCCCGTGCCGCAGCCGTACCACCGACCATACGGCCGCACCGACCAGTACCGCGTTGCGCAGCGTCAACACCACCACCCCCGGCAGGCTGCCCGTCGCCACCCGGTCGTAGACGAACGGGAACTCCACCTGACTCAGAAACGCCGCCACCAGCACGAGATACACGATCGGCCGCTGCGTGGTGCGCGACCGTAGCGCGCACACCGCGGCCACCGCCACCGCCCACACCACATACTGCGGGCTGAGCACCCGGCTGGTCACCATGGCCAGCAGCGTGGCCGCCAATGCCAGATCGGCCGCGGGCGGACGAACGCGCCACCACTGCGCCAGCACCACCACCCCGCCGACGACCATGACCACCACGCACACCCGCGCCAGCCCCGCCACCCCCGGCCCCGACAGCTCCTCGGCCCCGAACCGATGCTCGATAACCCACCCCCCGGACACCAGCCGGGCGATGAGAAGCGGTGTGGCGGCGGCGGATTCGATCTGCAACCCCCGCTCGGCCTGAAACCGCAGGAACGACCAGGCTCCCGGCCCCAGCAGCGTCACCCCACCCGCCAGCACCACCCCGGCCGCCCCCGCCGCGACCCCCACCCGCCGCAACTCCCGCCGGCGCAACCCCAGCACCGCCACCACCGGCCACACCTTCAACAACACCCCGGCCGCCACCGCCACCCCCGCCGCGACCGGCCGCCGCCCCGCCCACACCAGCGCCGCCACCGCACACGCCGCCACCACCAGATCGAACCGCCCGTAACAGACCCGCCCCAACAAGGCGACCCCCACGGTCCACACCCATGGCCCCGCGAAAGACGGTGCGCCACAGCGTGCTTCGTACCTGGAACCACCGCCCCGTTCGGCCGCCCGGATCAACAACCCCAACACCGCCGCGTCCGCGACCGCGACCACTCCGAAGAAGAACCAGTTGTACCCGGCCCCGCCCCCGAACAACCACGGCACGACCAGTAGCGCTCCCGCACCCGGCGGGTACTGCCATTGCTCGTCGGCCAGCGGAAAGGTGTGGTGCCGCACGATGAGCTCGGCCCACTCCTGGTACAACCGCAGATCCGCCGCCGACGCGTCCCACACGCTGTGCGGGAGCGCCGTCACACCGGTGAAGGCCACCAACAGGATTCGCGTGATAGTCCACACCAGCCACACTCTCGACCGCGGGGACAGCGCACGCACAACGGGGCAGTGTAGGAGGATTGTCCGTTCAGTCCAAGTGCGCCGACAGCAGCCAGGCGGGCAGGGACACCCGGCCCGCGCCCTCGTCGCGGAGTTCGGGCCCCGTGAACTCGCCCCGTCGTTCCGCGCCGCCGGGGATATTGGCGTGGATGCGCGCGGGGCGCGCCTCGTCGATCGACCAGTACTCGCCGACGACCGCCCGCAGCTCCTCCTCGTCGACCGCGTTGATCGGTCCCGGCAGGGTCGCCGCGCGATCGAAGACGAGCACGAAGTAGGACGCGCCCGGCGCCGCGGCCCGCACGATGGACTCCTGATAACCCCGGCGCGATTCGACGGGCATGGAGTGGAACAGCGTGCTGTCGACGATGGTGCCGAAGCGTCCGTCGTACCCGGTGAACGAACTGATATCGGCCACTTCGAAACTCGCGGTGCGCGCCCCGCGCCGCGCGGCCTCGGCGCGGGCGAGGTCGATGGCGGTGGGCGACAGATCCAGCCCGACCGTGGTGAAGCCCCGCTCGGCGAGGTAGAACGACGTCGCGGCCTCACCGCACCCGGCGTCGAGCACCTCGCCGTGGAACTTCCCGGCGTCGATGAGCGCGGCGATCTCCGGTTGCGGCGCCCCGATGCTCCACGGCGGCCGGAAACCCTCGCCGATCTCGGGAGCCTTGCCCTGGTAAGCGGATTCGAACATCTCTTCCTGGGATGAACTCGTCATAGACCCTTTATGTCAACCAGGTTGATATGTGTCAAGATGCTCCGATGGAAGGTTTCGAGGACAAGCCCCTCGGCTACCTTCTGCACCGAGTCGCCTCGGCGTTGCGGGCCGAGGTGGGCGCGACGGTGCTGGAACCGTTCGAGCTGACCTTCCCCGAATACCTGTGCATGCGGCTGCTGGCGCAGACGCCGGGTAGGTCGAACGCCCAGCTCGCCCGCGCTGTGAACGTGTCCCCCCAGGCCATGAACAAGGTCATCAACGGCTTGCAGCGCCGCGGTCTGGTGACCCGCCCCGCGACCGTCGCGACGGGAAGATCGTTGCCCGCCAGCCTGACTCGCGCCGGTTCGGCAATGCTCGAGCGAATCGATCCGGCGGTCACGGAGGCCGAGCGGCGTGTTCTGAGCAAACTGACCGAAAAGGACCGTCGAGAGTTGCGCCGCCTCCTGGCCGCCGTCGGGTAGGCCACGCCCACTCGACACCGACGAGCTCGCCCGAGAATCACGGGAGTGGGCGGTCAGGTGAACCGCGACGACCTCCACCCCATCGCCGAAGCCCAGGCCCGAAAGCCCTGGAGGACATCAGGTCTCGGTATCAGCACCCCGCCGAAGCAGCCGCATCACGAGCCCGTAGGCGAGCAGGCCCGGCACGACGACCAGCACCGTCACCCGAAGACCCACCACGAGAACGGTGACGATCGAGAACGCCGCGCCGACCTCGTCGACCGACCCGAACCCGTGCCGCTCCGACAACACCCCCAACAGCCAGTGCAGCACCAGATACAGCACGACCAGCACCAGCGAGACTCTCACCGGGCCAGCTCCGGCCCCGAGGTCAGGAACGCCAGCAACAGCGCGTTCCCGATCACACCACCGGTCGCGAACCGCAGCCGGGAACCGCTCCGCACCGGCACCCCGACCAGGTCGGCGGTCCGGAACAGCCGGGTGAACACCTCGCGCTGCCCGAAGGCGCGGGCCGGGGCGAGCGCGAAACCCGTTGCGGAGACCGATATTCCGAGCACGACCGGCCCGCTGTCCATATCCCCGGGTCCGCCGCGCCCGCCGCCGTATTCGTGGATCGCGCCGAAGCCGAGCACGCCGCGCTCCTGCCGGAACACTCCCGCCGCCAACTCCTGGGCCAGCCCCCGGTCCGCGAACCCGGCGAAATACGCCGCCAATCCGGTCCCGGAGGACCGCGGCGCGTCGTGCGCCCGCCCGTCGATTCCCATGCGCTGCACCACGAGTCCGGTCTCCCGATCGATCTGCACCGCGCGTACCTGCCGGGCCCAGTGCGCGAGCGCCGCCGCGTGATCGACTCCGGTCGCCCGCCCGTGCACCGCGATGGCGGCGGCCACGGCCGCCACATCGGTCGGATACGCCTCGCCGGGAAAGGTTTCCAGCAGCGCGGTCGGCGACGCGAGCAGCCGGCGCTGAGCGGACTCGATCAGGGCGTCGTGCCGCGCCGCGAGTTCGGGCGGGAAGGCCGGATCGACCAGCCGGGCCATGCCCAGCGCGAGGGCCGGATAGGACAGGTACGCGTGCCCGTGCGGGCTGTCCGGAACCGCCGCCCCGTCCTCGCCGTGCCAGCTGTCGGTGAACGCCGACCGCATCTCGGGCAGCAGGCTCGTGGCCGCCGCGCGAGTCACGGTGGGCGCGTAGCGTTCTCGCCACTCCGGATGCGCGAGGCACACCTGCGCCAGCCCCAGCGCCGTCATCTGATGCGCGAGCAACCCCCACATCCCGTCCAGCACCTGTCTCCGGTCGGCCCGCGCCCGATCGTCCCCGTCCTCGAAGGCCACCAATTCCTCGGCCAGCCCCCGCACCCGCCCCGGTTCCCCCTCGAACCACCGATCCGCGTCCCGCCCACACCACCATCGCGGCAGCAGCGCCGCGGCCACCACCGCCACCACGACCCCGAGCACGATCGCGACCGGACGGCGGATTCTCGAACTCCCCATCCTTCGAACCTACCGGCACGCCCGCGTTCGAAAGCCCATGCGACAGCGTTGATTCCACGCTGTCCTGGCGGGCCGGCTCACCACTCCGTGGGTGGGCCTCGGGTCGGCGCTGATCGCGGGCGCTTTCGACGCCCACTCACGGAGTGGCGAGCGGGAAGGCCGGGTACGCCGGTTCGGTCATCACGCCCGGACGGAAGTAGTTCTCGGGGACGATGCCCGGTCATTCCGTGGAGCGATGCGCCGCGCACTCTCACCCGGCAAGACTGACGGGACACGGAAGCAGCGGAATCGAAGGTGAGGACGGCGATGTTCGAGGGAATCCGGCGGCGACGGGCCGCGAAGATCGAGAAGGCCAGGGCCGCGGCGTACGAGGAGACGATCGGTCGCGGTGGGTCGCCCGAGGAGGCCACCGCCGCGGCGGACGAGGCGGAGCGGCGCGTGGTGCGTCGCCGCCGGTTGCTCCTCTCGGGTGGGCACGGGTGAGAGGGCCCGAGCCCCACTCGGACCCGGCGCTCTCGTCTGGATGACCGCGTCGGCCCGCGTCCGGCGGCTACTGTCGTGATATGACGCTCGAACCGCTTGCCCTGCCGACGTCCGACTGGTCCGACTGGCTCGACGAGTACGCGCACGGCAACCTGCGGACCGCGACCGACACTCTGCTACGGATCAAGGACGGGACCGCCCGCGACACCCGCGCCGTGCTGGAGCTGTGGAACGACGCCGATATCGCGCTGCGCGCCGCCGACTCCGCCGCCGGGCTGCTCGCGGAGGTCCATCCCGAACCCGCGGTGCGCGAACTCGCCGAAAAGCTGACCCAGCAGGTGGATCGGGTGCGGACCGATCGGGACCTCGATCGGGAGCTCTACGACGTGGTCGCGGGCACCGATCCTTCGGGGCTGGACGCGGCGGCGCACCGGATGCGCGAGCATGTGCTGCGCGATTTCCGTCGCAGCGGCGTCGATCGCGACGAGCCGACCCGCACCCGCCTGCGGGAGATCTCCGAACGGCTCGTCGTGCTCGATCAGGAGTTCGGCCGCGCCATCCGCGACGACGTGCGCGAGATCCGGGTGCTGCCCGAACAACTCGACGGGCTCCCCGCCGATTTCATTGCCGCACATCCGGTTTCCGACGACGGACGCGTCGCCGTCACCACCGACTACCCGGACCTCCACCCGTTCCGCAGCTACGCCCGCGACACCGACGCGCGCCGCGAACTCACCGCCGAATTCGACCGCCGCGGCTGGCCGGTCAACGACGCGGTGCTGCACGAGATGCTCGACCTGCGCGACGAGAAGGCCCGGCTGCTCGGCTTCGACGGCTGGCCCGACTACGACGCCGCGGTCAAGATGATCGGCAGCGGCCGCGCCATCGACGAGTTCATCGAGCGGCTGTCCGCCGCCGCCGAGGCCGCCGCCCGCCGCGACCTCGCCGCCCTGCTCGCGCGCCGCCGCGAAGACGACCCCGCCGCCACCGGGATCGACCGGTCCGAGGTCGCCTACTACATCGAGCTGATCAAACGCGAACAGTACGATGTCGACGCCCGCGAGGTCCGCCGCTACTTCGAATTCGCCCGCGTGCGAACGGGTCTGCTCGAGGTCACCGGCAGGCTGTTCGGCCTGGAGTACCGCCCGGTCGACGTGCCGCGCTGGCACGAGGAGGTCGCGGTCTACGACGTGTACGCCGACGGCGAACGACGCGGGCGGATCCATCTGGACCTGCATCCGCGCGCGGGCAAGTACAAGCACGCCGCGCAGTTCGATCTCCTCGCCGGGGTCACCGATCGGTATCTGCCCGAGGGGGTGCTGGTGTGCAATTTCTCGCGTGGGTTGATGGAGCATCAGCACGTCGTCACGCTGTTCCACGAGTTCGGGCACCTCATCCACCACGTGCTCGGCGGCCGCCAGGACTGGGTGCGGTTCTCCGGCGTGGCGACCGAATGGGACTTCGTCGAGGCGCCGTCGCAGATGCTCGAGGAGTGGGCGTGGGATCCCACGATCCTGCGCACCTTCGCTGTCGACGACACGGGTGCGAGCATCCCCGCCGAACTCGTCGAAAGGATGCGTGCCGCAAAGGATTTCGGCAAGGGCCTCAATATCCGCACCCAACTCGGCTACGCCGCGATCTCCTATCTGCTGCACCGCGACCGCCCCGCCGACCACACGGCCGCAGCCCTGGACGCACTGCACCGCCACAGCCTCGTCACCGCGTTGCCCGACACCCACTTCCAGAGTTCGTTCGGGCATCTGTCCGGCTACACCTCGGGCTACTACACCTATCTGTGGAGCCTGGTCATCGCCAAGGACATGTTCTCGGCCTTCGACACCGGGAATCTGTTCGAACCGACCGTGGCACACCGCTATCGCGATCGCGTCCTCGCCCCCGGCGGCTCCCGCGACGCGGCCGACCTGGTCGCCGACTTCCTCGGCCGCCCGTTCACCTTCGCCGCCTTCGAATCCTGGCTCAACCCGTAGCCGAGCCGTATCAGTCGCTCGCGGCCGTCTCGAGGGTGTCCGGGCGCACCGCCAGGGCGCACAGATCATCGAAGGCGCGGGTCAGCCGCGCGTCCAAGCTCTCGCCGGGGTTGTCGAGCCACGCCTGCACGGCGTGCTGATACGCCGCCCACCCGGTCCGCGCGGCCAGGCTCGCCACGCCGTCGCCGACGCCCCGTCGCCGAAGCGCCTCCGCGACCACCTCGACGAGCGCGGCGTGCTTGGCCAACTCCCGCTCGCGCAGCGCCGGGGTCGCCGCGATGACCCGCCAGCGCGGCTCGGCGAACGGCCGATTGTCCGCCAGCGTCCGGGCCGACTTCCGGAAGGCGGCCAGCAGGACCGCGAAAACGCCCATCTCCCGCGGCAATTCGACGATCGTCCGCAGCAGCGCGTCCCGGAGTTCGGCCTCGCCGTCGAACAGCACCTCCCGTTTGTCGGGGAAGTGCCGGAAGAAGGTGCGCTCGTTGACCCCGGCGCGCGCGGCGATCTCCGCGGCCGTGGTGCGATCGAATCCGCGTTCCCGGTACAGCTCCAGCGCCGCCTCCCGCAGGCGGCGGCGCGCGTCGGCTCCGCTACGTGGCACCTGCTCAGTCTACTCGATGTGTCAGTGACTGGCGCTACGAGGTAGAGTCAGTCACTGACATTTCGAAGGAGAGTGTTCTCATGCATGTGTTCGTCACCGGCGGCACCGGCCAGACCGGTCCCGCCGTCGTCACCGAACTCGTCGCGGCGGGCCATCGCGTCACCGGCCTCGCGCGCTCGGCCGCCGCGGCCGCCCGGCTCGAATCCCTCGGCGCCGCAGCGTATTCCGGCTCCCTGGATGATCTCGAGAGTCTCCGTCGCGGCGCGGAGGCCGCCGACGGGGTACTCCATCTGGCCTTCGGCGGGAACTTCGCCGACCCCGACGACCTCGTCCGCCGCGACCGCGCCGCGATCGACGCGCTCGGGCAGGCGCTCGCCGGAACCGGCAAACCGTTCGTCAGCACGTCCGGCACCCTGGTGCTGCCGACCGGCCGGGTCAGCACCGAGCGCGACGAGCCCGATTCGAATTCCATTGCGGCCTTCCGTATTCCGGGCGAGCGAGCGTGCCTGGCCTACGCCGACCGAGGAGTCCGAGCCAGCGTCGTACGCCTGGCCCCGACCGTGCACGGCCCGCACGACCACGGATTCATCCCGGCCCTCATCGCGGCCGCGCACCGATCCGGCGTCTCGGCGTACGTCGGCGACGGCCACAACCGCTGGCCCGCCGTCCATCGCGCCGACGCGGCCCGCCTGTTCCGGCTGGCCCTGGGGCAGGCGCCCGCCGGAAGCGTGTTGCACGGCGTCGGCGAGAGCGCGGTCATGATCGGCAGCGTGGCCGCGAAGGTGGCGGACAAGCTCGGAATCCCCACGGCCGCACTGTCTTTAGAAGAGGCCGCGGACCATCTCGGCAACCCGTTCCTGGCGAGATTCTTCTCCCTCGACGTGCCGGTCTCGAGCGAGCGCACCCGAGCGCTCCTGGGCTGGACGCCCGAACATCCGACCCTGCTCGAGGATCTGGAATCCGGCGACTACTTCACCCCCGAATCCAGGAGGCGCGCGGAGGCGATCTGGTTGCCGCACAAGCACATCGAATCCCGCGATTAACTCGCGAGGTACGCCACGATCGCGCCGACCAACCCCTCCCGCGCGTCGTCCAGATTCCCGTACGTCCCCAGCGTCCGCTCCGAGGTGATCCCCCGCATGGCCGCCGGGATCAGCGCGGCCACCTGCCGCACCTTCACCGGGTCCACCCCGAGATCCGCGAAGGCGCGCTGACACGCCTTGTCCCAGTTGGGTTTCCACGAGGCCAGTTCGGCGGCTGTGCGGGGGTAGTCGCGTTCGAGTTCGGCCTGGTCGCGGGGGAGGGCGGCGCGCAGGGTCTCGATGGCGAGGGAGGGGGGTAGGCGCAGGCCGACCCACATGGCGTCGATGAGGGCGCGCACCCGCTCGGGCAGGGTGCCGTCGGGTTTGATCCCGGCCGGCAGGTCGCCGCGCTGATCGGCGGTGTAGCGCAGGACCGCCGCCCAGAAACCGTCGATGTCGCCGAACTGGTACTTGATCGCACCCCACGTCGCGCCGATCTCGCGCGCGATCCGATTGCCCGACACCGCGTTCGGGTCGCCGGTGGCCAGGGCGGTGATCGCGGCGCGGATCATGCTCTCGCGCGTCGCGAGGCCGCGCTTGTTCGCGCGCCGCCCGGTCACCTCCACATCCGTCACGGGAGGCCAGTGTAGCCGGGCCGACCTCGGCCGACCAGTTTCGTAGAACCCTCTTGTATTGTTTCGTAGAGGCTTCTACGATCGGTGTCGCCGCGAGAACGCCTGCCCCGGGCGGCAACTGGAGGATGGATATGGCGAAGCCGACGCTGTCGATGGAGCCGACGGGCTGGTTCCAGGTGGCCTGGTCCCATGAGGTCGCGATCGGGGACGTGCGGACCATGAAGTACTTCGGCCGGGAGCTGGTGGCCTGGCGCTCGGCCTCGGGCGCGGTGTCGGTGTTCGACGCCTATTGCGAGCATCTCGGGGCGCATCTCGGCTACGGCGGCCGGGTGGACGGGGAGAACATCGTCTGCCCGTTCCACGGCTGGGAGTGGAATCGCGAGGGCCGCAATGTGTGCGTGCCCTACGAGCGACATCCCAACCGGGGCAGGCGAATTCGCAGTTATCCGACCGTCGAGCGCAACGAGGCGATCTGGATGTGGCACGACATCGAGGGTCGCGCACCGTATTTCGACGTTCCCGACATCTTCGCCGACTTCGACGACGACAAGACCACGGCCGACTACTACCCGCCCTTCCCGGACGGCACGCTGTATCGCCAAGGGCTGGAACTGCATCCGCAGTACATCATGGAGAACGGCGTCGACTTCGCGCATTTCACCTACGTGCACAAGACGCCGTTCGTCCCCGAGTTCACCCGGCAGGACTTCGGCGGCCCGGTGTCCTACGTCGATTTCACCGTCGCCTTCGACGACACCCCG
The DNA here is from genome assembly GCF_053588115.1 of Nocardia sp. NPDC003482. Classification (NCBI taxonomy): domain Bacteria; kingdom Bacillati; phylum Actinomycetota; class Actinomycetes; order Mycobacteriales; family Nocardiaceae; genus Nocardia; species Nocardia sp. NPDC003482. Next base: position 237,820 of record NZ_JBSFPI010000005.1, read on the forward strand.
CGAGACGAGATCAACAGCGGGGTCGAGGCCATCAACGGCGGTCTCGGCGCCGCGGTCACCAAGAGCTGGGGCATGGTCGACAATCGCACCCTGTCGGCGGTGACCCCGGTCGACGACTCCACCTCCGACGTCCGGTTCACCGTCTGGATCGGCCGCAAACCCGGCGACGACCGCCCGCACATGACCGACTACGCGAAGACCATGGCGAATTTCGTCATCGAGCAATTCGAGGCCGACATCCACATCTGGGCCCACCAACGCTACAGCGACCCACCGGCATTGTCCGGCAAGGAATTCGAGGGCTTCCGCGCCCTGCGAGCCTGGGCGGCCCAGTTCTATCCCGCGTCGAAAGGCGGCACACCGTGAGCACACCCGACAAGATCCGCGTATTCCAGGTCGCCACAGGCAATCTCGGTACCGAGATGATCGGGCGCATTCGCGAGCATCCCGATCTCGAACTGGTCGGATTGCACTGCTACACACCGGAGAAGATCGGGCGGGACGCGGGGGAGATCGTCGGCATCGGGCCGATCGGGGTGATCGCCACCGGAACCGTCGAGGAGATCATCGCGGCGCGGCCCGATGTGCTCACCTTCCACGGCGTGTTCCCCGACGAGGCGCTCTACGAGCGGGTGCTCGAGGCGGGCATCGACGTGGTCACGACCGCGGACTGGATCACCGGGCACCACCGCGACCGCAATCATCCGCATCCGTCGGGCCGCCCGGTCAGCGAGGTCATCCGGGCCGCGTGCGAGCGCGGCAACGCGACGTTCTACGGCACCGGCATGAATCCCGGCCTGTGCCAGGTCCTGGGCATCGCGCACTCGGCGGACGTGGCCGAGATCGAGAACGTGACCGTCACCGAATCGGTGGACGTCTCCTGTCATCACTCGGTCGAGACGTGGAAGGCGGTGGGGTACGGCCGCCCGATCGACGATCCGACGATCCCGGACTCGCTCTACAAATACACCGCGGTCTTCGCCGATTCGGTGCAGCTGATGGCCGACGCGTTCGGGCTCGTGCTCGACGAGGTGACGTTCGGCTACGAACTCGGCGCGTGCACGAAGGACGTCGACCTGGGCTGGTACTTCCTGCCGAAGGGCTCGCTGGGCGCGAATTACATCAGATATCAGGGCCTGGTCGACGGCGTCCCGCGCGTGGAGACGCACCTCGAATGGCAGATGACCCCGCACACCGATCCCGCGTGGAACATCAAGGGCTGCTACATCACTCAGATCACCGGCGATCCCAGCATCTACAGCAAGCACATGATCTTCCCCAAGAAGGGGTTCGATCTGTCCGACCCGGCGAACTTCGCCTCGATCGGCATGACCGTGACGGGCCTGCCCGCGCTGAACGCGATCCGCTCGGTCGTCGCCGCCCCGCCGGGCATCGTGACCAGTGCCGATCTACCGCTGCGGGCGTTCGCGGGGCGCTTCAAACTCTGAGTGCTCAGACCTCGTCGCGGAACTGCTCGGCCCGGTGGGACAGCCGCTCGGCGAAAGTGTCCAGCCACGCGGCCGATTCGGGCTCGTCGCGGTCCTCGACGCGATACCGCACGCCCTTGGTCAGATAGGGCGTGCTCGCCCGCGTGACCTCCGGCTTGGCCTGCAACGCCACCAGCCGCACCGCCCAGGCGACATAGTCCCGCACGCCCATGCCCGCGCAGTCGGCCGCATCGCTCAGGGCCAGCCAGTCGTCCTCGGTCACCGCCACCGATATTTCCTTGATCCCCATACATGTTCACGGTAGCCCCACCGGGCATGGGATGAGGGGACGAACAGGCCGGAAATAATGGCCTATTGACAGCGATAGTGCCCGCGCTCACACTTGTCGAGAAAGTTGACATGACTGTCACGTCATGAGCTGAGGAGGCGACGGTGCCTGAAGTTCCCGACATGCGCGAGCTGGGCCGCAAGGTCAGCAACTGGGGGCGGTGGGGGAGTGACGACGAGCGCGGAACCACGAATCTCATTACCGCCGAACGGGTTCGGGCCGCGGCGTCGTTGATCCGGACGGGTGAGACCTTCAAACTGGGCATCCCGCTCGACGGGGACGGGCCGCAGCCGGGTGGCCTGCGCATCAACCCGATTCGGCTCATGTCGGAGAACGGGCAGGAGCAGGTGCTGCCGGGCGGCTTCAAATGGGCCGACGATTTCGTGTTCATGCCGTTGCAGGCCGGGTCGCAGTACGACTCGCTGGCGCACGTGCACTACGACGACCGGCTCTACAACGGCCATCCCGGTGCGGGCGTGACGGTCAAGGGCGCCGAAAAGTGCGGCATCCAGACCCAGGCCGACGGCATCGCCGGGCGCGGCGTGCTGCTCGACATCGCGCGGGCACGCGGCGTGGACTGGCTCGAGGCGGGGGAGGCGATCTCGCCCGAGGAACTCGAGGCGGTGGCCGCCGGACAGGGCGTGACGGTCGGCCCGGGCGACATCCTGTTGATCCGTACGGGCTGGCGCAAGAAGTTCGTGATCGATCGGGACGCGGCCGGGTTCATGGCCGGGGAGCCCGGGTTGAGCCTGGCGTGTGCGGGTTGGCTACGGGAACGCGATGTGGCCGTGGTCGGTTCGGACAACTGGGCGGTCGAGGTGATGCCCGGCGAGCATCCCGGCGGCGCGTTCGAACTGCATATGGTGCTCATCCGCGACATGGGCATGACACTGGCGGAGATGCTCGATTTCGAGGAGTTGTCGGCGGCGTGCGCGGTCGACGGGCGGTGGGATTTCTTCTACGCCGGTCCCCCTTTGCAATTCACGCGCGGGGTGGGCTCGCCGATCAATCCGCTCGCGATCCGATAGGAGTGGGCGGATGCTGATCGGGGATATCGTCGAGTACGGGGCGCGCAAACATCCGGATCGGATCACGGTGCGATTCGAGGACGAGGTGATCGACTATCGGGGGTTGTGCGAGCGCGCTCGCCGGCTCGCCAACGCGTTGCTCGGGGTGGCCGCGCCGGGGGATCGGGTGGCGATCCTGTCGGGGAATTGCGCGCGGTATCTGGACTGCTATTACGGCGTGCCGATGGCGGGAATGGCGTTGACTATCCTCAACTTTCGGCTGCATGCGGAGCAGATCGTCGCGCTCATCACGCATTCGGGGGCGCGCGTGCTGATTGTCGCGCCGGAGTTCGCGGGCATGGTCGCGGCGATTCGCGAGCGGATTCCGTCGGTGACCACCGTCGTGTCGATGGGCGCGGCGGAGGGGACGCTCGGCTGGGCCGAGTTCGTGGGCGCGGCCTCGGTGCGGGCGCCCGCGGTGCGGCCCGACGCCGACGATACGGCCTGGCTGGTGTACACGAGCGGGACGACCGGCGCGCCGAAGGGGGTGATGCTGTCGCACCGCAATCTGCTCGCCGGGGTCACCTCGTCGGCGTTGCAGTGGGGGATTCCGGAGGAGACGGTGTTCCTGTTCTGCTTTCCGCTGTGTCATGTCGGCGGGTATGTCGTGCTGGTGAATCATCTGCTCGGGGCGACGGTGGGAATCCTTCGGGCATACGACAATTCGACATTCCTGCGGCTGGTCGACGAATGGCAAGTCACCCAGACCGGGCTCGCGCCGACGATGATCAATTTCCTGCTGCGGGATCCGGAGCTGGACAAGCATTCGATGGAGACATTGCGGGCGGTCGGATACGGCTCCTCGGCGATTCCGGCGGCGGTGCTGCGCGAGGCGCTGGAGCGGTTCGGCTGCGATTTCTATCAGGGCATGGGCATGACCGAACTGGCCGGGAACGTTCTGCATCTGGACGAGGCGGCGCATCGCCGGGCCGCCGGGGGTGAGACGCATCTGCTGGCCTCCGCCGGAAAACCCATGCGGCTGGCCGATATTCGCATCGTCGACGAGGAATTCCGCGACGTGCCGGCGGGTGCGGTCGGGGAGATGATCGTGCGTGCGGATCAGGTGATGACCGGGTACTGGAACGACCCCGAGGCGACGGCCGCGGCCTTCACCGACGGCTGGTTCCACACCGGCGACCTGGTGCGCCGGGACGAGGAGGGCTTCGTCTACATCGTCGACCGCAAGAAGGATCTGATCATCAGCGGCGGCGAGAACGTCTCCTCACTCTCGGTCGAACAGGCCCTCTACCGCCTCCCCGCCGTCGCCGAGGCCGCCGCCATCGGCGTCCCCGACGACACCTGGGGCGAAATCGTCTGCGCCGTCGTCGTCCTCCGCGACGGCGCCACCGCCTCCGCCGCCGACATCATCGAATCCTGCCGAGACCACCTCGGCGGCTTCCAACTCCCCCGCCGAGTCGAATTCGTCCAAACCCTCCCCCGAAACGTCACCGGCAAAATCCTCAAACGCGAACTCCGCCAACAGTTCACCTAACCCAGCCGCACCCTTTATCTGAATCCGCACCCTTTATATGGCCCTGTAAGGGGTGCGGATCCCAACAAAGGGTGCGGCTGGGTTGGTCTGACGGGGAGGTTGTGGGGCTTGTCAGAGGAGAGCTTGGGCTAGGGTGCGCCAGTGGGGCATGGCGGATTCGCCTGGGGGAGTGCCGATTACCTGGATGGTGACGTGGGTGGCGCCTGCTTTCAGGTGGGCTTGAAGTTTTTCGGTGATGGTGTCGGGGGTGCCCCAGAAGACGAGGTCGTCGACGAGGCGGTCGCTGCCGCCGTGGGTGACGTCGTCCTCGGTGTAGCCGAGGCGGCGGTACTTGGCGACGTTGAAGGGGGTGGTGAGGTAGAGGTGGAGGTGTTCGCGGGCCTTGGCGCGGGCGGTGGTCGGGTCGGATTCGAACAGGACCGCGTGCTCGACGCCGAGGAATGCGTTGGGGCCCAATATCTCTCGGGCCTGGGCGGTGTGATCGACGGTGACCTTGTAGGTGTGCGCGCCCGCGGCGCGATCGCGGGCCTGCGCGAGCATCTTGGGGCCGTAGGCGGCGAGGACGCGGGGGATCGGCCGCCCGTCCGCGAGCTTGTCGAGTTCATCGAGGTAGCCGGAGACGGCGGCGAGGGGCTTCACGCCCGGCAGCCCGTCGCCGAGACCGAGCCCGAGGACGTGGCGGCCCGGATAGGCGTCGGCGAGCAGCCGGGCGGCGCCGTGGGTGGCCACGGCCGTGCGCTCGCCGATCTTGGCTATGGCGTTGACGATTCGGATGCGGCGGCTGGCGGCCAGCAGCAGGCTCGCGTGGGTGAACGCCTCGCGGCCGCCGACCTCGGGAAACCAGAAGCTCGGCCAGCCCAGATCCTCCAGTTCCTGGATGTCGTCGCGCACCCGCGCGGGCGAGCGGTGCTCGAAATCCCAGGTGTAGATGCCGAATCGGCCCAGATCGAGCCCGTCGGTCGTGGTCATCGGGTGACTCCTCGGCGTGATGAATCGTTGTATCGGAAAGCTTCGATGTATCGTAGCATCGAAAATTGTCGATATGAAGCCGAGCCGAGCATCAGCGGCGAATCCGCTTGCGACTCAGAGGTTCCGGCCGAGCTCGGCGACCAGCTCGGCAATCCGCCGCTCGTCGCGCTGGTAGTGAGTCCACTTCCCGACGCGAGTCGACCGCACCAACCCCGCGCGCTCGAGCTCCGCCATGTACGCCGAAACCGTCGACTGGGCGAGCCCAACCTTGGCCTGGATATGCGTCACACACACCCCGACCTCATGAGGATCGGCGATCGCCCCATCGAGAACGAAGTTCCGCTCCGGATCCCGCAGCCATTGCAGCAGTTGCAGGCGCAGCGGATTGGCGAGCGCACGCAGGGCCTGAGTGAGGCGCGGGTCGGGTGGAGACTTCTCCATACGGGGCAGTATAGGGGCGGGGCACTGACAATTCGAAGAATGTCGATGTGACCTTGGCTGGTTTCGGGCCCGCGCCGAGGCCCGGGGTCGCACGATCGGCCAGAATCGTGGGGAGACAGGCCGTGGGAAATCCCTAGGCGCGCGGAGTTTTGGAGTGCGCGGGCGACGGGCGCACCCTCACTCATGCCCCTGCGTCTGCGGCGGGGTGACGGGCGCACCCCCACTCGTGCCCCGGCCTCGGAGGCGCGGGTCAACAGGCGCACCGTAACCCACGCCCCCGACGTCTTCCCGCGTCAGTGCACGCTACGCGGCTGGGGTGCGACCGGGCCGGACTGCTGGTCGCTTTCGTTCGTGGAGTCGCTCTTCTGGGTCCCGAGCCCGGAGCTGTCGGTCTGTGGCTCGGGCTCGGTCGGAGCCCCGTGGTCCCGCGCGTTGTCATTCCGGGAGCGGCCGTCGTTCCGCGACGGGGAGTTCCCGGCTCCGATCGCGTCTTCCGCGCCGTCATCGTCGCCCTGTCGAACGGAGACGAGGGCATCTCGAACGAGGTCGCCGCCTTGTGCGGGAATGATTCCGCGCGCTAGGAAATCGTCGTCATCGTCGTCTTGCGCGAGAACGATTCCGCTCGCCACGAGGTCGTCGTCATCGTCGTCCTGTGCGGGAACGATCGCACCGGAGACGAGTTCGTCGCCGTCATCGTCCTGAACCGGAACAACTACGCCCGGAACGGAATTCGCGAAGGCGCCCCCAGCCGGAGCGGCGAGCACGACGAGACCTGCCGCCGCGATGGCGAAAACAGTGCGGATCCTCATGCGTAACCCCTTCTCTCGATCGAACATCGGATTGGGAAGTGAAGACCATGCACCAGCGACACTAAACAACATGATCTTGATCCCCCACCCCCTATCAAGATCGTTACCGTTTCGAGTTTCGCGAACCCAGCCGCACCTTTTATTCGAATCCGCACCCCTTGCAGGGCTCTACAAAGGGTGCGGATTCGGATAAGGGGTGCGGCTGGGGTGGGTGAGGTGGTGGGGGTTGGTGATTTGGAGGCGGGTTTTGATGGCTGTGGAGGTGGTTCGGCGGACTTGGGGGTCGGTGTAGGGGAGGGTGCCGTTGTGGAGGTGGGTGGCGAGGGTTTGTTCGGAGTCGCAGCCGAGGGTGGTGAGGAGGGTTTGCACCGTGGTGGTGGGGGTGGGGCCGGAGTGGAGTTCTCGGGTCGCGGTCGACAGGAGGGTGGTGCAGACGCGGAGGAGGTAGCGTTCGCGCGGGGCGAGGGTGGGGGCTATGTCGGTGGTGAGGGTTTCGGTTACGAGGGTGAGGATTTCGTCGAGGGTGGGGCGGTCGTGGACGGTGGTGGCGGGGGTTTCGACCGTGATCTCTCGGGCCTCCGCGTCCGTCGGTGCCGGGTGGGGAGCGAGGTCGACCGAATGGTCGAAGAGATCGAGCGCGATCAACAAGTCGTACTCGGACTCGCACACACGCCGCCCGATCGCGGCCAGCTCCAGGGAATGTTCCCGACCACTGAAGTGCCGATCGGCCTGAAACATACTGAGAATCAACCATTTCAGCGTGCCGAACGCCTCCCACCAATGGAGTTCTTCGGCCGTCGGGCGGATGCCGGTAATCCGCTCATATCCGTCCAGGAGTTGCGTTCTGGTCCCGATCCCCGCGACGGGGGCGGGGCCGCCGAAGCGCCAGGCGCGGACGCACAGCCAGCCGAGGTCCTCCATGGGATTGCCGAGGTGGGCCAGCTCCCAGTCCAGGACCGCGCGGACGCCGGTCGGCGCGATGAGGAAGTTCCCCAAGCGAAAGTCGCCGTGTACCAACGTCTTCGGGCGCACGACAGGAAGATGGTCCCGCAGCCAGAGCAGACCCATCTCGACGGCGGGGCGGGGCTGGTCGAGGTCACGGTAGACGCGTTCGATCTCGTCGAGGGGATCGGCGTCGGTCAGCATGGTCAGCGTATCGGTCGGCGTGCGGTGGATCCGGCCGAGGATCTCACCCAGGTCACCGGCCAGCCGCTCGCGGACGGGCGCGTACGCCGGATCCCGTTGCAGCTTACGGGGAATCGACTCGCCGTCGACGTATTCCATCAACAGATACGGCGCATCGATCCCCGGAGCGGTGTCACCGGCCGCCAGCACGGCGGGAACGGGGACACCCGCCGCCGCGGCGGCCCGCAGACAGGCCGCCTCCGCGCGCATGCGATCCGCGTCGCCGTGGCCGGGCGGATCGCGGCGCAGCACGGCCCGTACCGAACCGGCTTCCACCCCGTACACCTGTCGACTGGCCCCGCCGGTGAACTGCCGGACACTCACCTCGCCGACCGAACGCCCCAGCGCCGCAGCGAGAATCGCGCCGACACCCTCGGCCATCAGATCCACGGCGCGGCCTCCGGCGCACGCAGCAGCCGACGCGCGGTCGACATCCGATGCACCTCGTCGGGCCCGTCGTAGATCCGCGCGTATCGCGCCTGCCGATACATCCGCTCCAACGGCGTGTCGGCGGTCAGCCCCAACGCGCCGTGCACCTGAATCGCCCGGTCGATCACATTGTGCAGCATCCGCGCGCCCCAGAACTTGATCAACCCGACCCGCACCCGATAGTCCTCCCCGGCGTCCATGGCGCGCGCCGCGTCGAGGGTCATCAGCCGCGCGGCGTGGATCTCGGCGGCGGATTCGGCGATGTACCGGTGGATTTCGCCCTTCTCGGCCAGCGGCGAACCGTGCGCGTACCGGGTGTTCGCCCGTTCGCACATCAACTCGAAGGCGCGCTGGGCCTGCCCGAGCCAGCGCATGCAGTGGAAGATGCGGCCGGGCCCGAGTCGGTCCTGTGCGATCACGAAGCCCTTGCCGCGCTCACCGAGCAGATTGGCAACGGGCACACGCACATTCGTCAGACGAACCTCGTAGTGATCGCTGGGATCGTGGCCCATGGTCGGGATCGCGCGCACGATCTCGAAGCCGGGCGTATCGGTCGGCACGATGATCGCGCTGATCCGCGCGTGCCGCGGCACGGACTCGTCCTCGGTGCGCGCGAAGATCGTGCAGTAGGCCGCCTGCGCCACCCCGGTCGTGAACCACTTGTGCCCGTCGATGATCCAGTGCTCGCCGTCGAGTTCGGCGCGGATCTCGATGAGCGTCGGATCCGAACCCGCGACCTCCGGTTCGGTCAGCCCGACCGAGGGCAGGATGTCCCCGGCCACCATGGGCGGAATCCAGCGCCGCCGCTGCTCCTCGGTCCCGTGCCGGTACAGCATCAGCGTGTCCTGCATCGACACCGACCCCACCGCCAGCTGCCCGAATTCCGAGCGCCCGATCACCTCGTTGAGATACACGAAATCGAGGAACGGCACGCCCCCGCCGCCGAGTTCGGCCGGATGCCCGAGCGCCCACAGCCCCAGCTCCTTCGCCCGTCCCCGCAGCCTCTCCAACGAAGTCCCGCCGTCCTCGCCCGCCAGCGCCGCCTCCCGCGGTATCACCTCGTTATCGATGAAATCCCGCATCCGCGAGATCATTTCGGCCAGCTGCCCCTCAGGCCGCGTCCCACCGCTCATTACTGCTCCTGCCCTCCAGCGGTGACCAACACCAAATCCCGCTTCGAATGAAATATCCCGTACCCGAACGCATCTCGGTGCGAGTGGTGCCGCTCCTTGGTCCGCGGGGTGTCGCACCTCGGTGCGTGCTGTGCCGCGTCTCGGTGTGCGCGGTGGCGTGCCTCGGTCCGTGGGGTGTCGTGCCTCGGTCCCTGCTGTGCCGCATCTCGGCCGTGCAGTACCGTGCCTCGGCCGGATTCGCGCCGCATCTCGGCTGGACCCGTACCGCATCTTGGCCGGACTCGCGCCGCATCTTGGCCGGGCTCGTACCGCATCTTGGCCGGGCTCGTACCGCATCTTGGCCGGACTCGCGCCGCATCTCGGCCCGACCCGCCCCGCGTGGCCTCGGCCCGACCAGCACGCGACCCGGCCCGAAACGCACCGCGCCCGAGAATCCGAGCCACGGCACCGCGATTCAGCGCCCCCTCCCACCCGCCACAGCCCGCAACGCACTCGTGGCCGCCGAATCCACATACTCCTCGATCCGCACGATCCGCCCGTCCCGCACCCGCACGAACAAACACGCCGGAACCTCCAGCGCCCCATGCCCGGCCAGCCACCCCCGCAACACATGCTGCTGCGCGAAGCCGTCCGGCAAAGCGTGCCGCCGAATGTCCTCGTAGCGAAGGTCTTCCACCGTCCGCGAGAGCCAGCGCAGTACGCGGAGGTTCTCGGCGACGGTCTGTTCGGCGTTGTCGTCGTTGTGCCAGATGCGCGCGTCGGGGGCGTACAGCTCGGTCAGTGTGGCGACGTCACCGGCGCTGACGGCGGTGAAGAAGCGGTCGGCCAGTTCGTCCATGAGGGGACCTCCTCCGAGGCGATGCGGGGGTTCAGCGCTCGGGGCGGGGGACCAGGCGGCCGCCGGCGGCGAGCAGGTTGCTGTCGGCGGGGCGGCCGAGCAGGCGTGCGATGAGTTGTGCCGCGGCGAGAGTGCGGTCCAGATCGATGCCGGTGCGGATGCCGCCGTCCTCGAACAGGTAGACCAGTTCCTCGGTCGCGATATTGCCGCTCGCGCCGGGCGCGAAGGGGCAGCCGCCGATGCCGCCGGTGGAGGCGTCGAAGCGGCGCACCCCGTGGCCGTAGGCGGCCCAGGCGTTGGCCAGGCCCTGGCCGCGCGTGTTGTGCAGGTGGATGCCGAGATCGACCTCGGGCGCGACCGCGCGCACCCGATCGAGCACGTCGCCGGTGCGGACCGGCGTCGCGGTGCCCACGGTGTCGGCGACCGAGAGCGTGTCCGCGCCGGAAGCCATTGCGCGCCCGGCGATCTCGGCCACCCGCTCGGGCGGGGTGCGGCCGTCGAACGGGCAGTCGAACGCGATGGCGACGATCACCTCCAGCTCGCCGCCCGCCTCGTGGACGAGGTCGGCGATCGGCGCGATGAGCGCCACCGACTCCGCGCTGGTGCGGCCGACGTTCGCGCGGCTGTGCCCGTCGGAGGCCGACACCACGTATTCGAGGCGGGTCACCCCGGACGCGAGGGCGCGCCGCACCCCGCCGAGCCCGGCGACCAGCGCCGAGAACTCCACCCCGGGCCATTGAACCAGTTGCGCCGCAACGGCTTCCGCGTCGGCCAGCGCGGGGATCGCGCGCGGTGAGACGAACGAGGTGACCTCGATGCGCGGCACCCCGGTCGCGACGAGCGCGTCGATGAACTCGAGCTTGGCCTCGGTCGGCAGCGGCCGCTCGATCTGCAATCCGTCGCGCGGTCCGACCTCGCGAATGACGACATCGGTGCTCATGCGATCGTCCCCTCCGCCCGCAGGGCCGCGATGCGCTCGCCGTCGTAGCCCAGCAATTCGGTCAAGACCTCATCGGTATGCGTGCCCGGGCGGCTCGCCCCGCCCCACCGCACCCCGCCCGCGGTCTCGCTGAGCCGCGGCACCACGCCCACACCCTTCGCGGGCACCGGATCGTGCTCGGGATCGCCCGGCGGATGCGAGGGGTCGGTGTGGTCGACGAAGATATCGCGCGCGTTGAACTGCGGATCGGCCATCACCTCCGCGACCGTGTTCACCGGACCCGCGACCACCCCGTGCGCGGCGAGCAGCTCGATGAGTTCAGCGGCGGTGTACCCGGCCGCCCACTCGGCGATGATGTCGTCGAGTTCGTCCTGATGCTCCCCGCGCGCGGAATGGTCGGCGTAGTGCGGGTCCGACGCCAGTTCGCTACGGCCCATGGCCGTCGCCAGCCGGGCGAACACCGTGTCCTGATTGGCCGCGATGATCACCCACAATTCGTCCTTGGCGCGATACAGATTCGACGGCGCGACCCGATCGAGTCGCGTGCCCGACGGCTGCCGGACGTGGCCGGTCTTGTGGTAGTCGGGAATCGTCGACTCCTGGATGGCGAGCGCGGCCTCGGTCAGCGCCGCGTCCACGATCTGCCCGCGCCCGGTGCGCTCGCGCGCCAGCAGGGCCGCGAGCACACCCTGGAAGGCGAACAGCCCGGCGAGGCTGTCCCCGAGCGACAACGCGATGCGCGGCGGCGCCTGCCCCGGAAACCCGTTGAGGTGCCGCAGACCGCTGATGCCCTCGGCCACCGAGGCGTATCCGGGCCGCGACGCGTACGGCCCGGTCTGCCCGTAGCCGGAGACGCGAGCCAGCACCAGGCCCGGATTGCGTTGCGCCAGAACGTCATAGCCGATGCCCCAGCGTTCGAGGGTGCCCGGCCGGAAGCTCTCCACCACCACATCGGCGTCCGCGGCGAGTTCCAGGAAGACCGCGCGGCCCGCGTCGGTGCGCAGATCCAGGCTCACGCAGCGCTTGTTGCGCGCGTGCACGGTCCAGAAGTACTGGTGGCCGCCCTGGGCCTGACCCCAATCCCGCAGCGGGTCGGGCCGATCCGGCGCCTCGATCTTGATCACGTCCGCGCCGAGATCCCCGAGCAGGCGACCGCAATTAGGTCCCGCGATGAGCGTGCCGAGTTCGAGGACGCGATATCCGTCGAGGGGTCCGGCGAGTACGGAATGCGATGTCACGGTGCCTCCAGTCCGAGCGCGGCGACCGACATCCGGTCGAGCGTGTCCAGCAGTGCCGCCTCGTCGGCGTCCTCGCCCTGGATCAGCCACAGGTACAACGAGTGGTCGACCATGGCCGACATCGCCCGCGCCGCCAGCTCCGGGTCGAGTTCGGGCCGGACCAGACCCTCGCGCTGCCAGCGGGCGATGGCCCGCGCGGTGCGGTCGATGAGCTGACGGCGATGCTCGTGGCGCAGCCGGCGGAACTCCTCGTTGAAGGTCGCGACCTGTTCGACGATCGCCATCATCCGCGCGTTGCGCCGATACGCCTGGTAATAGGACCGATTCGCGGCGATCAGGCGCGCGGCGGGGGACAGGTCGGCCGCGGTGGGCTCGCGCCGGTGCATGTCCTCGAACAGGCGGGTGCTCAACTCGCCGAAGACGTGTTCCTTGGATTCGAAGTAGCGGTAGAAGGTGCCGTAGGAGACGCCCGCCTCCTGCGCGATCAACTCCACCCGGGTGTCGAGGAAGCCGACGTCCTCGAAGACCTTGCGCGCGGCGTCGAGCAGCGCGTCGCGCGTCTTGCGACCCCGGGCGGTCAGGGTGTCGACCGCGGCGGGGGCGCTATTGACAGATGACTTCGGCACGGCTCAGACTATCCAACAAACATGACATGACTGTCAAGTCAGTTGAGGGGACGGCATGTCGCCCCGAACGGAAGGAACGCCATGAACGCGAACCCCGAATACGAGCTCCGCGGGATCAACCATCTCGCGCTGGTGTGTTCGGATATGCGCAGGACCATCGAATTCTATTCGGGGACACTCGGTATGCCGTTGATCAAGACTATCGAACTGCCCGGTGATCTGGGGCAGCACTTCTTCTTCGACTGCGGCGGCGGGAACACGCTGGCGTTCTTCTGGCTGGCCGACGCGCCCGACGCCACGCCGGGCCTGGCCGCGCCGAAGGGGCTGCCCGACGAGGGGGAGCTGGTGAGCGGGGTCGGGTCGATGAATCATGTGGCGTTCGCGGTGCCGCCGGAGCGGTTCGACGAGTACCGGGAGCGGCTGGCGGCGAAGGGGGTCAAGGTGAGTCGGGTGCTCAATCACGACGACAGTCCGCGGGGCGTGTCGCGGGAGGTGCATCCGGGGACGTTCGTGCGGTCGTTCTACTTCCAGGATCCCGACGGGGTGCTGCTCGAATTCGCGTGCTGGACACGGGAATTCACCGAGGACGACGTCGCTCACGAACCGAGGACCGCCGCCGACCGTCGGGTTCCGGCGCAGCGCTGAGAGGAGTTCCCCCATGCCGCGTCTTCGCGAGGTCCCCCGCGCCGAGGTGACCGACGAGCGGATCCTGTTCTACTACGACCGGCTGTTCGGGCCCGACAGGGATCCGGCCGTCGACCACGGCACCGTGCACGGCACGCCCGGCGACTGGTGGACGGTGTTCGCGCAGTCGCCCGACGTCTTCCGGCACGCGGTGCGCGGATTCGCCTTGTACCGCAACGCGACTCTCGATCCGGCGCTGCGCGAACTCGGGCAGAGCCGGGCGGGGTACGCGCGCGGCAGCCAGTTCGTGTTCTCCCAGCACTGCAAGCAGATGCGGTCGCTGGGCGTGGCCGAGGAGAAGATCGCCGCGATCCCGCACTGGCAGGTCGCGGACTGCTTCTCCGAACTCGAACGCGCGGTGCTGGCCTACACCGACGGTCTCGTGCTCGCCGGGGGCCGGGTGCCCGACGCGGTGTTCGCGGTGCTGAAGGCGCATCTCGGCGATGCGGAGATCCTGCAACTGACCTACATCACCGCGATGTACGACATGCACGCCACCCTGTGCCGGGCGCTGCGCCTGGAATTCGACGATCGGCCCGAACTCGTCGAGGAGGTGCGGATCCCCGAGGGGATGGAGATTCGCGATCTGTCCGCGGATCTGTCCGGGGGACAATAGGTTTCACCAGCGGGTCTCGTCGCCGGAGAAGTCGATTTGCGCCGCCGCGTTCGCGATCGCGGTGACCATGCCGGTGCCGATCGGGCCGGTGGAGTCGAGCAGGGTGGCGGTGCCGACGGAGACGCCGTTGTCGGTGAGGTGGGTTTCGGCGCGCAGGCCGATGCGGTCGCCGACGGGGAGGCGGTCGAGGGCGACGGTGAGGTCGGCGTTGATGTAGCCGATGCCCGCCGAACCCCAATTGGTCACCAGGCTGGTCGATTCGGCGGCGATCACGGCCTGCACGAACGGGCTGCGCTCCTCGCCCTCCACCGCGCCGAGCGGCACCGCCCACAGCTCCTTGCGGCCCGCGTTCTGGTGCTCGCTCATGGTGGTGGACCAGTCGTGGTCGCTGTGGTACCACCAGTCCAGGCCGGAGTCCGCGGGCGGGGTGAACGGATGCTCGGAGTGCCACTCCGCCCCGGGCGGGGCCTCTGCGGCGCGCAACTGGACCAAGCGGGCCTGAGCCACCTCGACCTCGCCCTGGCACACCCGGGCAGCGGCGATGTGGATGCGCCGCCCGGACCGGATCACCTCCGTGTGCACCTCGAGCGGCTGCCCCTTGGCCGCCTTGAACAGGTCGATGGTGAACCGCGCCGGAATGAATCCGGCCAGCCCGTGCGCGTGTTCGAGCGACCGCGCGGCAGCGGCGCAAATGGCGGGTCCGTTGAGCATGTCCGCCCCCCACCGGCCGTACGCCCACTTCCGCGGGAGATACCGGCCGTCGTCATCGAGCGTGAACATGGAGGGCATGTCTGTCATACGCCCATAGTGGCGTATGTCCAGAGGGTGCCCGTCGTGGGCCGGGCGGAAGGCGGCGTATGTCCGGAGGGGCGCTAGTCGTGGCCTGGCGGAAGGCGGCGTATACCCGAAAGGGCGCCTGCCGTGGGCCGGGTGGAAGGCGGCGTATGTCCGAAGGGGTGCCTGTCGGGGGCGGACCTCCTCCTGTCGTCATGGGCAGGCGGATCGGGCGGGGAGGTCGGGGGCCGGGGTGTCGCCCGGGAGGGGGACGGTGAGGAAGCGGGGGCGGTAGACGGTGATGTCGCGGTAGACGTCGCCGCCGGGGGCGGTGTCGAGGCTGTTGACGTTGTAGGAGACGACGAGGGTTGTGGGGGTGGAGAATTCGGGGTGGGCGTGGGCGTTGTAGGTGTATACGTCGGGGTCGTGGTAGGTGCCGGAGGGGCCGGTCTCCGGGGTGATGTAGAGCGTGGTGTCGGGGCCGAAGGGGCCCGTCGGCGTGGTGGCGAGGCGGGCGTAGAGGTGGTCGCCGAGGCGGTCCTGCAGGGTGATCAGGGCGTAGCGGCCGGGGCCGAGGCGGTGGACCGAGAATTCGGCCGAGACGTCACTGGTGATCCGGGCCGAATCCGCCTCGGACGCCGACCAATTGCGCCCCGTCCAGAAGGCGAACCGGCCGCGCAGATCCGCTCCCTCGACGCGGGCGACGTGCACGTACTTGTGGCCCTCGGCGATCTCCACGCCGTAGACGTAGGTCCAGCCGTCCTCGGGCCAGACCCATTGCCCCCATTGGATGCCCCGTCCGCGCGGCAGTGGGGTGACCGAGAGCGGCCGGGACAGATCGTCGGCGTCGAAGCGCGCCACCGACGCTCCGACGAAGGCGATATCGAGCGCGCCCGGCCCCGACGGCCGCCATTCGGTGAGCGGAATCTGAAGCGCCCCACCGAGATACGTGGCCGCGCCCAACCAGAACCAGTGCGCGTCGTCGGCGGGACGCAGGAGTGAGTCCGGCCGGTCCGCCGTGCTGCCGACGATCGTGCTGAACTCCCCGCCGGGCCCGCGCACGATCAGGGAGTTGTGCACGAACGCGGCCCCCGCGGGCCGGGTCGGCGGCGTGACGGGGGACAGGAAGGTGTCGGAGAACGCGAAAACCGTACGGCCCCCGGGCAATTCGGCCGACCAGGTGGAATCCCCGCCCGTCCAGCCGCGTCCCGAATCCCCGTACCGACCCAGCGCCGTGGTCAGGCAGGTGAGCGGCCGCGCCCCGGCGCTGACATCGGCGTGCGGCCTCGGCCACGGCACGAACAGTCCGAGGCCGAGAACCGCCACGACACCGATCACGAGCACCCGGAACACACCGAATGCTCGTGATCGGCCCGGCACGCGCGGGCTCAGCCCGCCAGGCGCGAGTCGATGGCCCGGATGATCGCCGGACGCAGCTCGTCGGCGCGGATGATCGCGTCCACCGAACCGACCTCGACCGCGCGCTGGATGCTGTGCACCCGGTCGAACTCCGCGGCGACCTCACCGAGCTTCTCGGCGCGCACCGACGAGCGGACCTCGTCGAGTTCGGCCGACAGCGCGGCGCGATCCGCGCCCGACGCGCCCGCGACCCGGGTCTCCAGCTCCCGCACCCGGGAGTCGGCGGCGGTGCGGGTGTCGACCTCGCCGGAGAACACCACGGCCGCGGCCGGGGCGCCGCCGAGCACCGAGGCGAACGAGCCCTCGATGGCGAGCACCGTCATATTCGGGTTCAGCGTCTTGGAGAACACCACGAACGCGCCGCCGTGGTAGCGCGAGATCACGCAGAACACGATCGGACCCTCGAAATTGACGATGGCCCGGCCGATTTCGGCGCCGTACTCCAATTGCAGCTTGCGCAGCGACTCCGGCGAGCCGTCGAAGCCCGACAGGTTCGCCAGCACCACCAGCGGCCGGTTGCCGCTGGCGCTGTTGATCGCCCGCGCGGCCTTCTTCGACGACTGCGGGAACAGCGTGCCCGCGGTGTAGGTGTCGGGGCCGTCGGTCGGGGTGAACCCGCGCCGCGGCACGCTGCGCGACTCGATGCCCAACAGGCACACCGGGATTCCGCCCAGATGCGCGTCCTGCACCACCGCCGTCTCCGCGTCGGCCATGCCCGCCCAGCGCTCCAGCGTCGGATGATCCTGGTCGGCCAGCGCCCGCATCACCGTGCGAATGTCGAAGGGCTTCTTGCGATCCGGGTTGGCGGTCGCGGAGAAGATCTCGCCGACGGTGGTGAAATCGCTGCCGTCGATGACGTGCGGGAAGGTCGACACGTCGCGGTCGATCGGGTCGCTGGTCGCCGCCCGCCGCGGGCCCTGCTCGCCGGGGGCGATGTAGGTGTGGTCGTAGTGCGACATCAGGATGCCGCGCGCCGCGGTGAGATTCGGCGCCCAGTACTGACCCTGACCGTTGGGGCCCATGACGCGGTCGTAGCCGCCGATGCCGAAGTTGTCCTCGGCCGACACGCCGCCGGAGAAGTCCAGCGCCTGCTTGCCGGTGAGCACCATCGCCGACTCGGGGGTCATGATCAGGATGCCCTTGGTGTGCATCAGCATGGTGGCCTCGGCGTTCCAGTACGGCTGCGCGCCGACGTTGATGCCGGAGACCACGATGTTGATCTCGCCGCCGTCCTGGGTGAACTCGACGATCCGCTTGAGCGCGGCCGCGACCCAGTCCATGTTCTCGGTGCCGGACTTCATCGAGATCCGCGCGCCCGAGGACAGCGCGTACCACTCCAGCGGCACGCCCATCCGCTCGGCCAGATCGAGCGCGGCGATCACCCGGCGGCACTCCGGCTCCGACAGCGCGCCCAGCGACTTCGTCGGATCCCCCAGCAGCACAACGCGTTTCACGCCCTCGGGGTGGCGTTCGGTCGGGGTGCTGACCACGCCCGCGACCATGGCCGCGGTGTTGCGGCCCTTGGGGCGGTCCACCGGGACCAGCGCGTGCTCGGCGTCGAGGTCGTATTCGGTGAATTCGCCCAGGGCCGAGGTCAATTCGTACGGGTACACGGTGTTGCGGCTGCTGGCGCGCAGCACCTTCTGCCGGTACTCGTCGAGCGGTTCGACGGCCTCGTCGGTGCGGTCGGTGACGGTCACCTGGGTGCCGCCGGTGGTGTCGAAGGAGATGCGCACGGCGACCTTGACCAGTTCGCCGGTCCGCTCGTCGCGCTGGCGCGCGATGATGAGGATCTCCTCGAGGCCCGCGCCCACGGTCGCCGGTTCGATGCGCCCGACGATGGTCTCGAACTCCTCGGCGGTGAGGTCGATCGGCGGCCAGATGTACATGACGATGCGGTTGGTGTGCAGCCGCCGGTTCGACGGCCGCCGCGACTGCGCCCGGCGGATGGAGTCGATGCAGGTGGCGATGGTGCCCTCGGCGGTCGGCAGGGAGAGCAGGCGGCCGTCGTGTTCGCGCAGCGCGGCCAGGTCGCGCACCTGGGCGAAGGCGATCAACCGCTCGTCGGCCGGATTCTCCTTGGCGACACAGCGATACAGGTACACC
The DNA here is from genome assembly GCF_053588115.1 of Nocardia sp. NPDC003482. Taxonomy (NCBI): domain Bacteria; kingdom Bacillati; phylum Actinomycetota; class Actinomycetes; order Mycobacteriales; family Nocardiaceae; genus Nocardia; species Nocardia sp. NPDC003482. The sequence goes on from NZ_JBSFPI010000005.1 coordinate 256,362, forward strand.
TCGTCGTTGTCCGAGGACGGCAGGCGGTGCAGATCGAACTTGCGCAGCCGCTTCATCTGCATCCGCTCCGCGATGTACGGGTGCAGGCCCCGGATGAGGCGCTCCTCGGCCATGCCCGTCGCCGACGGCCGGAAGGTGAAGTGGTGGTGCATGACCGCGCCGCCGCTGCCCGCGACGGTGGCGGTGATGCGGTGCACCTGGTTGGGCAGCGTGCGCGCGCCGAGCACGTCCTGCAGGGCGGCGGCCATCGCGTCGAAGTCCTCGGGCTGGCCCTCCCAGCTGAGGTAGATGTCGGCCTCGATGGACACCGCGCCGGTGGCCAGTTCGGTCAGCCCGCGCACCGCGGAGTCGAGCGCGTCGAAGGCGACCGCGGCCGAGACCAGGGTGACCCCGCGGCGTTCGGCGATGACGAACGTGCAGCCGCCGACCTCCTGGGTGCGGACGTCGGCCAAGCCCTTGTTGCCGTAGTAGCGGCGGGTCAGCACCTCGAGCATGACAGTGTTGTCCGGATTGCCGCGCACCAGGCGCTGGCCGAGCAGCCGGACCAGGGGCTCGGTGCTGCGGACCATATCGGAGATCCGCTCGGCGCGATCCGGGCTGTCCGGGTGGGCGTCGAGGTGGCTCAGATGCTTGCGGACGTTGGTGTAGACGCGGGCGCGGTTGCGGCGCAGCAGCGGCTGGCCGAACCAGGAGTAGACCAGCCCGCGGGTGAGGTCGGCGATCACCGGGAAGCGGACCTGCGTGGCCGCGACCAGACGCTCGAGGCCCAGGCCGACCGGCTCGCGCAGCGCGCGGTCCGGCACCGGCTCGGACAGCCATTCGCGCAGCAGGGTGGTGACGACGGTGACGGTGTCGGAGGGCCGCTGCTGGGCGAGGAAGACGCGGAACACCGCGCCCTCGAGATCGGGGGTGCGGTCGAGCTCCGTAATGCCGTAGTGCCCAAGGGCTTTCGCGAGCTTGGCCCGGTAGGACTCCGGCAGCCCGGCCCGTTCGACGTCGAGGCTCTGCAGGTAGGTGTGGAAGTACTCGCGCGCGCTGTGCACGTGGCCGTGCGTGCCGTCCTCGTCCCAGGAACGGTTGTGGCTGACCTCGGCGAGGTCGGTGAACAGCTCGAGCAGGTCGAGTTCCTCGGCGAGCGGGCGGTGGTTCTCGGCGACGGCGGCCCGGCGCGCGGCCAGGTACTCGTCGATCGCGCGGCGCTCGTCGTGCGGGTCGACGTCGAAGCCGAGCAGCAGGCTGCGCAGCGTCTCCAGGCCGCGGGTCAGGCGCTCGTAGGGGCGGGCGGGGGCGGCCTCGGCGGGCAGGTCGAGTTCGACCGTGCCGGTGTCGGCGGCCTCCTCGGCCTCGGTGTCGTCGCTGAGCGGTTCCAGCCGCAGCAGCGGCGCGCCGGTCTCGACCTGGGTGCCGACCGAGACCGAGCACTCCTTGAGCCGGGCCCGGAACGGCGCGCGCAGCACGGTTTCCATCTTCATGCTCTCGAGCACCAGCACGGGCGCCCCGGCCTCGACCTCCGCGCCGACCTCGAGCGGGGTGGCGACGACCAGCGCGGGCGCGGGGGAGCGGACCACGCCGCCCTCGTCGCGGCTGACCCGGTGGGTCACGCCCTCGACGTCGACCAGGGTGGTCGGGCCGTGGGTGCCGGTGACCAGGCGGAAGCGGTTGCCGTTGACCACGATGTGGGCGGTGTGGCTGTCGAAGCGCTCGAGGTCGACATCGGCGGTGTGGATCTCGCCCGCGGCCTCGATGCCCAGCCGGAACCGGTGCGCCCCGACGCGGGCGACGCGCACGCGGTAGGTGACACCGCGCAGTTTGAGATCGAGGGGGCGCCCGCTCTTGTGCTGCACCTGCGGGCGTCCGCCCGCGGCCGTGGAGATGAGGCGGTGCAGTTCGGCGCGCTCCTCCTCCTCGTAGACGTCGATCGCGGCGGCGGCCAGCGCGACGGCCGAATGCCGTTGCGAGACAAGGCGTCCCTCGCCGCGGACGCGGTCGATCCAGCCGGTGTCGGCGCTGGCGTCGATGACCTCGGGCTGGTTGAGCAGGTCGAGGACGAAGCTCTTGTTGGTCGCGCCGCCCTCGATGACCACGCGGGTCTCCGACACGGCCCGGCGCAGGCGGCCCAGCGCCTGTTCGCGGTCGCTGCCGTAGGCGATGATCTTGGCGATCATCGAGTCGAAGTCGGCGGGGATGGTGTCGCCCTCGCTGACGCCGGTGTCGACGCGGATGCCCGGTCCGGCGGGCAGGTCCAGCAGCGCGATGCGGCCGGGGGCGGGGGCGAAGTCGCGGTCGGGGTCCTCGGCGTTGAGCCGGGCCTCGATGGCGTGGCCGCGCTCGGCGGGGGGCGTGCCCTCGAGCTTGCCGCCGGAGGCGACGTGCAGCTGCGCGCGGACCAGGTCGAAACCGGTGGTGTACTCGGTGATCGGGTGCTCGACCTGGAGACGAGTGTTGACCTCGAGGAAGGCGAACAGCTTCTCGCCCGGGTGGTAGAGGAATTCGACGGTCGCCGCGCCGCGGTAGCCGACCGCGACGGCGAGCCGCTCGGCCGAGGCCTTGAGCTCGGCGGTCTGCTCGGGGCTCAGCTTCGGCGAGGCCGACTCCTCGATGACCTTCTGATTGCGCCGCTGCACCGAGCAGTCGCGCACGCCCAGCGCCCACGCGGTGCCCTGACCGTCGGCGATGACCTGCACCTCGACGTGCCGGGCGCCGGTGACCAGGCGCTCGAGGAAGACGACGCCGCTGCCGAAGGCGCGGGCGGCCTCCTGGCGGGTGCGCTCGTAGGCGTCGACGAGTTCGGCCTCGTTGGTGATGACGCGGATGCCGCGCCCGCCGCCGCCCGCGGTCGCCTTGAGCATCAGCGGGTAGCCGATCTCCTGGGCCGCGGCGAGGGCGGCGTCGACGGATTCGACCGCGCCCCGGCTCCACGGCGCGACCGGCACGCCGACCTCCTCGGCGATCAGCTTCGCGCCGATCTTGTCGCCGAGCTTGCGCATGGCGTCGGGGCTCGGCCCGATGAAGGTGATTCCGATCTGTTCGCACAACTCCGCGAAGGCGGGGTCCTCGGCGACGAAACCCCAACCGACCCAAGCGGAATCGGCTTTGGTCGTCAGCAGGGCGCGTTCGAGCGCCTTCAGGTCCAAGTACGGGCGCGCGGATGCCGGACCGAGATCGTAGGCGATATCGGCCTCGCGCACGAAGGTCGCGTTCCGGTCGACATCGGTATGCAGAGCGACGGTTTCGATCGGCAGCCCGGTCTCCGCGGCCAGATCTCGGACGGCGTGGATGAGCCGCATGGCGGCCTCACCCCGGTTCACGATGGCAATACGGCTGAACACTCGCCGGCTCCTTCTTGTTCCACAGACTGGGCGTTCGGGCAAGGGGGTCCCACGACCCCTGTTTCCAGGTAGTGTGCACCCTTGCCCATACATAGTGCACAGCGCTTCGGGGTTACCCGCACGTATTCTTCGGCGCGGTCGATCGTAGGCGACCCGCCACCCGGCCGACACCTCCCGACCGGTTCCCGCCAGATGCGTTGACCTGCAAGGTCTCTCTCCTGTATCGGACGCTTCCCCGACGCCGTTTCCCATTGTGTTCGTTCATCGGTGTCGGAACGGCGTCGGTGCGCCGATTTCGATCGCGCGATCGGCCAGTAGACAGTTTTTCGAATCTGTGTACATGTCACTGCAACTGGTTCTAGATTGACGGCATGGGCGAGACGATGGGCGGGAGTGCCGAGTCGGGGTCTGATTCGATGCCGCTGCCCGAACTCGGGTACTACGCGTTGTCGCGGCATCCGGTGCGCCCGGCCCAACTCGCCGCCGAGGCCCGCTTCGGCATCGCGACCGCGGCGACCAACCATCACACCCGTCACCCCGTGGTCACCGCCACCATGGGTGCCACCCTCGCCGAACTCAGCGGCGGCCGGTTCGCGCTCGGGTTGTCCGGGCGCGGGCTGCCCGTCAATCCCGGTGCGACAGAACGGGTTCGAGGATGACGTTCGAAATCCCCACGCGCCCCGAGGATCTCACGTCCGCGTGGCTCACCGACCTGCTGCGCGCGCAGGGCCACCCGGTGACGGTCGCGGATCTCGAGGCGACCCCGATCGGTTCGGGGCAGATGGCGGGCAGTTTCCGGCTCACGCTGCGCTATCGCGGCGACGCGCCGCTGCCGACCCGGCTGATCGCCAAACTCGCCACCGGCTCGCCGGAGCAACGGGCCTTCGGCAGCGGCGCGTTCCGCAACGAGGTGACCTTCTACCGCCGTCTCGCCGCCACCGTCCGCGTCCCGGTCCCGCGCTGCCACGGCGCGGTCATCTCGGAGTCGGGCGACGCGTTCGTGCTGTTGCTCGACGATCTTTCTCCCGCCGTCCAGGGCGATCAGATCGCCGGATGCACGGCGGCGCAGGCGGATTCGGTCGCCGTCGCCGCCGCCGGACTGCACGCCCCCCGCTGGTGCGACGCCACCCTGCTCACCGAACCGGGTATGTCCCTGCCCACCCGGGCCGACCGCGAACTCATGGATTCGGTGCTGGCCCCCATGACCGACGCCTTCCGGGACCGCTTCGCCGACCGCCTGTCCGCCCTCGAATCCGCCACTCTCGACTGGCTGGTGGCCACCGCCGGAGACTGGCTCGTCGCCCCGCCGGATCACTACGCGCTGCTGCACGGCGATTTGCGCGTGGACAACGTCATGTTCGCCCCCGACGGCACGGTCACCGTCGTCGACTGGCAGACCATCACTCCCGGAAACGCGTTGCGCGACATCGCCTTCCTGCTCGCCACCAGCCTCGACCCCGACACCCGCCGCGCCCACGAACGCGCGATCGTCGCCACCTACCACCGCGCCCTTCTCGCCCACGGCGTCACCGGCTACCCCCTCGACCAGTGCTGGCACGACTACACCGCCAACCTCGTCCAGGCCCCCCTCATCATCGTCTTCGGTTGCGGCGCGGCCCAACCCACCGCCCGCGGCGACCACATGTTCCTGACCATGCTCACCCGCACCGCCGCCGCCGTCGCCGATCTGGTGCCCGGCGCGGTGTGACGCCCGGATCACTTCGTCGGCAGGGCCGTCTGCAAGCCGCCGACGTCGGTGATCTTCCAGTCGGAATTGCGGTCGATGGTCAGCGAATAGGTGACCGTCGTCTGCGCGCCCTCGGGCGTCTGGGCGCTGGTGGAGCTGATATTGAGGTAGGCGTTGACCTTGTACACGCCCCCGGATTCGGAGGTGACCGTGGCCGAGAGCGGGGTGGCCTTCGAGGTCCACTGCAAGGGCAGGAGGATCTGCTCCAATTGCGGTGCGGTGGCGTCGAATTTGGCGGCCAGCTGGGGGGTGGTGTCGGACTTCAGTCGGGTCAGCCAGCCCTTGGTGTCGTGGAAGTCGATGGTGGAGGCGCCGACCGCGTAGTCGGAGGCGATTCGCTCGGCGTGTGCGTCGTCGGCCGCGCGTGCGTCACGGTCGGCGAGGGCGCCGCGCGCCGAGAGGTACAGCGACGCGAAAACGATTGTGGCGGCCAGCAATACGGCGATCGTGAGGGCGGTGAGCACCGTCGACAGCCGGATCGACACGGTCCGAGGGTCGCGGGTGGCGGTCTCGGTCGGCTTCTCGTCGGTGGCAGTGGGCATGGCGGGTCCTATCGGGTGGTGATGCGGAGGTGCACGGTTCCGTCGGGGTCGACACCGTGCAGCGCCTGATCGAGCAGGGCGCTCACGTCGAGCCGGGGCGCCCGGCTCACCGCATCGGTCACGACGGGTCGCAGGGCGGGGGCCAGCGGCGCCGCCCCGGGGCCGATCTTGTTCAGCAGCGCACCGAGCTCGGCCATGAACGGGGTCACCCCGGTGCCGGTAAAATAGTCCGGGATTGGGCGGGCCTCGACGAACTCCGACGCCGACTCCACGATCGCGCTCAACGCCGCCCCGAACTCGCCGAACTCCGGCCCGGCCGCCGCCAGCGACGGCCCGAGCCAGTCGATGTTCGTGCCGAGCGCCTGCACGTCGCCGAACATGCGCCGCACGATCTCGGTGCGGCTGAGCAGGGTCGCCGCCAGCAGCGTCGTCGAGCGCTGCAAGGTCTGCACGGCCGCATCGGTCCCCGCCAAGGCCCGGTCGAAGGTGTCGACCAGGTTCGCCACCGACCCCGGATGCACCTGGTCGAGCAGCCGCACCAGCCGCGCCGACAACGCGGTGATCGTCATCGGGGTGCGCACGCGGTCGGCCGGAATGGTCTGTCCGTCACGCAGATACGGCCCGCCGCCGCCCTCGGGCGCGAACTCGATATAGGGCTCGCCCAGCGCCGACAGCTGTTCGATGCGCACGTCGCTGGCGAGCGGAACCCGATACCGGTCATCGATGCGCAACCGGACCAGCACGCCGGTGGCCTGTTTGCGGACCTCCTCGGCGCGGCCCACCTGCACTCCGGTGAGCAGCACCGGGGCGTTGGGTCCGAGGCCGCCGGAATCGGCGAGCCGCATGGTCACGGTGATGTATTCGCGGCGCGGATCCAGATGCAGCACCCCGACCGTCATATAGGTGGCCCCGAGGATCAGCACCGCCGCGATCGCCGAAAGCGACACCGCCCCACGCACATTCATCGCACCGCTCCGATCATTCGCAGGGTGTCCACGATGCGGGCGGTCTGCTCCTCGGGCGGCATCGCGACCGGTGGCGGGTCGACGGTGACCCCGACCATGTTCACCTTCGGCCCCCGCTGCACAAAGGGAATGATCTTGTTCTGGATCAGATCGACCAGCAGCTTCAGATTCGACGGCGAACTCGTGTCGAGCGGATGGCTGCCGAACAGCACCGGCACCACCGACCGCACCACCCCGTCGGCCGAGATCAGCGCCGGACCCAGCCAGGCCGCGGCCGGGGCGACCGGTCCGAGCGCGGTCAGCACGAAGATGACGCCGATGGTGGCGTTGATCGAATCGGTGGTGTGCTGCACGCCGTACGGGGTGAGCAGCTGGTCGAAAGTCGTTGTGTTGGCAAGCAATCCCTCGTCCACGGTGCTCTGCAACCCGGCGACGAGATTGTGAATGGACTCGGTGTGGTCGGCCAGATCGGTGAGGTCCGCGCCCAGGGTGCCCGCGATGCGCGCCGTGTCGGCCGGATTCGGGGGCAGCACCCCGTTCATGGTGCGGACGATGTTCTGGATGTCGGTGACCGCGCCGCTGCCGATGAAGGTGGACAGCCGCGCGAGGATGTCCTCGATCTGCGGGGCCTGGGTCGTATTCGCCAGCGGGATGGTGTCGTTCGCGCGCAGCTCGCCCACGGCGGGGGCGGCGGGTTCGGTGAGCGCGATGTGCACATCACCGAGCGGGGTCTCCTGCCGCAGTTCGGCGGTGGTGCCGACCGGCAGCCGGACCGCCGCGCGGATGTCGACCTCGGCGATCACGAGGCCGTGCCGGTCCGCGGTCGGATCGACGACGGTGACACCGGTCAACCGGCCCACGGGCACGCCGTCGGCGATCACCTTCGCGCCCTGGGGGAGATTGAGCACGTTCGCGAATTCGATCCGCAGGTGATAGGTGGGACCGTCGACTCCGGTGCCGGGCACGGCGATCTCGGTGGGTTGGAAATCGCAGCCCGCCGCGAGCGGTAGCAGGGCGACGGTGAGCAGGGCCGACAAGGCAAGGCGCAGGCGGGTCATCGGGCGCTCACCGCCCCCAGCAACAGCGACAGCGCGGGCACGGTCGTCGCGCCCGCCGGGCACGGCTGCCCGGTCACCACTTGCACGGCCGCGCAGACCTGAGCCGTATCCTGTTGCGGCAGAGCGATCTTCGGTGACGCGTACCGGATGGTGAGCTGTCCGGTGGCGGGATCGATCGTGTTCGCGAAGCCCGACGCGACGGCCGGGGCCATCCGGATGATCTCGCCGACCGAACCCACCCCGGCGTCGATCATGCGCGGCAGATCGGTGATCGAGTCCAGCGCCCGGATCGCGGGTGTGCCGAACATCATGAGCACGTCGTTGAGCTGCGGCAGCACATCGCGCAGCCCGGCCACGATCTCGACGATCTGCGGGATGGCGAGCACATTGATATCGCCGAAGGTCTGGGCGAGCCCGCTCACCGACTCCTGCACCGTCGACCAATTGCCTTGCGCGCGATGGGCGAGCTGGCTGAGCGCGTCGATGAGGCCGCCGATGTGCCCGATGGCCGCGTCCGGTGCGGCGAGCACCCGGCTGAGCTGTTCGACAAGGCCGTTGAGCTGATCGCCGGTGCCCGCGGTGGCGCGGTCGAGCGCGTCGAGTCCCGCGCCGAGATTGTCGCGCTGGCTCGGATCCCGTGCGCTGGTGAGCTGGTCGGCGAGCTGGGCCAGGGCGTCGAAGGTTTCCGAAAGGCTCTTGGGTGTCAAAGATTTGGTGATGCAGTGGTGCGCGTCCCAGCCCGGCCCCTGCGGTTCGGCCCCGATGAGCGCCAGCTTGCGATCGGCCACGAGGGTGTCGCTCACCGTCACCGCGCCCACGTCCGGTGGCAGTTTGCGATTCGCGGGGACGGTGAATCGCACCCGCGCGATCGCCCCCTGGGGTGTGATGTCGGTGATCCGACCCACCGGCACGCCCATGATGGTGACCGCGCTGCCCTTGTACAACCCGATGCTGTCGGGCAGATCGGCGCAATAGGCCCGTGCTTCGGGCGCGGCCTTCACCACCTTCACGCCGATCGCGGCGGCCGCTACGAGCACGAGAATCACCGCCGCCGACATGAGTCCGCGCGACCCCAGAATCCGGGTGAGCATCAGCGTCCCCCTCCGCGAATCGGTTGCCGGGGCACGGCGCTGCGGGCCATCAGCGTCCCCCTCCGCGAATCGGTGGGCGGAGCCCGGCGCTGCGGGCCATCAGCAGCCACCTCCCGGGACGGGGACGCAGAACGCGGCCGGTTGGATCGTGGTGCCGGACTGATCGATGGTCACGCCGCCGCCCGGTGGCAGCAGGGGCAGCACGCGTTGTTCCAGCCCGCGCAGCGAATCCAACAGGCTGCCAAGACCATTGGCGAGTTCCTGGAGTTTGGGCATGGCGTCGGCGAGCGGCTGGGCCTTGGCTTTCAGCTGCTCGTCCCACAGCCTGCCCAGGGGGCTGAAGTCGTGCAGCACCACCGCGAGGTCGTCGACGGCCTGATGCACCGCCGTCTTGTTGCCCTCGACGATGTTTTCCAGGGTCCGCAGCGTGGTCACGAATTGGGCCAACACCGTGGAATTGGCGTCGAGCGCGGCGAGGTATTCGTCGGCGATGGACAGGGTGTGGGAGATGTCGGCATTCTGCTTGTCCATCAACCCGACCACATCGCTCACCGCCTGGACCGCCGCCCGCAGCGCGTCGGGACTGCGGTCGACCGAGGAGGCCAGCGCGGCGAGATTGCGCCGCAACGTATCCCCGTCCACCTTCCGCACCGGCTCGATGGCGTCCTGGAACGCCTGAGTCAGGTTGTAGGGCAATACGACTCGCTGCGACGGGATGATCGTCGAGCCCAGCGGTTTCGCCCCCGACGGTTCCACCGCCACGTAGTAGCCGCCGACAATGGTCAGCATTCGCAGATCGAGGGTGGTCTGGTCGCCGACGAACACCGTGCTGTCGACGGTGAAGGTCATCCGCACCCGGTCGGCGAGCAGCGTCAGCGACTTCACCTTGCCCACCGGGATGCCCGCGACCCGGACGTCGTCGCCGGGCCGGATCGCGCCCGCCTGCGCCATATCCGCGCGATAGGTCCGCTCCGGCGTGGTGCCGGTCGTGTACACGACCCCGATCGCCGCGATCAGCAGCAGCACCCCGCAGATCCCGGCCAGACCCCAGCGAATCTCGTTGCCGCGCTCGGTTTTCGGTGTCAGTCGCGCCCGCCACCCCCTCAGCCCCGGCACAGCGTGATCCTCTGTCCGGCGATCAGGATCTGAATGGGTTGCGGGGCGACGGCGATGCCGTGCGAGCAGGTCATGGCGGCCTCCGGCCCGGTCGGGGGAACGGTGGCGGTGATGGCCTGGATCAGGCCCGGCAGTTGGCCGAACACCGCGACCGCCTGGCGCGGGTCCGGAAACGCCTGGCGCAGTAGGGCGTCCAGGTCCCGATCGCGGTCCCCGGTGATGCCGAGAACGGTCAGCATGTCCCGAAGTGGTTGCAGCACAGGCGGAATCGCGAGCGCGAAATCGACCAGGCCGGGCAGCTTGTCGGTGATCGCGGTGAACAGGTTGGTCAGATTCGTCAGCAGTTTCATGGCGTTCCCGGATTTGCCGCCGAGGTGATCGGAGATCCGCGCCAGGTTGCCGACCAGGGTCGACAGCACTGCTTGGCGGTCGGAGGCGTAGCGGCTGAGTTTGTCGATCGCGCCGAGCGCGGGCCCGATGCCGGTGCCGTCGCCCTGCACGACCGCGAGCATGCTGTCGGCGAACTGGTTGAGATCGTCGGGCGACAGTTCGGCCAGCACCGGCTGCAATCCCTTGAACAGGGTGGTGATGTCGAAGGCCGGGATCGTCTCCGCGGTTTGGAACACCGCCGTGGGCGAGCGGCGTGCGCCGGGCCGGTCGGGTTGCTGGATGTCGAGATAGCGGAACCCTGTGAGGTTCTGATAACGGATGGCCACGCGGCTGTCGGTGAACAGCGGATGGTCGCGGGTGACGGTGAACCGCACCCGAGCCTGGGCGTGGTCGAGGCCGACCTCGCGCACCTTGCCCACCTGAACGCCGTACAGTCGCACGTCGTCACCCGCGCGCAGACCGTTGGCGTCGGTGAATATGGCTGTGTACGTGTCGGTTTCGCCGCGCACGGGCCGTTGCACGATCCGGAAGACGCCGACCAGGGCCACCGCCATCACCACCACGGCGATCGAGACCCGGACGAACAGGGCGCGGGTCGTCATCAGCGTCCTCCCGTGCCGACCTCGACACCGGCGTCGAGGACCGGGCCGTCGGGGGTGTCGTGGAAGGCGACGCCGAGCCGCTCGAGCAGTTCGCGTAGCCGCGGTTCGGAGGCCGCCGGGTCGCCGATCGAGCCGGAGAGCTGATCGAGGATCGCGGTGGCGATCGGGATGAAACCACCGAAGTACTGGTGGCCCGTGGTGGCGGTCTGCGTGACGGTCGGCAGCAGCTCGTACTGGATCTTGTCGAACATCTCGGCGTATTTCGCGATGTGCTCGGGGGTTTGGAAGTACTGGTTGGTGTAGGCGGAGTAGACGATGCGCAGCGCGCCCGCCAGCATCGGCGGCAAACCGGCGAGCACCGAGCCGAACCGGTCGAACAGCAGCGACGGCGGCATCAGCTGGGTCTCGGCGAACGAGCGGGCGGTGGTGCCGACCGCCCGCAACAGCGGGGTGAACGCGCTGATGTCGTGCGACGCCGTGCTCAGCAGCTCGGCCAGTTTCGGGGTCAGCACGTCGTCGGTCAGGGTGCCGGTGGAACCCAGCAGCGCGGCCAGCGTCGCGTCGCGGACCCGGTCGGCGCGCGGGCCGGTGAGATCCACGGTCGTCCCGTCGGTGAGGGTCTCGCCGCCGGAGCCCGAATGCAGTTGCAGCGCACTGATTCCGAAGAGATTGCCCGGCGCGTAGTCCACGCTCAGGGCGTCGGTCAGGCCGAACAGTTGCGACCGTTGCAGGGTCAGGTCGATGTGCTGGCGGCCCGGCCCGGCGCTGGCGATCTCGGCCACCGAGCCGACCCGCACGCCGTCGAGGCGGACATCGGTGCCGGAGCCCACGCCCTCGCCGACCGTCGTGGTGACCAGCGTGACGTGAATGTCGTTGGCGGACTTCGTTTCCGGAGCGGCACGCCAGGCGACGACGCCGAGCACGGTGATCAGCACCGCGCACGCGCCGAGGACGCGGGCGCGGCGCGGGCCGACCTCGGTTCCGGGCAGGGTATAGGCGGGCACGCGATCACCCGGTGAACGTGATGGGGGACTGGAAGCCCCACAGCACAATCGTCGCGAACATGTCCAGGGCGATGATCGAGACCAGGCTCGCCCGCACCGCGCGGCCCGAGGCGGTGCCCACGCCCTCCGGGCCGCCGGTGGCGAAATAGCCCTGATAGCAATGGATCAGCACCACCGCGACGGCGAACACCGTCACCTTGATGATCGCCGCCAGCACATCCCAGCCGAGCACGAACTGGTCGAAGTAGTGGCCGTAGGTGCCCTCCGGGGTGCCGTGCACGGTCGTCACGATCACCCGGCACGACAGGTAGCTGAGGATCAGCGCGACCACGAAAGCCGGTGCGACGGCGACGATTCCGGCGACGATGCGGGTGGTCACCACGAACGGCACCGACCGCACCCCCAGCGATTCCAGCGCGTCGATCTCCTCGGAGATCCGCATCGACCCGATCTCGGCGGTCATGCGGCACCCCGCCTGCGCCGCGAACCCGACCCCCGCCGCGATCGGCGCGAGCTCCCGGGTGACGCCGAACGCGGAGATCAGCCCGGTGAGCTGGCCCAGGGAGAGCAGGTCGAGGGCGCTGAAGGACTCGATGCCGATCGAGGCGCCCATCGCCGCGCCCAGCAGCAGCATGAGCGGGACCACGCCGCCGCCGATGATCACCGACCCGCGACCCCACGTCATATCGGTGATCACCGCGATCGTCTGCCGCCGGTAGTGCACCAGCGTATAGGGCAGCGCCGACAGCGCCTGCCACGCGAAACCGATTGCGAAACCGACGAATTCGATCGGCGCGAGCGGATGCAGGCGGCCGCGTATCCGGTTGGCCCAGCGCAGTCCGGCGGGCAGATAGGGGGTCGCGGTCATCACGCCATCCTCACCGGGAAGAACATGGTCACCACCTGGGTTATGGCGGTATTGAGCACCGCCACCGCGGCCACCGACATGACTACCGCCGCGTTCACGCCGTCGGCGACTCCGCGCGGCCCGCCCTTGGCCTCGAGCCCGCGCTGGCAGGCGATGACCACCACCAGGAACCCGAAGATCAACGCCTTCACCAGCGACACCCAGATGTCGACCGTCGTGGTGAACGCCCCGAACGACGCCCAATAGCTGCCCGGGGTGACATCGAGCGCCGTCACCGCGACCAGGAACCCCGCGGCGATGCCGACCACCACGATGAGGATATTGAGCAGCGGCGCGATCAGCATCATGGCGGCGATGCGCGGAACCACCAGGCGCGCAACGGGATCCACGCCCATCACCCGCATGGCGTCGACCTCCTCGCGCACGGTCCGCGCGCCGAGGTCCGCGGCGATGGCCGCCGCACCCGCCCCGCCGAGCATCATGGCGCTCGCCATCGGCGCGCCCTGCTTGATCACCCCCAGCCCGCCCGCCGCGCCGATCATCGAGTCCGCGCCGAGCTGGGAGACGATATTGCCGACCTGCGCGGAGATGATGACGCCGAACGGAATCGCCATCAGGATGCTGGGAATCGCGGTCACCTTGATGAGAAACCAAGCCTGCGTGAGGGTTTCGTGTGTCTGGAACCGCAGCCGGAGGAGATCGCCGGTGCCGACGCGGACCGCGTGCGCGCCCATCCGCAGCGCCCGGCCGAACGTGGCCAGGCTCGACAACACCGTCTCCGAGAAATTCCGACGAAGCGCCGCACCCGGCCGCGATCCCTGCTCAGCCGGGGGAAGAGCCAGATTCGTCGTCGACAAAGCGCATCTCCTTCACCGTGCGACGGCGACGCTACCATATGACGTGGACCACATTCCAGACACTATTCCGGATGGGTGCATGGATACTGAACCGGACTGATGGCCCGGCCTGTTCGGGCCGGTGGACACGGAGGTGACATGGCCGAGATCGTGCGTGGCGTGGTCGCGCGAACGGTGGGCGAACCCGTCGAATCGACCGATATCGTGATCCCCGATCCGGGGCCGCACGATGTGGTCGTGCGGGTGCTGGCGTGCGGGGTGTGCCATACGGATCTGACCTATCGCGAGGGTGGGATCAATGACGAGTTCCCCTTCCTGCTCGGGCACGAGGCGGCTGGAATCGTCGATCACATCGGGTCGGCGGTCGACCATGTGGCGGTCGGGGATTTCGTCGTGCTGAACTGGCGTGCGGTGTGCGGGCGGTGCCGGGCTTGTCGGCGGGGGCGGCCGTGGTACTGCTTCGACACGTTCAACGCGTCGAAGAAGATGACGCTCGCCGACGGGACGGAGTTGACTCCGGCGTTGGGCATCGGGGCGTTCGCGGAGAAGACGCTCGTGCACGAAGGGCAGTGCACGGTCGTGGATTCGCGGATCGATCCGGCGGTGGCCGGGTTGCTGGGGTGCGGGGTGATGGCCGGGCTGGGCGCGGCGCTGCACACCGGGCAGGTCGGGCTGGGGGACAGTGTGGCCGTCATCGGGTGCGGGGGTGTCGGGGCGGCGGCCGTGGCCGGGGCCGTGCTGGCCGGGGCGACGACGGTGATCGCGGTCGATCGGGACAAGGCCAAACTCGAGACGGCCGTGGAATTGGGCGCCACGCACACCGTCGATGCCTCCGTATCGGACCCGGTCGCGCTGATTCGTAAGTTCACCGGGGATTTCGGCGCGGATGTGGTGATCGACGCGGTCGGGCGACCCGAGACCTACGAGCAGGCGTTCTACGCCCGCGACCTCGCCGGTACGGTAGTGTTGGTCGGCGTGCCTACTCCGGATATGCGGTTGGAAATGCCGTTGCTGGACTTCTTCTCGCGCGGTGGGGCGTTGAAATCGTCGTGGTACGGCGATTGCCTACCCGAGCGGGACTTTCCCACGCTGCTCGCGTTGCATCGGGCGGGGCGGTTGCCGTTGGAGCGGTTCGTGTCCGAGCGGGTCGGGCTGGGGGATGTCGAAAAGGCTTTCGCCACAATGAAATCCGGGCGGGTGCTGCGGTCGGTGGTGATGTTGTGAGTGCGGTGGAGCGGGTGGTCACGTCCGGGACGTTCGAGCTGGACGGCGGGTCGTGGGAGGTCGACAACAATGTGTGGGTGGTGGGGGACGATCGCGAGGTCGTGATCGTGGACGCCGCGCACGACGCGTCGGCGATTCTGGACGCTGTTGGTGATCGGGTGGTGCGGGGGATCGTGTGCACGCACGGGCACAACGATCACATCGGGGTGGCGGGGGAGCTGTCGTCGCGGACCGATGCGCCGGTGCTGCTGCATCCCGGGGACGAGATGTTGTGGCGGGTGGTGTATCCGTCGTCCGGGTTCTCGTCCTTGGAGGACGGTGCGCGAATCTCGGTGGCGGGGACGGATATTCAGGTCATCCACACGCCTGGGCACTCGCCGGGGTCGGTGTGTTTGTACGCGCCGGAGCTGGGTGTTCTGTTCAGCGGGGACACGCTGTTCTCCGGTGGGCCCGGGGCTACGGGGCGGTCGTATTCGGACTTTCCGACGATCATCGGGTCGTTGCGGGAGAGGGTGTTCACCTTGCCCGGTGAGACGGAGGTTCGGACCGGGCACGGCGACGGGACCTCGGTGGGGGCGGAGAGTCCGCATTTGGAGGAGTGGATCGCTCGGGGGTATTGAGTTAGGACCCCAGAAGCATTGTGCGGGAGTCGGATTCGCTGAGAGCGACGCGGCGTAGTTCGGTGATCGTGGACTTGTAGGCGTCGATCTCTTCCGAACGCTCGAGGAAGAGGTCTCCCACATGTTCCTCGATGTAGACGACGGGCGGTTCGGTGAGCCTGGGGTGGGGGACGAGCGGGAACTCCATGAGGGAGAACGATCCGACGAGCGCGCCGATGTGACTGCGAGAGTTGAATGGCACCACGCGAATCGAGACATTCGGGCGCCGCCCGAGTTCGGCGAGGTAGCGGCGCTGCTCGGCCATCACCCCCGCCCCGCCCCACTCCTCGCGAATCGCGGCCTCCGACAGCATGACCTCGGCGGTGAACGCCGGATCATCCAGTCGGCGTTGCTGTTTCACCTGATGGTCGATGCGCCGCTCGATCTCCCCGGTCGGCAGGTGCGGGCTCTTGTCCACGCCACCGCGCGCCGGTAGTCGAGCGTCTGCACGATCGGCGGAAGCAGGATCACCCGCCACGCCGTCACGCGCCGAGCGGCGTTCTCCAACATGGCGAAAGGGTCGAAATCAGCCGGGGCACAATCGATATGCGGCCGCCACCAGCCGCCACCATTTCTGGCATTGCCCCGAACCTCGGCCGCCAGCGCGAGCACCATCCGGCGCTTCTCGTCGGAGACGCCGTAGTGATCACACAGGGCGTTCATGTAGAGGTCCTTCGCCGACGGCAGGGAAACGCCGTCCTCCAGGCGGGTCATGG
Source organism: Nocardia sp. NPDC003482 (assembly GCF_053588115.1). Taxonomy (NCBI): domain Bacteria; kingdom Bacillati; phylum Actinomycetota; class Actinomycetes; order Mycobacteriales; family Nocardiaceae; genus Nocardia; species Nocardia sp. NPDC003482. The sequence continues at coordinate 272,530 of NZ_JBSFPI010000005.1, forward strand.
TCTGGGGGGAGATACCCAGGATGCGGGCGGCTTGGAAGCGGGTGATGTTCGCCTTCTCTCGCAAGGCGTTCAGTTGGCGGCCGAGGGCGCGGCGGGCGAGGGTGGAACCTTGGGCGGGCATCACTCACCGTCCTCGTGCTCGACGCGTTCCCGGATGGCGTCGACAGTGATATCTCTTGGAATTCGTTGTGGCCACAGGGAAATCAGGAAATAGGTGGCCAATGAGCCCAGAAGGGCAGCGATCAAGGCCAAGGCAATGCTCATGGGGTAACACCTCCGGTATCGAGGGATAGGGCACCGTGGTGGATCGGAAAGCATGTGCTGTCCGCTCGACATCGACGAGCGCGACGCACGAAGGAACAGTAAGGCGAGACGAAGCGCCGAACGGTGCCTTCGGTGTCTACACGGCATCTACGGCTCCTCCCCGAACCGACCGGCCGCGATAGCCTGGAACTGTGGAAAACCAGGACGCCACAATCACCGGATCTCGGCTGCGAGCGGCCAGAGAAGCGGCGGGATTGAGTCTGTCCGGCATGGCCGAGCGCGTGCCCTACAGCCGAGCCGCGCTCGGCCACTACGAAACCGGGCACCGAACCCCCACGGCGGAAATAGTCGCGTGGTACGAACGAGTGTGCGGCCCGTTCACCGACGCGGTGAGTTCGGCTGTCGCACTGGCGAAGAACGAAGTGGACCGCCGATCGTTTCTGCGCAACGCCGTCTACAGCGCGGCATTGTCGGCAAGCGCTCTTGCCCCTCTACCCGAGTCCACCGCACGCCTGACTCACCTCGACCAATCCCGGCGCGTCGGACTCGCCGAGGTCCGCGCGGTCCGCGACATCACCGCGGCGTTCCACCGGCTGGACGAGGTACGCGGTGGAGGCGCTGGACGTACCGCCGTCGCCGAGTTTCTGGCGACCGATGTGGCCGCTCTACTTCGAGCGCGATTCGCCGACGCCACTGTTCGTTTCGAGGCATTCAGCGCCGCAGCGGAATTGGCGTATCTCACTGGATTCAAGGCGCACGACGCGGGAGCGGATGGTCTCGCGCAACGGTATTACCTGGCAGCCCTGCGGCTCGCTACCGAGGGCGGGAGCGATGGCCAAGCCGCATGGGCTCTGCGTGCTTTGAGCGTGCAGTCGACCGATATCGGAGAGCGTCGGTTCAGTGTGGATCTCGCCGAGGCGGCCGTCCAGCGAGCACGCGAGGACATCGATGAGGTGGCCATGGCTCAGTTCAAGGTGACCCTCGCCCGTTGTCATGCGGAGACTGGAAGCGCGACCGCCGCACGGGACCTGCTGAGGGAGGTCACGGCCCTCACCGATAACGAGCACACGGCGGAGCTGCCCCCGTGGATGGCGTCGTGGACGCCCAACGGAGGCACGGTCGCGCATCAGACGGGCAAGGCGCTGGAGGCCCTGGGGGAGCTGAGGGAAGCGGAACGGTACCACGAGCGGGCGACGACGCTCTGGAATCCGGAGACGCATGCGCGGGTCCACGCGATGATCGCGGGGGAGACCGCGATGTTGAGGCTGCGGTTGGGCGATGAAGCGGGGGCGGCGAGGATCGTGAATCCTGTGCTCGACACTCTCGAGGAATTGGAGTCGGGTCGGACCCGGGGAGTGCTGGCGAGGATCAGTGCCACGGCTCCGGAACTGGTGGTCGGGCGCCGCACCTGATGTGCCTTGTTTCGATACAGTCGTCGGGCGTTCCTATGGCCGAAGGGCGATGGCCGTGCGGTCCTGCCACTTGTAGTGGTGCTCTGTCCGCCATAATCGGACAAGCTTCACTTCTTCGATGCCTACCTTGACGGTAGGTAGATGTCTCAGCCTGGCAACGTCTTTCACGATCGGAGCGGCAGGGCGACGCTGATTGTTGTACGCGATTCCGAGATGCGGCCGGAATTGGGCAGTCGGCCTGGGCATTTGGGTTGGTCGCGTCCTGGTGATACTTCCGCGCAACGCGGCATGGAGTTCCACAAGCGGTTGCCACGGTGCAACCGAAAAGCGAATAGCGCTGGGCGAACCGGTCAATGGTCCGATCTCGAGCGAAAAGGGCCTAAGCGCTGCGAGGTTCGCTCGGGCCGCACTCGCGCACGCCGACAGGACCTCGGCATCGAGCATGTCCGCGTCTCCAACCTTGACGAGCGTCAAGTGGAGCCCGCCTGGCGGAACCATGTCGAGGTGCTCTGTCTCGAGCTGTGCCTGGCACCGCTCGACGTGAGACACGAGCGCATCGTCGGCGAAGGTGAGGTACCAGTAGTAAGCGGCATGTCCGGGCGGCCACGCCTTCATACTCCAATGATTCTCGAGCAGCGTCAGATTCGCGAATGCCTGCCAGTCATTCGCGCGGATGGTGTGGGGGTCGATCAAGGAGTCGGGTGCCTCCGGTGGGAACGGACCGCCGTTCACGCTCGCGCCTGCGGGTGAGCGGGATTCCGCGAACATCTCGAGATCGGTTCGGTGGGGCGACACAGGCCGAGCTTATCGCTCAACCCGACGCTCTCAGGGCCGCCGACAGCCTGCGCCGGAAGGAACCTTGCGCGCCGTGCAGGTGGTGCCCGATGGCGATCCTATGCACCGTCGGCTGTTACTGACCCTGACTGGTGCCGTGCTGATTGCGCCCGTCCACCGAGCGCTCCTAACCCGCACGATGGATACGCGCATCGAGATCGAGACCGTCGACGAAATCGACACTACGACCGCCAGTCTACGCAGGATGAACGATTAGGTCGGACATTCGTGCCCCCTCGAAGTCGATTTGGTGAGGTTATGATTCTGCCGCAACGGCTCTGGACGTGGCCGTCGTCAGAAGCACCTCTGCGAGACGATCGGCGGCGTCCGGCCGTTCATGCTGCCGAGCGTTGGGGCGATACCGCCCAGCTCCGGGCAGTGCGGGAGGTGCTCGCGAACGTGAGGAGCGTCGATGAGCGCGATGGCCAGCCCGGCAGATAGAGGCGATGATCCTCCCGCTGAAGCGCTCGGGTACTACTGGTTTCTGACATTCGAACACGCGCTGGAACTGCATGCCGCCGTGAAAGAGTGCCAGCGGCATATTGATCCAGACCTCTTCGACCTGACGCCGACCAGCGGCTTGCATCTCACCGTGGACAGGATCGCGCGGGTTGGAAAGACAACGCGCGAATGTCTCGACTCGATAGCCGCGGCTGCGGTCCGCACCTGTCAGGGGCAACCTCCGCTCACGTTGCGGCTGGCGCATGTGACCAGTCTGCGTGGGGCTATCGGCTTCATCGTTACGCCCGCCGATGCCGTGCGGGCGCTTCGAGACCGGTTGCGAGCGGCGACCTTGACGATCTCCCCGGACGCACCGGTCAAGATGTCAGCATCGACTCCGCACATCACGATTGCTTATCCGGCCTCTGAAAATGCTTCGGCGGTAGCCGCTTCGACCGCGGGAGAGATAGATGCCGTAATCGCCCCGGTCGACGTGGTGGTCACCGAGGCGGTGCTGGTGCGGCTGGAGCGGGGCAGAAGCGGGTATACGTGGGAGGTCCAAGCGCGAATTCCGCTGCGAGCACGGTGAATCGACTGTCCTGCTGGCAGAGTGGTCGTACCTGGACACGTGTACGGCGGGACCGAGAAGCGAAGGGCATCGGCTCGATCAAGGAGCGGGCGCCTCTGGCGGAGAACGGACCGCTGTACATGCTCGCGTCTGTGAGCGAGTGAATGCCGCGAACATCTTTATCGCTACCGCTGTTGGTCGCGGCTCGGCATGGCTGTCGTCAGGAGCTCCTCCGCGAGCCGTTCGGCGGCGTTCGGTCGTCCGTGTTGCCGAGCTCGTTCGGCCATGGCCGCGCGTCGCTCGGGCTCGTCGAGCAGTGAAGCCAGTGCGGTGCGCAACGTCTGCGGCGAGACATCGGTGGCGAGGCTCACCGCCGCACCTGTGATCTCCAATTGCGCTGCGTTGTGGGCTTGTTCGTTGCCCGCGGCGGAGGCGAGGGGTATCAGGATGGCGGGTTTGCCGATGGCGGTGAGTTCCGCGATGGTGCCCGCCCCGCTGCGGCAGATGACGAGGTCGGCCAGTGCCAGTACGTCGGGCATTTCTTCGGCGATGAATTCGGTCACCGAATAGCGTTGCGCGAGGGGCGATTCCAGTGTGGTGGAGAACTCGCGCAACTCGGCGGCCGAGGCTGTGCCGCATTGGTGGATCACGTTGGCGTGCAGTAGAAGCCAGGGCAGGATCTGGCGGACGGTTGTGTTGATCTGTTGTGCGCCTTGTGCGCCACCGGTCACGAGGATGGTGGGCAGGGATCGGTCGAAGGTGTGTAGGCCAAGTGCGTCGATGGCCTTGTCGGGTTGGCCGGTGAAGATCTCCGGCCGGACCGGGTTGCCGGTGACGACTGCCCTGGTCCGCAACTTCGCGGGTAGTAGCGTCAGGCTCGATTCGGACGACAGGGCGATGCGGTCGGCCAGTCGGCCGAGGACGCGATTGGCCAGGCCGAGGCGGACGGTCTGCTCGTGAATCACTAAGGGGCGGCGGCAGATTCGGGCAGCGATGCCAGAGGGGATGGAGACGTAACCGCCCGTGGTCAGAACAGTATCCGGTTGAAAACGCGCGACCTCGCGGCGGGCTTGGGCGATGCCGAGCGGAACGCGTGCCATGTCGGTCGCGTTGGCTCGCGACAGCATTTTGAGCGGGTTGCGGTCGCGTCGGATCTTACCGACGGCCACCGGGGCGAAGGGGATCTGTTCGCGGTCGGCGGTCCTGGCCTCCAGCCCGTCGGCCTGTCCCAGCCAGAGGACCTCGATGCCGCAGCCGGATTCGGCGAAGCGCTTTCGGAGGACGCGGATCGTGGTCAGCGCTGGGAAGACGTGGCCGCCGGTGCCGCCGCCGGCGACGAGCAATCGAAACGGGGAGGTGTCGGGCACCTCGGGAGCATAGTCGTTGGAACGCCGCGCGTTGGCGCGCAACGAACTCCGGGACGGGCGAAACTCGAGGCCGGAACGGCCCGGCTACCGATCGGCGGCTGGCCCGAACTGGTCGTCCCGCTCCGCCTCACCCACCAGATCCCGAACAAGCAGAGTCGCCCCCGCCACCGCCCCCGGCATCAGGAAAACCGCGATGAGCGGAATCAAGAAGACAGCCGCCAAGGGAGCGCCGAAGCCCCACACCAGCGTTCGGCGGGAGCGCAACAGTTTCAGCCGTTCTCGTAGTTCGATCGAGCGCCGCTGCAAGGCCATTGCCGTGAGTTGCTCGGTGAGGAAGAAGCCGGTGACGAAGATCGCGAGGACTGGGATCACGGTTTGGCCGAGGAGGGGGAGGAAGCCCAGGGCGAACAGGAGGAGGGTCCAGAGGGTGGCGCGGAGCAGGATTCGGAGGCTGTCGCGGGCGGAGATCCATAGCTCTTGCCACAGGGGGCGATTCGATTGCGGGGCGCGGCCGTTCGGGGCGGCCGCGCGGTCGACTCGTTCGGAGAGGGCCTCGTAGAAGGGCTGGCCGATCAGCAGGGTGACCGCGGTGAAGCTGAGCACCGCGAGCAGGAGGGCCAGGGCGATCAGGAGGGCGGTGACGAAGACCCGTAGTAGTTCCGCACTGGACCAGTGGTCGGCGAATCCGGTGACGGCGGTGGCGATGTCGTAGCCGTAGCGGATCAGGGCGATCAGTGCCGCGAGGTACAGCGCGAGGGTGATCAGGCCCGGTAGGAGGCCGAAACCGTATTGGCGGCCGTGCCCGAGGATCCAGCGTTGGCCGGTCAGGAGATACCGGAAGCCTCTACCGAAGTCGCGCACGGCCTTACCCTACCGAGCCGGGGCCGCTGTTCCAGGACGATCGCGGCTCGGCGTGCTCGTTCCCTCCATCGGGGGAGGGCGATTTACCCCTCGCGGCCGACGTGCGCCGACCGCCAGCACCCGTACCGTCGGAGATCCCGAGGCAGGGCCGATCGCCTGTGCCGCAACGATATTCGTCAGGAGGAGCCGTGTTTTCCGCCATCGCGTCGGCCGTGCGGACCCCGGACCTCCGGCGGAAGATCCTCTTCACCCTCGGGCTGATCGCGGTGTATCGCCTCGGGGCCGCGCTCCCGTCTCCCGGAGTGGACTATCGGTCCGTCCGTACCTGTCTCGGGATCGTCTCCGGCAGTGGGTCGGCCGGGATCTACCAGCTGATCGACCTCTTCTCCGGCGGCGCGATGCTGCATCTGTCGGTCTTCGCGATCGGCATCATGCCCTTCATCACCGCGAGTATCATCACCCAGCTGCTGACCGCCGTGATTCCGCGCTTCGAGCGGCTGCGCGGCGAGGGGCAATCCGGGCAGGCCAAGATCACGCAGTACACCCGTTATCTCGCGATGGCGCTGGCGGTGTTGCAGGCGACGACTCTGGTCGCGCTCGCCGCGCGCAGGCAGCTGCTTCCGGGCTGTCCGCGCGATATCCTCTCCGACACTTCGCTTTTCGGCATGATCGTCATCGTGCTGGTGATGACCGCGGGCGCGGGCCTGGTCATGTGGTTCGGCGAGCTGATCACCGAGCGGGGCGTCGGCAACGGGATGTCGTTGCTGATCTTCGCCGGGATAGCGGCGCGAATTCCGGTGCAGGGCAGGCAGATATACGACAGTCGTGGGTTGCCGATCACGATTCTGGTGGGTGTCGGCGCGCTGGTCGTGATCGTGGGGGTCGTCTTCGTCGAGCAGGGGCAACGGCGGATTCCGGTGCAGTACGCCAAGCGGGTGGTCGGGCGCAGGATGTACGGCGGGGCCCCGACGTATCTGCCGCTGAAGGTGAATCAGGCCGGGGTCGTTCCCGTCATCTTCGCGTCGTCGCTGCTGTATCTGCCGAATCTGGTGGCGCAGTTGACGTCTTCCGGGCACACCGCGGCGTGGCAGGAGTACGTGCGGCGGTACCTGACGAACCCGACGAGTCCGGTCTACGTCGCGGTGTACCTCGCGCTGATCGTGTTCTTCACCTACTTCTACGTCGGGGTCACCGTCGACCCGGAGGAGCGTGCGGATGAGATGCGGAAGTTCGGCGGGTTTCTCCCCGGATACCGTCCGGGCAAGCCGACCGCGGATCACCTGAGCTTCGTGCTGAGCCGCATCACCCTGCCGGGCGCGATCTATCTCGGCGCGGTGGCTGTCCTGCCGAACCTGCTGTCGGGCGCGGGATCCGGCGGTCCCGCACAGAACTTGGCATTCGGCGGTACCTCGGTGCTGATCGTGGTGAGCGTGGGCCTCGACACCGTCAAACAGCTCGAAAGTCAGGTGATGAACAAGAACTACACGGGGTTCCTCCGCTGAAGCAGACTGTGTCCATGCCGACGACCACACTGCCGCGCCCGCTGCTGCTGCGGCTCGTGTCCACGCTCGTGCTCGCGCTCACCGCGACGATGTTGTCGGCGGGCAGCGCGCACGCCGTCACTCCGGGCGCGGGGCGCAGCTTCACCGCGGACGCCGATCCGGGGCGCGGCACGACGACTTCGGTGCTGCTCGCGCACAATCAGATCGTTTTCCGGTCGGGTTTGCGGGCGGTGCTCGAGAGCCAGCCGGACCTGCGCTGCGTCGGCGAGGTCGGCGACGGGCCCGCCGTAGTGCGGGAGATGCGGCGACTGCGACCCGACATCGCCATCCTCGCTCTCGACCTGCCCGGGCTCGACGACACCGCCGTCGCCGAGCCGGTCGCCGAATTCGGCAGTACCAGTCGGATTCTCGCCCTCGCGTCCGAGCGCACGGACGAAAACCTTTATCGCGCACTGCGTTTGGGTGCAAGCGGCTTTCTCACCGAAGCGCTGCCGGGTCGAGACCTCGTCGCCGCAGTCCGGGCCGCCGCACACAATCCCGCGCTGATCGATCCCCTGCTCACCCGCCGCCTGATCGAGCGCCTGTCGCACGGCATCGAACCCTTCCCCACCGCGCCCGAACTCACCGCACTCACCCCGCGCGAGCATGAGGTCTTGATTCTGATGGCGAAGGCCGCCACCAACCCCGAAATCGCCGTCGCGCTCGGCATCGGGGAGCAGACCGTCAAGACTCACGTGTCCAATGTTCTTGCGAAGCTCGGGGTTCGCGATCGGGTACATGCCGTTGTGTGGGCGCATACCCGCCGGATCGTTCCGGTTCACCACTACCCGTCGTCCCGATGAGCATTGCTATCGTGGCGCAGCCGAATCGGCCGGTACGTCGGTCATGCGGGCGTCGTAGCCGGTCTGCGGGTTGACGATTCGGCCTGCGGCCCACCAGTTTTCGCGGGCTGTTTCGAGGATCGTCATCAGGACGTCCTCTTCGGGGACGTCAGCGAATCGCCGTAGGTTGGTGACGATCTCCTGGAACAGCGCGTTCTTCTGTTCGGCGGGGCGGTGATTGAAGGACAGCTGGATGAGCATGGTGCGGTCGCTGCGCGGGAGGCCGAACACCATCTGCTGCATGTGGAAGTTGTCGGGGGTGACCTCCAGGAAGACGTGGAACTGGTCGTCGTGAGGGATCTTCAAGACGTCGACCATGGCCTTATGGAGGCCAGCGGAGACCTTGCGGCGGTATTCGGGCGTGGTTCCCTGGCGCAGGTAGATGGTGATGAGTGGCATCGGCGTTCCTCTGGTCGTCGGTCTCCTCCACGCTAGGAGCGGCACCGGCATTCGGAAAGCGAATGCTTCGCATACTGGATATGCTGAAAACTCATGGACGTCACGGTGGTCGGGCTGCGGGTGTTGCGGGAGGTGGCCGAATGCGGGACCTTCACGGCCGCGGCCCGGGTTCTGGGATACACGCAGTCGGCGGTGTCCCGGCAGGTGGCGGCGCTGGAGCAGGCGGCCGGGGTGCGGCTGTTCGACCGTTATCCCGGTGGCGTGCGGTTGACCTCGGCGGGTCGTGCTCTGTTGCGGCACGCCGTGACGGCATTGGACGCATTGGATGCGGCCGACCGGGAGTTGCGCGGGAATGCGGACGAGGCCGGTTCGGTGCGGCTCGGCTTCTTCCCGGCGGCGGGAGCGGTACTCGTGGCCCGCGCGCTGGCGACCATGCGCCGGGAGCATCCGCACGTCGGAGTCGCTACGCGGGAGGGTGCGACGCCGTCTCTGGTGCGGGCCCTGCGCGCCGGATCCCTCGACCTCGCCGTACTGTCCTCGCGGCCACCGCATCGGGCGCCCGACACCGACGAGCCGTCGCTACGCGCGGAACCGTTGCTGGACGATCGTTTGGTGCTGGCGGTACCGGAGAACAGCCGCTTCGCGGGCCGAACCCACGTCGCCGCAAAGGATCTCGTCGCCGAGACGTGGATCGCCGGCCCCACCTCCACCGACGAGTCGTTGTTGGGCGTTTGGCCGGGCCTGCCCGGACGGCCCCGCGTTCAGCACGCCGCGCGAGATTGGCTGACCAAACTCCACCTGGTCGCCGCCGGAGCGGGCATCACCACCGTTCCCGCGACATTGCGCTCGGTGATCCCGCCCGGCGTTCGCCTCGTCGTCGTCGATGACCTGCCGGAGGAACGCCGCCGAGTCAGCGTGGTCCGCCCGCCCGGCCCCACAACGGCCCCCGTCCGGGCCCTCATCCACGCGCTCCGACACCAGGCGGCGGAAGTCGCGGGGTGACCTGCGGCGAGATGCGACGACTCCGGCCCGACATGGCCATCCTCGATCTCGACGTGCCGGGACTCGACTACCCCGACGTCGCCGAACTCGGCGGCGCCAGCCGAATTCTCACCCTGGCAGCCGAGCGCAGCGACGAAAACTCCTACCGCGCACTGCGTTTGGGCGCCAGCGGCTTACTCACCCGGGCGGGTGCCGGGACGAGACCTCGTCGCCGCCGTCCGAACCGAAGCGCAATCTCGCCCTGATCGATCCCCTACTGACCCGCCGCCTGATCGAGCGGCTGTCGCACGGCATCGAACCATTCCCTGCCGCACCCGAACTCACCACGCTCACCCCGCGCGAACATCAGGTCCTGATTCTGCTGGCGAAGGCCGCCACGAATCCGGAAATCGCTGTCGCACTGGGCATCGGTGAGCAGACGGTCAAAACGCATGTGTCCAATATCCTTGCCAAGCTCGGCGTGCCGCATCCGTTCCGCCTCAGCGTTAGGTTCCAGTTCATGACCATGGACCCAGCCCCCGACCTCGCCGACCTCATCTGGTTGTTCGAGGGCGAGCCGCACTGGCCGCACGCCACCGAACAGTCGCCGGTGCACACGAACGCGGACGACGAGGCGGAGTTGTGGCCGTATACCGCTGCCGTCTTCTCGCTCCGGCGGGGGCAGAGGTGGGTGGAAATGGAGATACGCCCCGATCACCACAAGATTCGGTTGATCATCGGGGTGGCAGACGATCAGCTCGCCGATCTCGAGCTCAGGGGCGTGCGATCGGTGTCGGTCGACAAACATCAAGGGCGGGAACGGCTTCGGATCGACTTCTCCGATGATGCTGTGGCCGAGTCGCTTTGGGTGGAGACAAGGCCCGAGATAAGGCTTCGCACGGCAGTCGATCGCCACTGAGCCGGAACGCAGCCGGTCGAAACGGGTCAGGTAGCGCGGAACTCCTCGGTGAAAACGACCGAGCACACGAAGGGGTCGATACTCTCCGCGAGTCGCTCGACGCGCGTCGAGAAGGACTCGAACTCCGGCCGCGCCCGCGCCTGTCGATACAACTCGGCGCTCACCCATTGCCCGTAGTTGACGAGCCTGGTGCCCTCCGCGTTCAGAGTGAGTACCTCGGCGTCCGTGCGAATGGTCGTCACCGGGTTCCTCCTCGGGCTCGAGATGGACACGAAAGCAAGGTAATAAGCGCGCATATCAACCGTACCCCGTTGGCGGCAAGATGTGTGAGCGCTGGGGTGAGCTGTTCGACCACTGGCTCGCGTGCCGCCGGGCAACCGAATGTCGAGAGCGGACACAGGGGTACAGCCACGGATATCCCAGCTCGGCGAGGTCGCGCAGTCCGACGGCGGTGATCTCCGTGGTAAATCGGATGGCGTTCCGTACCCTTGGGGCGGATTGTCTGTAGACACGGGGATGTGAGGGGAGACGGTGTGGTCGGCTTCTTCAGGGTGGACATCGACGTTCTGGGAAAGATGGTGCAGTTGCTTCGTGGTTCGGAACAGGTGCTCACCGATGCGCTGAACGCCATGAAGCAGGAGGGCCACGGCGATGTCGGGCCGAAGGTGCTCGTCGACGCCGCCGACAACTTCCACAATCGATGGCACTACGGCCTGCAGCAGATCGGTGAGCATGCCAAGGACGTGGCGGACGGCCTTTCCCGATGCCACGATGCCTATCGGCAGGTGGACAAGGAGTTCGCGGACGCATTGGATCGCGCCCGGGTGGCGGTCGAGCAGTCCATCGGTCGGTCCGAGGCACGGTGAACGAGTTCCGTTGAGTGACAACCCCTATCCCAATCTGGGCTTCAATCCGGTAGCCGGAGTTCCCGACGACGTCGAAGGTCTGCGAGGGAGGATCAACTCCGCGGGCGAGGCCATCAAGGAGACCAAAGAGGTCTTGAACCGCCTGCGCAACGGCACCGACGGCGTGTGGGTCGGACAGGGCGGCGACGCGTTCCGCAACCAGTTCGACACCACCCTGGCTCGGGATCTCGGCTATGCGCAGAGCTCCCTGGAACGGGCGGTCGGCGTGCTGGCTGGATGGCACAGCTCCTTGATCGCGCATCGTGAGGTCGCCGGCACGCTGGAAACGGAGGCGGCCGCCGCGCGTCGGGAGTACACGGACGCGCAGGCCGCTCTGCAGCGGGCCCGGGCCAATCCCGACCTCGAGCTGGCGAACCAGACCTTCTCGGATGCTGTTCAGCGGCAGGCGGCCCAGGCGCGCTTGAACAACGCCGTCGCGCAAGTCACGGCAGCGACCACCGCGGTGAACGACGCGCAGACAAAGATCGACGCGATCCTTCGTCACGCCCGGGATCTCGAACACGAGCACGAGACCGCAGCGCGCAAGGCCGCCGCCGAATTGGAAGCAGCCGCAAAGGATTTCGCACCGGAACCGCCGACGAAACATTGGTGGGACAAGATCACCGACGCGGTCACCGCGATCGGGGATTGGATCTCCCGACACCGGGAGCTGGTGCACAACATCCTGAGCACCGTGGCCGCCATCGGTGGACTCGTCGCGATGTTCACCCCGCCGCCCTTCGACGTGATCGGAATGGTCGTCGGTATCGCCGCCAGTGCGGCCGATGTGGGGTTGGATCTGAGCGACCCCAAGGTGCGCAATGACATCGGCGACTTCGCGACGGGAGTCGGGAACGGCGATTTCTTGCATGGGGATTTCCACACGCAGGACCTGGAGTCATTGTCGAAGGTCGGATTGGACAGTCTCGGCGTCGCGCCTGCCTATGGTGCCGCGAAAGGCATTGCGTCCCTGGGAGATCTGGCGTCCCAAGCGGCCAAAGCAGGTGAGGCGGCTCCTACCCTCACGAATGTGCTGTCCGATGCGGCCCATTCCGCAGGGCTCTCGACGAAGGGAATCAATACGGTCTTCACGAGGCTCGGGGTTCCCGATTCCGTGTTCGGCGTCGGTGCTCATGCCAACCCCGAGTTGGCATTGTTGAACCGCCTCGACACCATCGAGATGGTCTGGCGGGGCAAAACCGCTATCACCGCGGGCTATCACGACATCAGGGATTGGTTGAGCTCGTGACGGCCACCACTCGCAGCGTGGAACTCGGCATCGGGATTCCCGTCGGTTACGTGGGGCTCCCGTTGAGCGGCATCGACAGCAGCATCGAAAGTGCCACAGCGTTGTTGCGAGAGGTCGGTGCCGCCGATCTGGTGGCCGCCGCCGATCGGATGCTCCCGGCGATGCGGGTCTTTCTCGGAGAACTGGGCCGCAATGGCGTTCGATTCTGCGGACTCGGCAGGCATATGTTCGACGAGGTGCTTGTCACGTCGGTGCTCACGGTCCTGGTCTACGACACCGGGGGCGACCGGGAGAATCCGCGCCTGGTGGTGAAGAACTTGGCCGAAGCCGCGATCGAAGGCGGCGATCACGGCGACCTCCAGGTAGTCGAACTCGACAACAGGCCGATGCTGTTCTTCGAAAGAGTGCGCGACTTCCCGGTGCCGGAGTTCGCCGGGAACCCGACTACCGGCACGACCGCACCGGTCTATCAACTCGACGCGGTGGTGCCGTCCGAGGACGGGTCGGCCGTCGCGTCGATCGAATTGTCCACTGTCTTCGCCGAATACGGTCCGCGGTTCCGGAGCACGGTCATCGATATGGCGCGCTCGGTGAGCCTGCGGATCCAGAGCACTGGTGAAGGGGCGCTGTCACTGTGAATAATAGCCGCCGCGCTGAGCCCCGGAAGATCCGTACGATCGAGACATCCGGGCAACACGGGGACGGACTCGACCCGCGCTATCCGTCGGCTCGGCGGGTGCGGTGGGTTTCGGCTTTTCTGGTCGACTGGGTCCTGCACGCCGGGCCGATGATCGCCGTGTTCGCGGTGTTGGCTCAGCACCCCGCCTGGGAAGGGGACGTGCCGCAGGCGCGATTGTGGGCCTTGATCTCCTGGCCGATTCTGTCCTTCACCGATCGCGTACTCCTACAAGGGTTCTGCCACGCAACCATAGGGAAGCTGTTGTTCGGGCTTGTCGTCATCCGACCCGAGGACGGCGGGTGGCCCTCCTTCGGACGGCTCGTGAAGGTGTGGTTTTCCGGCTTGTTCTTCTGGATCGTCCTGATCGTCGGCTTCTTCGGCAACTACACCGGGGGCAGTGGCGGGAGCGGTCCGGACTTCGCCCTGCCTGCGGTTCGCCGGAAGGACGTGACTTTGCCACCCAGGTACGACACTCCACGGTGACCGGTAAGGGCCGCCGGGTAGGGCCGAATACCCCAGAATAGCCTGGTCACAAGCTTTTCGGCCCTCCGACATCGAGGCGACGATGCCCCAGATCTCCGCAAATTCCCCGCTCGCCGAACTCGACCGGCTGCCGTCGTACCCGGCGGGGACGTCGTTCGGGGGCGATATCGATGAGGCGCATCGGGTGCTGCTGTCGGGCGCGTCCGAGGAGCGTAAGCGTGCCGTGTTTCTCGAGTGGGTGGCGCGGCATCAGCCGTGTGTTTTCGGGCGGTTGGCGACCAAAGGTGGGCGGGCGGCGCGGGGGCTGGATTTGACGGTGTGCTGGATCGGGGACGACGTTCTGGATGCGGGCGCGCAGGCAGTCGCCGAGCGGATCGCCGCCGATCGGCGGGCGTGGAAGTTGGTGGCCGCCGAAGGGCTCAGCAGTGCTTTTCTCGTCGTCTTCAACAGTCGGCGGCTGGCTTGGGCCGTGCCCGGTCCGGAGTTGCGGGGGGTGTGCGCGGAGCTGGCGGCGCTGTATCTGACCGAGTGCGCGCCGATCGAAGCCGATGTGATCTACACCGAGGCGATTCCCCTGCGCGACCGCCGCGGTGCGCTGCGGATGTTCAAGGGAAGTGTGCAGCTCTTTCATACCGGGGCGCACCTGCGCCGCCACCACGACCGCCGCATCCCCGGTGGGGTGATGATCTCGGTCAACGGTCCCGGGCACTACGCCAATTCCCCTGTGACGCAGGGGTTGTGCGCTGATCTGGCGGAGGCCGCGCCGATGGTGCGGCGTCTGGCCGCGCGGTCCATCGGCGCGGGTGGTCTCGGTGACGACCGTGCCCTGTCCACGACCTGGCATCGCGAATGCCCGGGCGGGCGGGACGCTGCCCGCTGGTTCTCCGCCGCCTATCACCTCGATGTCCTCATCCAGTCCGGCGTCGTGGACGATCCGAGCCTCCGAACCGGGCCGTGCCCCGCGGAGCAGGTGTGGTCGTGGCTGCACCTGGACTATATCGATGCCCGGCCGACCACTGCGGCCGATCGCACGCACGGGTGGTTCCACGGAATTCCGGTGTCGGACAGGGAGATCCACATCAACCCGTGGCCTCCGGTAGTTCCGGTCGACGCGCCCGATTTCAACTATTGACCGGGGTGGTCGGTCGAGCGCCGATTCACTTGCGCCGCAACATCTTACGCGGGTGAATCCATGGGTTGGGACCAATCGCACAGGCAGAACGGGTGGCCCGCCGGGTCCAGGAGGACTCGCCATCGCCGGTTGCCGGGTTGGTGGTCGGCGCGGCGGGCGCCCAGGCGGACGGCCTCGGCCTCGGCGGCGTCGAGGTCGTCGACGGCCAGGTCGAGATGGAGCTGTTTGGGAATGCCGTCGGGGTCGGGCCAGGTCGGGGGGCGGTGGGCGGGGACGCGGGTCATCGCCAGGGAACCGTGCGCGGTGGCGACGACCACCACGTCGTCCGCCGGGTGCATCACGGTGCCGTCCAGGAGGGCGGCCCAGAATGTCGCCAGGGCGGCGGGGTCGTCGCAGTCCAGGACGGTGAGGGCGAGTCGGGCCAGGGCCACGAGTCAGGATCGCACGGCCGGATTCGCCGGGCAACCCGCCACCTCACTCGCACAGCGCCTCGGTCGCGGCGCGGGCGAGCGCGCCCAGGCGGCGGCGATCGGCGGCGGGCCACGAGGAGAGATGGTCGGCGACGGTCTCGCGGACCGCTCGCTTGAAGGTGGCGACCAGGTCCGTGCCCCGATCCGTGAGCGACACCTGGGACACGCGCCGATCGTCGGGATTCGTGCGGCGCTGGACCAGACCGCGGCGTTCCAGGCGGTCGACCAAACCGGTGATATTGGCCTTGTCGCAATGCATTCGGGCGGCCAGTTCGCTGTGGGTCACGTGCCGCGCGTCCACCAGGGTGAGCAGTTGCGCCTGCTGGGGGGTGAGGCCGATGTCGCGGCTGGCGGCCGCTCTGAGTCCGTCCAGGACGCAGCCCAATTCGAGCAGTGCCTGCGCGAAGGTCGAATCATCCGATGCCGCGGCCATGGAGCGATGGTAGTTGATTGTTTAGGAGGTCAACCATATAGTAAAGAGACTCAACTGTTGACGACATTTACCATTGGAGTGACGCGGTGCAGAATACGACCGATCGCGTGGCCGTCATCACCGGTAGTTCGCGGGGAATCGGGCGAGCCGTCGCGCTGCGGCTCGCCGCCCGCGGCGTGGCCGTGGTCGGCAACTACCGCACCGATGCCGCCGCGGCCGCGCGAGTGGTGGCCGATATCGAATCGCGGGGCGGCCGCGCGATGATGCTGCGGGCCGACGTCGCGAACCCGGGGGAACTGCGCACCCTCTTCGACGCGGCCCAGCGGCACTACGGTGGCCTGGATGTATTGGTGCACAACGCCGCCGGATTCGTGGGCGGCCCGCTCGACGCGGCCACCGAGGACGACTACCGGCACGCGTTCTCGCTGAACGCCCACGCCACCTTCCTGGCGCTCCGCCAGGCGGGGCTCGACATGCGCCCCGGCGGCCGGATCGTCTTCGTCTCCTCCGCGGTGACCCGCGTGAACCCGGCCGGGCAGGCGCTCTACGCCGCCAGCAAGGCCGCGGGCGAACATCTCGTCCGCACGGCGGCCCGCGAACTGGGCGCGCGCGGCATCACCGTCAACAGTGTGCTGCCCGGCCCTACCGACACCGACCTGTTCGCCTCGTCCGGCGCCCCGGTCGACGTTCTCCTCGCCCAGACCCCGTTGGGCCGGTTGGCGGAACCGGGCGACATCGCCGATGTCGTCGACTTCCTGGCCTCCGACGCGGCGAGATGGATCACCGGTCAGAGCATCGCGGTCGACGGCGGCCTGAGCTGACGTGGGCGTCAGGCGTAGCGCACCCGCCAGTGCTTGATCCCGTTGATCCACCCCGAGCGCAACCGCTCCGGTTCCGCGACCTGGGTCAGGTCCGGCATGGCGTCGGCGATGGCGTTGAACATCAGGTCGATCTCCAGCCGGGCCAGATTCGCGCCCACGCAGTAGTGCACGCCCGTCCCACCGAAACCCAAGTGCGGGTTGGGGTCTCGCGTGATGTCGAACCGGAACGGGTCCTCGAAGGCGTCCTCGTCGAAATTGGCCGAGCTGTAGAACAATCCGACCCGCTGACCCGCCTTGATCTCCTGGCCGCCCAGCACCGTGTCCTCGACCGCCGTGCGCTGGAAGGCCGTCACCGGGGTCGCCCAGCGGACGATCTCGTCCGGCGCGGTGCGCGGACGCTCGGCCTTGTACAGCTCCCACTGCTCGGGATTGTCGACGAACGCCTTCATCCCGTGGGTGATGGCGTTGCGCGTCGTCTCGTTCCCCGCGACCGCCAGCAGGATGACGAAGAACCCGAATTCGTCCGACGCCAAGGACTCCCCGTCCACGTCGGCGTGCACGAGCTGGCTCACGATGTCGTCCAGCTTGTCGGCGCGGCGCTGCTCGGCCATGTTCCAGGCGTAGCCGAGGATCTCCATCGACGCGTTGGCGGCGGAGGTCGTGGTGACCGCGTCGCCGTACTCCGGGTCGTCGTAGTTGAGCATCTGGTTGGACCAGTCGAAGACCTTGCGGCGATCCTCCTGCGGGACGCCGAGCAACTCCGCGATGGCCTGCAACGGCAGCTCGCAGGCGACCTGTTCCACGAAGTCGCCGCCCCCGGACTCGCGCGCGCCGCGCACGATCGCCGCCGCCCGATCCGCCAGTGCCGCGCGCAACCCCTCGACCGCGCGCGGGCTGAACCCCTTGGAGATGATCCGCCGAATCTTGGTGTGCTTGGGCGGATCCATGTTCACCAGCAACGCGCTCGTGAGCTCGATCTGATCGGCCGTGATCTCGCCCGGCAGCCGGATGATCGACCCCTTGCGCTGTGAGGAGAAGATCTCCGGCTTGCGGGAGATCTCCTTGATGTCCTCGTGCCGACTCACCACCCAGTACCCGCCGTCGCGGAAGCCGCCGGACTGTTCGTCGGTCTGGGCGTTCCACCAGACCGGCGCGGTGCGGCGCAGTTCGGCGAATTCGGTTGTGGGATTGCGGGTTTCCCACAGGGACGGGTCGGTGAAGTCGAATCCGGCGGGAATGGCTGGGGCTGGCACTGCGTACTCCTGGGATTCGGGGGTCACCGCCGGCGGCGGCGATAGCGGACGCGGCAGGGCTGTTGGAGCTGGACGACCATCTTGGAGTGGTCGTTGCGGTAGGTGTCCGACGGCTGGGACAGTTCGAATTCCCAGTCGCGCAACAGGATCGAGAAGATCGCCTTCAACTGCATGAGGGCGAAGGGGGCGCCGACGCAGCGGTGGCGGCCCGCGCCGAACGGGATCCAGGTCCAGCGGTTGGCGAGATCCTCCTGGCGCGGATCGAGGTAGCGGCCCGGATCGAAGGTGTCCGGATCGGGGAAGTCCTCGGGGATGCGGTTGGAGATCGCGGGCGTCGCGGCGACCATGTCGCCCGGGGCGATGCGGTGGCCGCACACCTCGAACTCGTCGCGCGCGATGCGCATCAGGATGATGAGCGGGGGATGCAGGCGCAGCGCCTCTTTCAGCGCGGCCTCCAAGTTCGGGATCTGACGCAGCGCGTTGTGGCTGACCTCCGACCCGTCGGCGAACAGCTCGTCCAGTTCGGTGACCACGCCCGCCAGCGTCTCGGGATGCCGCAGCAGTTCGATGATGGTCCACGCGGCGGTGCCCGAGGTGGTGTGGTGCCCGGCGAACATCATCGAGATGAAGATGCCGGTGATCTCGCTGGCCGAAAAGCGCGGCGCCCCTTGCTCATCGGTGATGGAGATGAGCACGTCGAGCATGTCGCGCTCGTCCTTACCGCTCGGCGGGTTGGCCGCGCGGTCGGTCATGATCTCCTGCACCAGCTCGACCAGCTTGGCACGCGCCTCGTCGCGGCGGCGGAAGCTCTCGATCGGCGCGTACGGGTCGACATAGGCCAGCGCGTCGGTGCCCTGCTCGAGTTCGTGGTAGAGGTGCGCGAAGCGGCCGTCGAGCTGATTGCGGAACTTCACCCCGATCAGGCAGGCCGAGGAGGTGTAGATGGTCAACTCGGCGAAGAACTCGAGCAGATCGATCTCGCCCTCGTCGCCCCAGCGTTCGAGCATCCGGTCGACCTCGCGGGCGATGGTCACCGCGTGCCCGCGCATATGGTCCGCGCGCAGCGCCTGATTGTGCAGCATCTCCTTGCGGCGCTCGGGCGGCGCGTCGAAGACCACGCCCTCGCCGAAGATCGGCTTCATGAACGGATAGGCCGCCGCCTGGTCGAGATCGTCGTCCCCCGCGCGGAAGAAGAACTCGTTGGCCTCCGCGCCGGACAGCATGATCACATCGCGGCCCGCGAGCCCGAAACTGCCGACGTCCCCGCACTCGGCCCGCACCCGGCGCATGAGCGCGATCGGGTCGGTGCGGAACTCCTCGAGGTGACCGTGTTCGTGTTCGCCTCCGGACACGCGCCGCGGCTTGACCAGGGTCATTGGAAATCCTTCCCTGAAGACCTGTCCAGACAAGAGATGGACACCTGTCTGGACGGTACTACGGTTTGTGGTGCGCGACAAGGGCCGCGCCCGTTCACACCGGGTCGGTGCGGTGGGCGGGTTCGCGCGCGGCGGTGAACTCCTTGGCCCACCGGTAGTCGGGTTTGCCGCTGGGGGAGCGGGTGATGGTCTCGGCGATCCAGATCCGCCGGGGCACTTTGTATCCCGCCAGATGCCGCCGTACGTGAGCGGTGAGCGCGTCGAAATCCGTTGTGCCGTCGCCGGTCACCGACACCACGGCCGCGACCTGATGCCCCCACCGCTCGTGCGGGACGCCGACCACGACCGCGTCGAACACCGAATCATGGGCCTTGAGAACGCTTTCCACCTCCTCGACGAAGACCTTCTCGCCGCCGGTGTTGATGACCATGTTCCCGCGCCCGAGCAGGGTGATCGAGCCGTCGTCCTCGACGCGCGCCCGGTCGTCGGTGATGACCATGCGGGTGCCGTCGACCGTCTTGAACAGCCGTGCGGTCTTCGCCTCGTCCTTGTAGTAGCCGATCGGCACCGCCCCGGTCTTGGCCAGCCAGCCCTCGGCGCCGGCCGGGACCGGATGCCCGGATTCGTCGACGACCACCGCGCCGCGCCCGATCCGCACCCGCGGCCCGCGTCCGGGGTCGTCGTCCTTGGTCGCGAAACCCATGCCGCCGAAACCGGTTTCGGACGAGCCGATGGAGTCGGAGATGAGCGCCGACGGGAACCGTTCGAGCAGTTCGTTCTTCGTCTGCTGCGACAGCAGCGCCGCCCCGGAGGCGATGACCACCAGCGAGGAGGCGTCGACGGGTTCGGCGGCGAGGGTGTCGAGCAGCGGGCGGGCCATGGCGTCGCCGGTGATGACCAGCACCTGCGGCCGTTCGCGTTCGACCGTGTGCCACACCCGAATCGGATCGAATTTGGACTCGAAGATCACCGCGTTGCCGGTCCACAGCGCGGTGAAGGTGGGCATCATGGCCGCGGCGTGGATGAGCGGCGGCAGGATGAGCCAGGTCATGGGAGCGTTCTGCGCGCCGGTGCGGGACTGCTGGTACTCGTCGGCGACCGGTTCGTTGGTGTAGAAGTCGATGCCGCCGCCGAGGACCCGCCACATGTCCTCCTGACGCCACATCACGCCCTTGGGCATGCCGGTGGTGCCGCCGGTGTACATCATGAACAGGTCGTCGGCGCTGCGCTCGACCGCGCGTCGTTCCGGCGAGCCCGCCGCGAGGGCCGCCTCGTAGGCGGTGGCCGAGCTCGTGAGGTGGTCGCTGCCCAGATCGTCGTCCACCACGAGGGCGTGACGCACTCGCGGTGTCAGCGAAAGCGCTTGTGCGACAGCGGGTTCGTAGCCGCGGTGGTACACCAGCGCGTCGAGGTCGGCGTTGTCGTAGAGGTAGCGCAGCTCCTCGACGCCGTAGCGGTAGTTGACGTTGATCGGCGCCGCCCGCACCTTGAAGCAGGCGATGAGGGTCTCCATGGTCTCGATGCTGTTGTGCATCTGGAAACCGACGTGCGCGCCCGCCCCGATGCCGATGGAGGTCAGGTGATCGGCGAGCCGGTTGGCTCGGGCCTCGAGTTCGGCGTAGGTGACGCGGCGGCCCGCGTGGACGAGCGCGGTGCGGTCGGGCATCGCGTCGACGGCGTGCTCGAACAGGTCAGCGAAGTTGCGCGCCATGGGTATTCGTCTCTCATGAGGTTCGGACCACGGTCAGGGGCAGCGGGATGCCGCGGTCGGTGAAGCGGAAATCGGCGCCGGTGCTGAATCGGGTGATCGCCACCTCACCGGACTCTCGGAATGCTGTGTCGCCCAACCGGAATCGGACCACCAGCTCGTCGCCGGTGTCGGCGGCGACCTCGGCGACGTAGTGCGGATCGACCCCGCGGGCCATGGCCTCGAGCGGGGCGAGGTGATCGGCGTCGACCACCGTGGGCCACACGCCGTCCGCGATCGCGCCGCTGGCCTTGGGGAGGCGCAACACGACCTCGGAATCGCCCGGCTCGACCCGAATATCGGTGTAGCGCAGCGGGTTCCACGCCGGATGCAGGGCTAGCACCCGGGCCAGCGCCGCCTCGTCGCGGCCGAGACCGAGCGCGTCGCGCAGCCGTTCGGAGGTGAGCCCCGCGATGCCGGTGAACTGCTTGCGCACGATCTCCGTCGCGCTCGCCGTGTCGGTGCGCGACCGGATGGCGATGACGAACCCGAGGGCCAGCAGATGGTGTTGCAGGCACACCTCGTCGGCCATCCGGATGAGCGCCGAGCGGGAGAAGTCGGTGAACCGCAGATCGCTCAGCAACGGACCGGAGTAGTCGGGACGCCCCGGGTCGTCGGGATCGATCGGATCCAATTCGACTCGGGCCGCGGCGGATTCGGCCACGACGTCCGCGTTGGGCGGAATCGGCGGCGGCTCGTGCGCGGGATCGATGACCACCGTCCACGCGCACACCGGGTGCCGGTCGGCGGGCACCCGGGGCGGGCGGTGGATGGGGCGCACCCGGGCGTGCGGGTTGGTGGCCAGCGCGGTGGCGTCGAAGGTCGGGTCCTCGATGTCGTGGCACATCGAGCGCACGTAGTCCTCGCCCATCGGTTCCACATCGGCCAGCGCGCCGCAGTGGTCGAGCCAGAACTCGCCGTGCCGGGGATCGTCGACGCGGAAGCGGAAGTCCATGAACTGCGGGGGCGCGCCGATATCCAGTTGCAGCCCTTTGAAGATCGTCACCACGTCGTCGCCGGTGAAGTTCAGCGCGCGCTGCATCCGGCGGGTGTAGACGGGGCTGGACACCTGCCATTCCTCGATCGCCACGGCCGCCATCCCCGCGCGGCCGAACGCCTTGATGCTGTGCGCCATCCCGGAGCGGTCGATCAGCTGACCGCTCAACAGCAGTTCGGGGACGAGCACCGCCAGGTCGGCGTGGCTCAGCTCCGCGAAAGCGCTGCGGCGCGAGGGAGATTCGCTCACCACAGCGGCACCGGGGCCTCGCCGATCTTGTACCAGCCGGGCTGCGGCTGGGCCGACCGCTCGATGCGCTTGCGCATACCGTCCGAGAGCACGTTGTCGGTGATCATCTCGAGGAACAGCGCGCTGACATTGCCGAAGTCGAAGAAGTCGCGCTGCCACGACCATTGGAAGTTCCCGCCGTAGCGGAACCAGCTGCCGCCGATGCCCTCGGGCGAGTAGTGCCGCCCGTCGGGGCGGGTGTTCTCGTTGACCTGCTTCCACAGGCCGATGAGGTTGCCGGTGCGGTCGTCGACGACCCACGCCTGGTACGGGTAGGTCCAGCCGTCGAGGCCGTCCATCTCCAGACCCACCGCCCAGTCCCGGATCTGGTCGCGGCCGACGGCCATGAACTCCTGCTTCGGGCCGTAGTTCCACCCGTAGGTGGCGTCCTCGGTGTAGAACTCGGCGAGGGGACGCCAGTCGCCCTTCGCCTCGCACTCCTCGTTCGCCTGTAGCCAGCGGCGCACCATCTCGTCGAGTTCGGCGCGGTCGAATTCGGCCATGGCCGTGGTCCTTTCGGTCGATCCTGGGGGAGGAGTCAGTCGCCGTCGGTGACCGACAGCGCCTGGGTGGGGCAGTAGCGCACGGCCGTCTCGACCTCGGCGCGGGACTCGGGACCCGGTGTGGGAACGCGGATTTCGACCTTGCCGTGTTTGGGCACGGTGAAGACGTCGGGCGCCTCGGCCGCGCACACGGCGTGGCCCTGGCACAGGTCGAGATCGACGGTGATCCTCATGTGTTGCTCCCTACTCGGTGGTGGTCACCCGGGCCTCGGGCTGCACCTCGGTCAGCTGGATGTGGGTGCCGCGCGGGGCGGAGACGACCGCGGCGATGGCGTCGGCCAGCGCGACGGGTTTGAGCATCTCCGGGTGCCGGGCGAAACCCCATTTGGTCCAGTCCTCGAGCACCGGTCCGATGATGTCGGCGGTGGTGTCCATGCCCATGCCGGTCATGGTCGGGCCGGGCCGCACCAGCGAGGCGCGCACGCCGGTGCCCTCGAGCTCCATCACCATCTGCCGGGCCAGGATCTCGACCGCGGTCTTGGCGGCGGGGTAGGCGCCCATGCGCGGGCGCGGATTGCCCGCGGTCTCGGAGCTGATCAGGACGAAATCGCCGCGGCGGCGGGCGACCATGTGCGGAATCACCCTGTGCGCCAAGCGTTGTACGCCGAGCAGATGCACGTTCACCTGCTCGGCGAACTCGGCCGGATCCATCTCGTGCACTCGGGAGAACCTCAGATGCCCGGCCCCCGACACGAGGACCTCGACCGGACCGAGATCGGCCTCGGCCGCGGTGACGAAGGCGTCGACCGAGGCGGTGTCGCTCACGTCGAGCCGGTGCGCGACCGCCTCGCCGCCGTCGGCGACGATCTTGGCGGCCAGTTCCGCGCACTGGTCCACGCGGCGCGCGCCCAGGGCGACGGGATGGCCGAGCCGGGCCAGCGCGACGGCGGTGGCCGCGCCGATACCGGAGGAGGCCCCGGCGATCAGGGCCGGGCGGCGGTCGGGATGGGGTTCGAAACGGGGCATTTACCGGACCTCGACGGTGAGGGGGAGATGGGCGAAACCGCGGACGTTCGTGGAGTGGACGCGTTCGATGCCGGACTCGACGAGCTCGTATCGCCGCACCCGGGAGACGAACTCGCGCAATGCGATCGTGGTCTCCAGCCGGGCCAGATGCGCGCCCAGGCAGAAGTGCACGCCCGCACCGAAACTGGCGAGATTGCCCTTCTCGGCGCGATCGATACGGTAACTGTCGCCGTCGTCGAAGACGTCGGAATCGCGATTGGCCGAGCCGATGAGCAGCAGCACCTTGTCCCCGGCCGGGATCGTGCGCCCGTACAACCCGATATCGGTGGCGGCGCTGCGGGCCACGATCTGGCTCGAGGTGTCGTAGCGCAGGGTCTCCTCGACCCAGTCGGGCACCAATGACGGATCGGCGCTCACCTTCTCGTACTCGGCCGGATTGCGCGCGGCCCAGTACAGCGCATTGCCGAGCAGTTTGGTGGTGGTCTCGTTGCCCGCGACCACCATGAGGAACATGAAACCGATGATCTCCTCGTCGGTGAGCCGGTCGCCGTCGATCTCGGCGTCGAGCAGCGCGGAGGTGAGATCCTCGGTCGGCGACGTGCGGCGGTCGGCGACCATCTCGGTGTAGTAGGTGATCAGCCGCAGGGCCGCGTCGATCGCGGGCGGCGGCACGTCGAGCACGCCCTCCTCGCGGTGCATGACCAGATCGGCGAGGCGGCGGACCTCGGCGCGATCGGGGACCGGCACGCCCAACAGTTCGGAGATGACGTCCATGGGCAGCTTGCCCGCGAAATCCTCGATCCAGTCGAAAGTGCCCGCCGCCAAGGCGGATTCGAGATGTTCGAGGGTGAGTTCGTGGATGCGGGCGTCCATCTCGGAGACCCGGCGCGGGGTGAAGCCCTTGTAGACCAGTTTGCGCATGCGCATGTGCCGGGGGTCGTCCATCGCCAGGAACGACATCGTGCGATGCGCGTGCGGTCCCCAGGCGGCCGGATCGAGCGAGACCCCGTTCGCGCTGGACAGTCGCGCGTTGTCGCGGAATCCGGCGATGACGTCGGCGTGCCGCGACAGCGCCCAGAAGCCCAGCTCCGGATTGTGGTAGAGCGGCGCGTCGGTGCGCAGTCGCTGG
This sequence comes from Nocardia sp. NPDC003482, assembly GCF_053588115.1. Classification (NCBI taxonomy): domain Bacteria; kingdom Bacillati; phylum Actinomycetota; class Actinomycetes; order Mycobacteriales; family Nocardiaceae; genus Nocardia; species Nocardia sp. NPDC003482. Next base: position 297,450 of record NZ_JBSFPI010000005.1, read on the forward strand.
TAGACGGGATAGGGGTCGTCGTGGAACCGATAGTCGTACGGATCGAACGTGACCGGTTCCAGTGAGGCCGAAGTCATCACGCGTACCTCGAAGACACATAGCTGGACATGTGTCTGGACGGTATCACCGACGCTGTTCCACCACAACGGTTCGGGCCGATCCTTGCGCCGCGTCGGCGATCGGAACTATATTCCGAACACCTGTCTAGACATGTATCGGAGCATGCTGATGAACAGCCTCGTCCCTCCCGAGGGCACATCCCTGCTGATCGGCGGCAAGTCGGTGCCCGGCGGCGCGGGCGTGTTCGAGACCGTCAACCCCGCGACCGAGGAGGTCCTCGGCCATGCCGCCGACGCGTCGCCGGAGGATATGGACGCGGCCGTCGCGGCGGCGCGCACGGCCTTCGACGAGACCGACTGGTCCCGGGATCACGCCTTCCGCGCGCACTGTGTGCGGCAGTTGCGCGACGTGATGCGCGCGCACATCGAACAGTTGCGGGAGATCACGATCGCGGAGGTGGGCGCGCCGGTCATGCTGACCAGCGGACCGCAGCTCGAGGGTCCGGTCGCGGATCTGTCGTTCGCCGCAGACCTGGCCGAAAGTTATTCGTGGACAACGGATCTGGGTGTGGCCGAGACGATGGGCATCGCGAGTCGCCGCGAGGTCCGGCGCGAGGCCGTGGGCGTGGTCGGGGCGATCACGCCGTGGAACTTCCCGCACCAGATCAATCTCGCCAAGCTCGGTCCGGCGCTGGCGGCGGGAAACACCGTGGTGCTCAAGCCCGCTCCCGACACCCCGTGGGTGGCGGCGGTGCTGGGGCCGCTGATCGCCGAGCACACCGACATCCCGGCGGGCGTGGTCAATATCGTCACCTCCGCCGATCACACGCTGGGCGCGCGCCTGGTGGCCGATCCGCGCGTGGACATGGTCACCTTCACCGGGTCGACCCGAACGGGTCGCGCGGTGATGGCGGGCGCGGCGGCCACGCTCAAGCGAACCTTCCTGGAGTTGGGCGGCAAGTCGGCGGCGATCGTGCTCGACGACGCCGATATCGCCGCGGCCGCGAGCTACACCGCGTTCTCGGTGGCGGTGCACGCCGGGCAGGGCTGCGCGCTGACCACCCGCATGCTGGTGCCGCGCGCGGCCTACGAGGACGCGGTTGCTGCGGCGGCCAAGGCCATGGCGGGCATCCGGGCCGGGGACCCCACCAAACCCGGAACCGTCTGCGGCCCGGTGATTTCCGCGCGGCAGCGCGAGCGGGTGGAGCGCTATATCGGGATCGCGCGCGCCGAGGGCGGGCGCATCGCGGCCGGGGGCGGACGGCCCGCGAACCGGGAGCGCGGCTTCTTCGTCGAGCCGACGCTCATCGCGGATCTGCCCAATACCTCGACCGTCGCGCAGGAGGAGATCTTCGGGCCGGTGCTCGTGGTGATCCCGCACGACGGGGACGCCGACGCGGTGCGGCTGGCCAACGAATCCCCGTACGGGCTGTCGGGTTCGGTGTGGGGTACCGATCCCGAGCGGATCGAACGCGTCGTGGCCGGGGTGCGCACCGGCACGCTCGGCGTGAACGGCGGGCTCTGGTACCACGCGGACGCGCCGTTCGGGGGGTACAAGCAGTCCGGCATCGGCCGCGAGATGGGCGTCGCGGGTTTCGAGGAGTACCTCGAGACCAAGCTGGTCGCCTTCCCCGCCTGAATCTTCGACAGTAGGAGCTGAACTCACATGGCACGTTTCACCGATCGCGCCGCGATCGTCACCGGCGCCGCGCAGGGCATCGGCGCGGCCTACGCCAAGGCGCTGGCCGCCGAGGGCGCCAAGGTCGTGGTCGCCGATCTCAATGCCGAGCGCGGCGAGCAAGTCGCCAAGGAGATCGTCGCCGACGGCGGCACCGCGGTCTTCCACACCGTCGACGTCGCCGATCCCGAATCCGCCACGGCCCTGGCCGAATTCACCGTCGCCGAGTTCGGGGCGATCAACCATCTGGTGAACAACGCCGCCATCTACGGCGATATGAAACTCGACCTGCTGCTGACCGTGCCGTGGGACTACTACAAGAAGTTCATGAGCGTGAACCTCGACGGCGCGCTGAACGTGACCCGCGCGGTGTGGCAGTCGATGGCGGCGGCCGGGGGCGGCTCGATCGTCAACCAGTCCTCCACCGCGGCGTGGCTGTACTCGGGGTTCTACGGTCTGGCCAAGGTCGGCATCAACGGGCTCACCCAGCAGTTGGCGACCGAACTGGGCGGGTCGAAGATCCGCATCAATGCCATCGCGCCCGGCCCGATCAATACCGAGGCGACTCAGACCGTGACGCCCGGAAATATCGTGAAGGACATGGTCTCCCGCATTCCGATCAAGCGGATGGGCACCCCCGAGGATCTGGTGGGCGCGTGCCTGTACCTGCTCTCCGACGACGCGGGCTGGGTCACCGGGCACATCCTCAATGTCGACGGCGGGCAGATCATCCGATGACCGACGAGAACGCCGACGCCCCGGTCGGATTCATCGGCCTGGGCAATATGGGCGCGCCGATGGCCAAGCGGCTGTTGGAGTGGGCGGGCGGGTTGGTCGTGTGCGATGTGCGGGCGGAGGCGATCGCGCCGTTCACCGAGGCGGGGGCGCGGGCGGCCGACGATCCGGCCGCGCTGGCGACCGAGGCTCGGGTGATCAGCGTGACCGTCATCGATGACGGGCAGGTGCGCGATGTCGTCAACGGCCCCAAGGGAATTCTGCGCACGGCCGCGCCGGGCACGGTCGTCGCGGTGCACTCCACCATCAGCGACACCACGGCCGAGGAGTTGGCCGCGCTGTGCGCCGAACACGGGGTGGAATTCGTGGACGCGCCCGTCAGCGGGGGCGCGGGGGCGGCGGAGAAGGGCGCGCTGGCGGTCATGGTGGGCGGGACGAAGACGGCGGTGGAGCGGATCCGGCCGCCGTTCGGGCTGTTCTCGAATCTCATCGTGCACGCCGGTGACGTGGGCGCGGGGACGCGAATGAAGTTGGCGCGCAACCTGCTTCATTTCGTGTCGTTCACCGCGGCGACCGAGGCGCAGCGGCTGGCGGAGGCGGCCGGGTTGAACATCACCAAGCTCGGCAAGGTGGTCAGGCACTCCGACGCCATCACCGGCGGCGCGGGCGCGATCATGTTGCGCGACACCACCGCCCCGATCGATCCGGAGGACTTCTGGTTCCCGATCCTCAGCCACGTCCGCGATCTCGGCGAGAAGGATCTGTCGCTGGCGCTGGAACTCGGCGCGCGCCTGGATGTTTCGCTGCCGCTGGCCGAACTGGCCGCCGCCCGCCTCGCGGCGGGGCTCGGCGTTCCCGCGTCGGAGAAGGAGCGTTCATGACCGAGGACGATCGGCGCAAGCGGGGCTTGGCCAAGATGAGCGAGGTGTACGGCTGGGAGGTCAGCGACGGGCCGGGGGAGCATTTCGCGGTCACCGTCGATCACCTGTTCGCCGACATCTGGTCGCGCCCCGGGCTTTCCATCCGCGACCGCCGCCTGCTGTTGCTCGGGGCGCTCACCGCGCAGGGGCTGTTCGACGTGGCGGAGATCCAGATCGGGGCGGCGCTGCACAACGAGGAACTCGACGAGGAGCAGCTGAAGGAGATCGCGCTGTTCCTGTGCCACTACATCGGCTGGCCCGCGGGCACCAAACTGGACTCGGTCGTCGGGTCCGTGCTGGCCAAGCGAAAGAAGAAGTAGCGGTATGCGTTTCGGAATAGTCCTGTTCACCAGCGACCGCGGCATCGCGCCCGCGACCGCCGCGGCCGCCGCCGAGGAACGGGGCTTCGACTCGTTCTTCGTACCCGAACACACCCACATCCCGGTGAAGCGGGAGGCCGCGCATCCCACCACGGGCGACGCCTCGCTGCCCGACGACCGCTACACCCGCACCCTCGATCCGTGGGTGGCGCTGGCCACGGCGGCCGCGGTGACCGAGCGGATCGAGCTGTCCACGGCGGTCGCGCTGCCGGTGGAGCACGATCCGATCACCCTCGCCAAGACGATCGCCAGCCTCGACCATCTCTCCGGCGGCCGGGTGACCCTCGGCGCCGGATTCGGTTGGAACACCGACGAACTCGCCGACCACGGGGTGCCGCCGGGCAAGCGGCGCACGGTACTGCGCGAATACGTGGAGGCCATGCGGGAGCTGTGGACCCGCGACGAGGCGAGCTACGACGGCGACCACGTACGGTTCGGGCCCAGCTGGGCGTGGCCCAAGCCCGCGCAGGCGCACATCCCGGTGCTGATCGGGGCGGCGGGCACGGAGAAGACGTTCGCGTGGATCGCGCGCACCGGCGACGGCTGGATCACCACCCCCACCGAGTCCGACATCTCCGCGAGACTGCGGCTGCTGCACAAGATCTGGGACGACGCCGGGCGATCCGGGCGGCCACGCGTGGTCGCCCTGGACTTCAAGCCGGACGCGGATCGGCTGGCGCAGTGGGCGGCCGACGGGGTGACCGATGTGCTCTACGGGCTGCCCGACAAGTCCACCGACGACATCCTGCGCTATCTGGATCGGCTCAGCGGGAAACTGGCCGATCTGCGGTCGCCGTGACCGCGCCGCTGTCGGGCCGGGGTGCTGTCGTCGTGGGCGGGGGCAGCGGGGTCGGGCGGGCCGTGGCCGAGCTGCTGGCCGCCAACGGTGCTGGGGTGGTGGTGAATTCGCGCAGCGAGGCGGCGGTGGCGGAGGTGACCGCGACGATCACCGCGGCGGGCGGGACGGCGATCGGCGTCGCGGGATCGGCGGCCGAGGAGGCCGTCGCCGCGCGGCTCGTGGCGACGTGCGTGGCCGAGTTCGGGGCGGTCGACGTGCTGGTGAACTGCGCGGGCATCGCCGAACCGCGCGGGTCGTCGATCCTCACCGTCACCGCCGCCGAGTGGCGGGAGCTGCTGGACTCGCATCTGACGACCGTGTTCACCACCTGCCGGGCCGTCGCCCCGCTCATGGCCGAGCGCGGGTCCGGGTCCATCGTGAACACCGGATCATTCGCCTATCTGGGCGATTTCGGCGGAACGGGCTATCCGGCGGGCAAGGGCGCGGTCGCCAGCCTGACGCTGGCGCTGGCCGCGGAGTTGCGGGAGCACGGGGTGCGGATCAATGCCGTGTGCCCCGGCGCGCGGACCCGCCTGTCGACCGGACCGGACTACGAGGCGCACATCCGGGAGCTGAATCGGCGCGGACTGCTCGACGAGATGACCATGCACGGGGCGTTGGACGCGCCGCCGCCGGAATATGCTGCCGTGCTGTATCTTTACCTGGCCTCCGACGCTTCGAGGTCGGTGAGTGGCGAGATATTCATCGCCGCAGGGGGTTTCGTGGGGAAGTTCGGGCGGCCGGTCGCGGAGCCGTTGGGCTACCGCGACCATACGCACGAAAAGCCCTGGACCATCGAGGAATTGGATCGGATGATCGGCCGCTAGCCGGTCCTCAGGGACGCAGCCGGTCGTCGTAGACGCGCCGGGCGTCACGGTCCACATCGTCGACGAAGGTGCGGTGCACCCCCATGCGGCGGGCGACGAATTCGCCGAGCGGGCGCGGGGTGAGCCGGTTGAACGAGGCCAGGACGGCCGCGGTGCGCGTCACGGTCACCCTCCGGCGCGGTTTGGCGACAAGCCTTCGCACCGCGACGGCCACATCGCCGGGCTGGGCCAGCAGACCCATCGGGGCCCGGGTCCCCGCGATGAGCTCGGTCGCGGTGAAGGTCGGCAGCACCGCCGAGAAACGCACTCCGGTGCCACGATATTCGAGCCGCATGGCCTCGGTGAAGCCGAGCACGGCCTGTTTGCTCGCGCAGTAGGTCGCCATCCCCGGCGTCGGATTCTCCCCGGCCAGCGACGCGATATTGACGACATGGCCGCGCCCGCGCGCGAGCATTCCGGGCAGCACCGTCTTGGTGCCGACCATGACGCCGTAGACGTTGATGTCGAGGATGCGATGCGTGATCGCGTCGGTCTCCTCGGTGAACCGCCCCACCGGCATGATCCCGGCATTGTTCACCAGCACGTCCACCGGCCCGAGCTCGTTCTCCACGGCATCGACGAACGCGCGAAACGAATCCGGCTCGGCGACATCGAGTTTCGCCGCGAAGGGAAGCCCCAGCTCGGCGGCCGTCAGCTCGGCCGTGGGCGCGTCGATATCGCCGATCGCCACGCGGGCGCCGGACCCGGCGAGTTCGGCGGCGATCGCGCGGCCGATGCCGCGCGCGCCGCCGGTGACGGCGATGACCTTGGGGTGCGATCTTTCGGACATGTGTCTGGATACTATTTCGGACAGGCTTATGAATCAATCCGTTCGGCGAAGTCCGGGGTCGGGGTGGGGTGCGGGGGCTTTCGCGCGACGCGGCCCGGGGCCCAGACGCCCAGCAGGACCGCGACCGCCAGGGTCAGGCCGCCCAGTACCAGGGTCGCGGTGCGCAGGCCGTGGGCGAAGGCTTGTTCGGCGAAGGTGGCCAAGGGGGCGGCGGAGGGGCCTATGTGGTCGGTGACCTGGAGGGCTCCGGCGAGGGAGTTGGAGACCGGGGCGCGGATCTCCGGGGGGAGGCGGGTGAGGGCGGGGGTGATGTGGTGGGTGTAGCCGGCGGCGAGAATGCTTCCGGCCAAGGCGATTCCGAGGGCCGCGCCGACCTCGCGGGCGGCGTCGTTGACGGCGGCGGCGACGCCGTGTTTGTCCGGGGGGACGCCGTCGACGATGGCGGCGGTGGCGGGGGCGGCGGTGAGGCCGAGGCCGGTGCTCATGATGAGCAGGGGCCAGAGGATGTCGACGAAGGTGCTGTCGGCGGTGAGCAGGGCCAGGCAGAGCAGGCCCGCGCCCACGAGGACGAGGCCGACGGCGGTGGGGAGGCGGAGGCCGAAGCGCTGGGCGATCCACGGGGAGATCAGCGACAGCAGGACCATCGGGGTGATCATGGGGGCCATGGCCAGGGCCGAGATCAGCGGGCGGTAGCCGAGGATCAGCTGGAAGAACTGGACGATCAGCATGAAAAGGCCGAAGGAGACGAGGAATTGGACGGCGACCGAGACCGTTCCCGCGCCGAAACCGCGGTCGGCGAACAGGCGCACGTCCAGCAGCGGATGCGCCACCCGGAGCTCGATCAGCGCGAAGGCTGCCCCGGCCGCGAGACCGGCCGCGGCACAGGCGATCACGAGCGGATCGAGCCAACCCCGTTGCGGCGCTTCCAGAGCCGCCACCACGACCAGACCGACGGCCGTCGCGCCGGTCAGCGCGCCCCACGGATCGAACGCGGGGCGGGCGGAATCCAGTGATTCGGGGACCGTGCAGGCCGCGACCGCCAGCACCGCCCCGCACACCGCCATGGCCGCCGGAATCGACTCCCACGTCCACCACTCCATCAGCAGCCCCGAACCGAGGATGCCCAGCACGGCCCCGCCGCCGACCGTGCCCGCCCAGATGCCGACCGCGAGAGTTCGCTGCTCCCTGGGCAATCCGGAGGTCAGGATGGACAGCGTCGAGGGCATGACGAACGCCGCGCCCGCGCCGCCGACGGTCCGCGCCACGATCAACCAGACCGGGCCGTGCAGCACCAGCGGCAGCGCCGAGGCGAGCGCGAACACCACCAGGCCCGCGATGAGCACGCCCCGGCGCCCGTAGCGGTCGCCGAGCGCGCCCGCGGGCAGCACGAGACAGGCCAGCGCCAGCGTGTAACCGTCGATGATCCAGGTCAATTGGGACTGCGTCGCCCCGGTGCGGGCGGCGATCTCGGGCAGCGCCGTGTACAGGGCCGCCATCGACGCGACCACCAGCGCGACCGCCGAACACGACAGCAGGACCACCCAGCGCAGGCGGGCCGACCAGGGGCTGGGGTGCGGGTCCATGGGGCCTCCGAGAAACGAAACCGAGAGTATCGCTACGCTACCAGGAGTAGCATAAGTCGAACCAGCGCAACGTTCTTCGCGAGGAGGAATTCTTCGGTCATGGCCACGATCGATCCGGGGCGGCACGACGACGATCCACGCAAGGCGCGTTCGCGCGCGAAGCTGCTCGAGGCGGCGGCCGAGCTGGTGGCCGCCGGCGGGCTGGAGGCGATCACGATCGACGCGGTCACGCGCAAGTCGAATGTCGCTCGCACGACGCTGTATCGGCACTTCGACACCGTGGTGCACCTGCGGCTCGCGACGCTCGAGCACATGCTGCCGCCGGTGGTCGAGGCCCCGACCGAGGGCACGTTGCGGGAGCGGCTGATCGAGTTGCTCGGCAGGCAGGCCGACGTGATCAACGACGCCCCACTGCATTTGACGACGCTGGCGTGGCTGGCCACCGCCGACCGCACCGACGACGAGTCCGCGGGGGTGCGGGTGGGATCGTTGCGGCATCGTCTCATCGAGAACTACCGGCGGCCCTTCGACGAACTGTTCGACACCCCCGAGGGTCGCGCGCTGCTCGGCGACCGCGATCTGCAATGGGTGCTGGTGCAGCTCATCGGGCCGATCGCGTTCCTGCGGCTGAGCGGGATCGGGCGGGCGACGCGGGCGGACTGCGCGCGGTTCGTGGACGATCTGCTGGCCGCATGGGCGGCACCGAACCGGTCGTCCGTGTGACGATGGGGCGGTGCTCGATGAGAAAACTCTTGAAGCCCTTGTCATCCAGCTGACCGACGCCGATCCGGCACGGGCCGCGGCCGCGCGGGACCGCCTGAGCGCGGCCGGGGCCGACGCCGCCGGACCGTTGATCACCGCCCTGCGCGAGACGGCGTTGCGGGACCGGCTGAACCCGCGATCCGATCCGGCCACGGCCGCGTTGATCGACGCCCTCCAGCGCCTCGGCGAGGCGGCGGTGGCGCCTTTGGCCGCGGCGATGCCCGACGCCGTCGCCGCCGATCGCGCCCGCGGCGCCGATCTGCGACGGGAGCTGCCGTGGCGGATCGGCAACGAGACCTATGTGCTGGAGGTGGCGCTGCGCGGGCTGCGCGTGGACGACGACGCGACCTGGCTTCCGCTGCTGCGGGATTCGGAGCGGGTGCTGCGCTACCGGGCGGTGTGCGCGCTGGCGAACCCGCGCGCGGACGCGGCCCCGCTCGTGGACGCGATCCTGCCCTTGGTCACCGATCCCGATGCGGCCGTGGCGAATCAGGCGATCGCGACCCTCGGCGAGCTGGGAACCGTTGCGCGCGAACGACTTCGCGCGCTGAGCCGCACCGACGACGCCGGGCGCGCGCTCGCGGTGCTGGCCGCCCTCGGCGAGTGGCCCGCGCTGACCGCCGCCGAGCGCGAGCTGGTGCGCGGGTGGGTGGCGGACCGGGTCGCCGTCGAGGAGCCCGAACCGCTGGCCGAGCCGAACGGCGAATTCCTCGGCGAGTGGTTCGCGGTGTCGACCGGGGACCGCGACGCGGTGGTGGCGGCGCTCGGGCTGCACGAGCCGATGCCGGTGACGCTGCGCGTCGGCTGGGATCGGACCTCGGCCGGCTCGGGCCGGGTGTTCGTCACCCCCGAGCTGAACGGCTGGACGCTGATCTTCGGCTATGTACTGCCCGACCGCGAATTCGGCACGCTCACCACGTTTCTGGCGGAGCTGAGCGGCCGGTTCGGCGCGGCGCAGTACTTCTACAACGACTACGGCGCCGAGGGTTGGGCGCTCGCGGAGAAGGGTGAGCTGTCGCGCCTCTATATCGCCGGGGACACCCCCGACGCCGACACGGTGATCGGGCCGCCGCATCCCGCCGAGGTGCTGGCCTCCGCCGATCTGCCCGAGGACGACGAACCCGACGGCCGCCCGCTGTGCTGCGCGCAGGGCGTGGCCGAATGCGCCTCTCTCGATCCCGCCGAGATCGGGCCCGAGACCGAGGTGCGCGGGTACGGCCTGCTCGCGGGTGTCGAGGCGGGATGGCATGCCTCCCTGCGGAATTGACCCGCTCACCGCGCGGTGATGAGCCCCGGCGCGGCGTCCGGGACCGGCCGGATGAGGCAGATGAGGAAGCGGGGCAGCCCGTGCGGCAGCCGGATGCAGTACAGCTCCACCGTGCGCCAGTCGCCGCGCAGGGTGAGCAGCCGCACGATGCCCCGCGCCTCGGTCGCCGCGCCGCGGGCCAGGTCGGTGAGCCCGCGCACGTAGAAGCCCATGTCCTCGGGATGGATGAGATGCGTTGTACCCAGGTTGAATTCGTCGCGGTCGACCGGGTCCAGGCCGCGGGAGGCGGGATGGTGCCGCCACGCGATCTCGGGCAGCGGGGGCGTGAGCCATTCGATGATCTGGAGCCGTTCGGTGTCGATCAGCGCGGTCGTCCCGCCGAGCAGGGCCGCGGCCGCGTCGTTGTGGTAGGTGGGCTGCACGATGCCGGGCACCCGATCGGATTCGACCTGGAGCAGCAGCCCGCGCAGCGCCTCGTCGCCGTGGTAGCGGAAGTAGCCGAAGACGCGGGTGGTGTGGGTGTCGTCGGCGGTCAGCACCCGCATCGGGCCCTCCCAGACCGTGCCGGGGCGCGGGGTGAGGGCGGCGGTCATCAGCTTGTCGCGCTCCTCGCATTCGACGATGCGGCTGAGGAACCACGCGCCGTGCAGCCGTTCGTATCCGGCGGGCAGCACGGCCCCGCCCGCGCCGCCCGACATCAGCGTCCACTGCGGGCCGTCCCAGGTGAACGCGTCCACCGCGGGCGGCGGCTCCGGGGGATCCGCGCGGCGGGCGACCCGGAGTTGGACGGCGAGGACCTGGTCGTCCGGGCCCGGCACGGGCAGGGCCAGCACCTGGAAGTCCTCGCCGCGCACCCGCAGGTCCCGGGCCACCCGCTCGCCCGAGACGATGGTTCGCTCGAGCACCGACTCCGCCAGCAGCGCCAGCGAATTCGGCCGAATCGCGCGGTGTAACAGGCGTTCTCGCGCCATGCCCTCCTCGGGCACGTGCCGGATCACCTTCGCCGCGTCGGTCGCGTCGACCAGATACCACATCGGACCCTCCCCCCGGGACACACGCTAGCGGGTGGCGCGGGCATCCGCCATCGGTCACACTCGAGCGGTGCTGAGTCGAGGGGTGCGGGGGCCCGCGGGGTCGCCGGTCGCGGAACGGCGGACGCTGCGGCACGACGGCCGCCGCCGCGCCTACACGCTGGTCCGGCCGCCGCGGCCCGCGCCCGGTCGCGCGCTGATCCTGGTATTGCACGGGACCGCGCAGACCGGTTCGGGGATACGGGATTTCGCGGCGGGGGCCTTCGACCGTTTCGCCGCGGCCGGGTACCCGGTCGCGTATCCCGATGCGGTGCACCGGGAATGGAACGGGGCGCGGACCGCGCGGATGCTGCTGCGGGATGTGAAGGGGATCGACGATGTCGGGTTCCTCGCGGCGCTCGTCGCCGACGTCCGGGATCGGTACGGGGTCGGTCCGGTTCATCCCATCGGCTACTCCCTCGGCGGGCAGATGGTCTTCCGGCTGATCCACGACGCGCCGGACCTGATCGCGGGCGCGGTCGTCCTCGCCGCCAATCTGCCGACGCCGGGGCACATCACCCCGCCCCGGCACGCTCCGGTTCCATTGCCGTACTTGGAGATTCACGGCACCGACGATCCGCTGTCGCCGTACGGGGGCGGGCCAGTGGGGTTCGGCTGGTTCCGTAGGGGTGAGCATCTCGGCGCGGAGGAGACGGCCGCCTATTTCGCCCGCCGCAATGGGATCGACGCCGAACCCACGTCCTTGTGGACCGGGGCCGTGCGGCGGATCGACTATCGGCAGCAGGACAGGCCGCCGGTCACCCTCTACGCCGTCTCCCGGTGCGGGCATCAGATCCCGGGCGCGTCGGCCGGTCCGCGCCGGGTGTTCGGCAGGCCCAGCCGGGCGCTGGACACCGTCGCGGTGGCCGCCGAATTCCTCGGACTCGACCTCGGCGCGGCAGACTGAACCCCATGACGGACGTTCGGGAGGGTACGCCGACCATAGCCTGCGGGGAACGCGTGCGCGCGCAAGCGGATTCGCACGATCGGGCCGGGCGCCTGGCCGCCGCGTTCGCGGCGCGCGGTCACGGGCGGGGCGAGCGGGTGGCGGTGCTGGCGCGCAACGACATCGAATTCCTCGAGGCGTCGCTGGCCATCGCGTCGTGCGGGGCGAATCCGGTGCCGATCAACACCCGGTGGCGGGCCGCGGAGGTGGCGCACGTGCTCGCCGACAGCGGGGCGCGGCTGGTGCTCGCGCACACCGAATTCGTGCCGGTGGTGACGGCGGCGGCCGCGCTCGCGGGGACGGCGCCCGAGGTGCTCGAGATCGCCATGCCCGTGCCGCTGCTCGCCGAGGCCGGGCTCGATCCCGCGCTCGCGCAACCCACCGGACGGCATCCGCTGCTCGAGGAGTGGATCGCCGAACAGCCCGACCCGCTCGGCCACATCGACGGCGCGGTGGCGGACTCGATGGGCCTGATCTACACCTCCGGCACCACCGGCACGCCGAAAGGGGTTCGGCGGCAACGGATGTCGGCCCAGCAGCTACTCGCCATCGCGGGCGGCACGGCGCGCCGGATGGGTCTCGCGCCGGGCGGGCGGATGCTGGTCGCCGGGCCGCTGTATCACGCCTCGCCCAACGCGGTCGCGGTGCTCGCGCTGCGGATGGGCACGAATATCACCATCATGCCGCGGTTCGACACGGAGCGGTTCCTGCGGCACGTGCACGAGGGCCGGATCCAGCAGGCGAAGGTGGTGCCCACCATGTTGTCGCGGTTGCTGTCGCTGCCCGCGGACGTGCGCGCCCGCTACGACGTGTCGAGCCTCACCCATCTCATCCACTCGGCCGCGCCCTGCCCGCCCGCGGTGAAGCGCGCCGCGATCGACTGGTTCGGCGACGCGCTGTGGGAGTTCTACGGCTGCACCGAGGCCGGGACCGTCACCTGGATCGGGGCGGCGGAGTGGCTCGCGCGGCCGGGCAGCGTGGGACGGCCCGTGGACGGTTCCGCGGTGCTCGTCGCCGACGAGACGGGGAAGCCGGTGCCGGCGGGCGAGGTCGGCCGCGTGTACGTCAAGGGCGCGGACTACTGGCCCGACTTCGAATACCTCAATCGGGGGCGGCCCGAGAGCCCGGTGGACGGCATGATCTGGGTCGGCGACCTCGGCCGCGTGGACGACGCCGGATACCTCTACCTGACCGGCCGCTCCAGCGAGATCATCATCTCCGGCGGCGTCAACATCTACCCGACCGAGATCGAGAACGCCCTGCTGGCCCTCGACGGCGTGGAGGACGCGGCGGTGTTCGGGCTGCCCGACCGCACCGGCGACCTCGGGGAAATCGTTGTGGCGCATCTCGTTCCGCGCCCCGGCCACCGGCTCACCGAGGCCGGTATCCGCGCGGCCCTGACCGACCGCCTCGCCGCCTACAAGCTGCCGCGCCGGGTGCGCATCGTCGGCGAACTGCCGCGCGACGATTCCGGCAAGATCTACAAGCGCGCGCTCATCGCGGCGGAGTGAGCGTCCCGGGCGGTGTCGGTGCGCATGGCCTTGAATCCGCATTGGGCGTCGGAGAATCGGGCCCGCACCGACGCTTTGAGGATGAGGTTGTAGCAGCGGGAGATGATCTCGCGCTTGGGTCCGCGCACCACGCGGGCGGACTTGGCCAGCCGGGTGCCGATGGCCAGATCCGAGTGCCCGGACACCAGCGGGGCGACCAAGGGCAGCAGCGCGTTGAGGTCGGTGGACAGGTCGACGTCCATGTAGGCGACCACTTGGGCAGCGGAGGTCTCCCACAAGCTCATGACAACCAGATTCGGCCCCGCGCCTGCGGCGGCCCTGGCGCCGGACTGTCAGTCCGCTGGGAACCGCGGCAGGTGCACCGAGAACGTCGCCCCGGCGCCGGGCTCGCTGTGCACCGACACCCGGCCGCCGTGCGCGGTCACCAGCGCGTGCACGATCGACAGGCCCAGTCCGGCGCCGCCGCTGGCGCGGGTGCGGGAGGTGTCGGTGCGGTAGAAGCGTTCGAACACCCGCGCCGCGGCCTCCGCCGACAGACCGGGCCCCCGATCGATCACATCGATGCGGACCTCGTCGTCGGCGGGGGTGAGCCGCACCGAGATCGGCGTGCCCGGCGGGGTGTGGGTGAGCGCGTTGCCCAGCAGGTTGGTCAGCACCTGCCGCAGCCGGGCCGCGTCGCCCACGACCTCCACTCCGCCTGTGCCCCGGCCGATCTCGAGTCCGATGTGCCGCGGCGGACCCGCCTCGCGGGCCGCGCGGGCCTGCGCGGCGTGCACGGCCTCACCGGTGAGGGCGAGAAGATCGACCGGTTCGCGTTCGAGGGGACGTTGCGCGTCGAGGCGGGCGAGCAGCAGCAGGTCCTCGACCAGCAACCCCATCCGCTGGGCCTCGGACTCGATCAGCGCCAGCAGTTCCTCCGTCTGCGGGTCGGCGTTGTGGCGGCACAGTTCGGCGAAGCCGCGGATCGTCGTGAGCGGGGTGCGCAGCTCGTGGCTGGCGTCGGCGATGAACTGCCGCATCCGCGCCTCCGAGCGCCGGGCCGCCTCCTCCGACGCCTCGGTCCGGATCACGCCGTGCTGGATGCGGGTCAACATCTCGTTCAACGACTGCGCGAGGTGATCGACCTCGGTGTCGACGTGACGCACCGGCACCCGGCGGCTCAGATCGCCCGCGGCGATGGCGGCCGCGGTCACCTCGACCTGCCGCAACCGGCGCAGACTGCGTCGCACCACGACGTAGCCGCCCACCCCCAGCAGCGCGAGAGCCACTGTGCCCGTGGCCAATTCGAACATGATCAGCCGCGAGACCGTGGCCTGGTTGTCGGTCAGCGGCAGGCCGATGGTGGTGGAACCGTTCTCGTTGGCGATGGTGAGCACCCGCCACGTGATCGACCCGCCGCCGGTCGAGCCGACCGTGGCCGGATGTCCGGGCGTCACCCCCGACAGGTCCGGCGTCGCCGGATGCGTCGCCGGATCGGGGGAGTTCGGCATGTCGTAGACGGTGCCGTCGGGGCCGCGCCGGAGCTCGAAGAACTGATTCGGTTGGTCCCCGGGCGAATTCGGCGGCGGCGGGGGAGCGGGCCGGTCGGTGGGCACCCACACCAGGCGGCCGTCGGACATCGCCACCTGCTTCATCGGCCGCGGATCGGCCCAGGTGTGCGCGGCCTCGGACAGCTGCTCGTCCGTGCGTGCGGTCAGGGTACGGTTCAACGCCGAGGTGACCGCAAACCCGCACGCCACCAGTACCGCGGCCGCGAGCGCGACCATGGCGACCACCAGGCCGATGCGCAGCGGGACCGCCGCGAGCCGCCGGGTGAGCGCCGAACGCACGGTCACCGGCGGGTGCCCTCGGGCGGGCGCAGCACGTAGCCGACGCCGCGCAGGGTGTGCAACATCTTCGGTTCGGTGGTGTCGACCTTGCGGCGCAGATACGACACATAGGACTCGACCACGCCGCCGTCGCCGCCGAAGTCGTACTGCCAGACGTGATCGAGGATCTTGGCCTTGCTCAGCACGCGGCCCGCGTTGAGCATGAAGTAGCGCAGCAGCGTGAACTCCGTCGGCGAAAGGCTCACGGGCACACCGGCTTTGAACACCTGATGGCTGTCGTCGTCGAGTTCGACGTCCCCGACCGACAGCCGGGTCGGGCGCTGCGGGGCCCCGGCGGCCGCGGTCCCGGTGCGGCGCAGGATGACCCGCACCCGGGCCACGACCTCCTCGAGGGCGAACGGTTTGGTCACGTAGTCGTCCGCGCCGAGGGTCAGCCCGGTCACCCGGTCCTCCACGTCGTCGCGGGCGGTCAGGAACAACACCGGGGTGTCGATGCCGTCGGCGCGCAGCCGCCGCAACAGCCCGAAGCCGTCCATGCCCGGCATCATCACGTCCACGATCAGCGCGTCGGGACGGAACCCGCGGGCCTTGTCGAGGCCCTCGGCCCCGGTCGCGGCGGTCTCCACCTCGAAGCCCTGGAACTTCAGGGTGGTGGCGAGCAGCTTGAGGATCAACTGCTCGTCGTCGACGACCAGCACGCGCGCTCCCGGGGCTGTGGCGTTCATGCCGCTCATCATCACCCGGCAACCCGGACGAAGGCTGGCGGAAAGCTGGACGTTCGCTGTGAAGGGGTCACCGCGGTCGCGAGGACGGTAATGCTATGCTCACCGAACTTAGCCTTACCAAACAAGGGGGTTCCGCCGATGGAGACGCTGGCATCGGCGCCGTCGGTCGCGACCCAGCTGTTCGGGAGCGGGTTGCTCGGCGTGCGTGAGGGTCTCGAGACCGGCATCGTGGTGATGATCCTGGCCGCGTTCCTGGTCAAATCGGACCGGCGCGACGCGCTGAAGTGGCTGTGGGCGGGCGTGAGCCTCGCCGTGGTCATGGTGCTGGCCATCTTCGCGGCCATCCACTTCGGCACATCCACGGTCGACGGCCTGGCCGCGGAGGCGATCGCCGGGGTGGCGTCGCTGGTCGCGGTGGTCGTGGTGACGGGCATGGTGCTGTGGATGCGCAGCGCCGCCGCGCACATCTCCCGCGATCTCAAACAGGGCATGGCCCGCGCGCTGGAGGGCGGCGGATTCGCCATCCTGGTGCTGGGATTCTTCGCGGTCGGCCGCGAGGGCGTCGAAACCGCCCTGCTGATGGTCGGTTACGCCGAGAACGCCTCCGGCAGCGCGTGGCCGCTGGTCGGCCTGATCGGCGGGGTCGTGGTGGCGGCCGTGCTGGCGGTGCTGCTGTACGCGGGCACCATCCGGATCGACTTCGCCAAGTTCTTCAAATACACCGGGGCGTTCCTGATCCTGGTCGCCGCCGGGATCCTCGCCTACGGGGTGCGCGCGCTGCAACTGGTCGGCTGGCTGCCCGGCGCGAACGAGATGGCCTTCGACTTCTCCGCCCGGTTCGATCAATCGTCGTGGTACGGAACGGTTCTCGCGGGGATCTTCAACTTCCGCCCGGACCCGACCGTGCTGCAACTGATCGCGTGGGCCGCGTATCTGGTCGTCGTCCTCGCGTTGTTCCTGCGGCCCACGCGGCCCGCGGGCGGCGATCCGGCCCGCGCCTCCGGGCAGATGGAAACGTCGGCCGCGTGACACCGGCCGGAGACAGAAGGAATGGGACACAGGTGAATTCGACGGGACGTATCGCAGCGGTGGCCGCGGTGGCCGTGACCGCGCTGCTGGCGACCACCGGCTGCACGGAGAAGTCCAAGGCGGGCGCGGGCGATGTCGCCGTGACCTCCACCGACTCCGCCTGCGAACTGGGCGTGGCGTCCGCGGGCACCGGCACGGTGAATTTCGTGGTGGCCAACCAGGGTTCGAAGGTCACCGAGTTCTACGTCTACGGCAACAACAACCGGGTGCTCGGCGAGGTCGAGAACATCGGGCCCGGCGTGACCGGCAAGCTCGCGGTGGAGTTCACCGATCCGGGCACCTACGAGACCGCGTGCAAGCCGGGCATGGTGGGCAACGGCATTCGCAAGCAACTGACCGTCACCGGCGAGAAGAAGGTCAAGACCGAGGCCCCGCCGGACGTCGAGGCGGCCGAAGCGCACTACCTGGGTTATGTGCGCGGCCAGCTCAACGGCCTGGTCGAGCAGACCAAGACGTTCGTCGCCGCGGTGAAGTCCGGCGATCTGGACAACGCGCGCAAGCAGTTCGGCCTGACCCGCACCTTCTACGAGCGCATCGAGCCGGTGGCCGAGTCGTTCCCGGAGCTGGACCCGAAGATCGATATGCGCTGGGACGACACCGAGAACGGCGCCCAGCCCTTCACCGGCTTCCACCGCATCGAACGGTTCCTGTGGCCGCCGCAGCAGAGCGAGGTCGGCGAGAAGGGCGACGCCATCACCCAGGCCGACGTCGACAACGCCAAGAAGGCCGACACCAAACCGGCCATCGACGCCGAGGCCGACGCGTTGCTCACCAATGTGTCCGCGCTGAACGACGAGGTGAACAAGCCCGACTTCGTGTTCGAGACGCAGTCGTTCGTGAAGGGTCCGCAGGCGCTGGTCGACGAGATCGCCCGCACCAAGGTCGGCGGCGAGGAGGACCGCTACTCGCGGACCGACCTGTGGGACTTCGCCGCCAATATCGACGGCTCGGAGACGCTGATCGCGGAATTGCAGCCGATGATCTCGGCCAAGGATTCCAAGCTGATGGACAAGCTCACCGCCCAGTTCGCGGCGGTGCGCGACGGGATCAACCAGTTCCGCAACGGCGACGGGTACATGTCCTACAAGACCGTGACCGAGGACCAGCGGAAGGCGTTGTCGGACAAGATCGACGCGCTCTCGGCGAGTCTGAGTCAGGTACCCGGCCTGATCCTGAGCCAATAGCCGACGAGAAGGCCGATCATGAAGCAGACGAGCCGATTCTCCCGCCGGGCACTGCTCGGCGCGACCGGAGCCAGTGTCGCCGTCGGCGCGGCCGCGGGGGCCGCGGCGGGCGCCGGAGTCTTCGCGATGGACACCGATCCGCCGAGCGGCGACCGGATCGTCCCGTTCCGCGGGCCGCATCAGGCGGGCATCACGACCGCGGCGCAGGACCGACTGCATTTCGCGGCGTTCGACGTGTTGACGCGGTCGCGGGACGAGCTCATCGATATGCTGCGGCGCTGGACCGTCGCGGCCGAGCGGATGACGCGCGGTGAGGAGGCGGTCGACGGCGGCGCCTACAACCACGGCGCGCACCGGCCGCCCGCGGATACCGGTGAGGCGCTGGGACTTTCGCCCGCGTCGCTGACGCTCACCATCGGATTCGGGCCGGGGCTGTTCGGGCCGTCGGCCGACGATCCGAACCGGCCCGACCGATTCGGGCTGGGTGCGCGCAAACCGGCGGCGCTGGCGGATCTGCCGGTGTTCGCCAAGGACGCCATCGAGCCGTCGCGCAGTTACGGCGACATCTGCGTGCAGGCGTGCGCCGACGATCCGCAGGTGGCGGTGCACGCCATCCGCAATCTGTCGCGGCTGGGAGTTGGCGTGGTGAGCGTGCGCTGGTCGCAGCTCGGCTTCGGCCGCACCTCCAGCACCACGCGTAGCCAGGCGACGCCGCGAAACATGTTCGGGTTCAAGGACGGAACCAACAACCTCAAGGCCGATCAGAGCGAACTGCTCGACCGCTGGGTGTGGGTGCGCGAGGGCGACGACCGCCCCGAGGCGGGGTGGATGACCGGCGGCAGCTACCTCGTGGCCCGGCGCATCCGCATGGACATCGAGGCGTGGGACCGCGCGTCGCTGTCGGAGCAGGAGGCGGTCATCGGCCGCGGCAAGCACGAGGGCGAACCGCTGGGCCAGAACAGCGAATTCGACGCCCCCGACTTCCGCATCACCTCCGGCTACACCCCCGTCATCCCGGCGACGGCCCATGTCCGCCTCGCCCACCCCGACAACCTGGGCGGTGTCCAACTGCTCCGCCGCGGCTACAACTTCACCGACGGCTCCGACGGTTTCGGCCACCTCGACGCGGGCCTGTTCTTCATCGCCTACTGCCGCAACCCCCACAACCAGTTCGTTCCCATGCAACGCGCCCTCGCCGCCAAGGACGCCATGATGGAGTACATCACCCACACCGGCTCGGCCCTCTTCGCCTGCCCCCCGGGCCCCGCCCCCGACGAGTTCTGGGGCCAACACCTGTTCACCTGACCCCAGGTCCACGAACCCAGCCGCACCCCTTATTCGGATCCGCACCCCTTGTATAGCCCTGTAAGGGGTGCGGATTCGAATAAAGGGTGCGGCTGGGTTCGTGTGCCTGGGGTCAGTGGGGGCGGAGGGTGGTGGCTGTGGTGAGGGCGGTGTGGAGGGCTTGGGTGGGGGGTGGGGATTCGAGGTGGAGGCCGCCGAAGGGGGTGGCGGTGGTGCGGCAGGCTTCGAGGAAGGTGGGGAGGGAGGTGGTGGGGGTGGGGCCGGGGGCGTAGAGCCAGGTGACGGGGGTGGGGGTGGGGGCGGTGAGGAGGGGGGTGAGGTGGTCGGGGGTTTGGGTCGGGGTGGGGTGGGCTATGAGGAGGAGGCGGCCGGGGCGGTGGTGGGGGTTGAGGGTCCGGCAGAGGTGGGTGATCTCGGCGGGGGTGGTGGTGGGGGAGAGGGATATCGCGATGGGATTGGTTGTGCGAGCGGCGTATTCGAGGTGGGCGGGGGTGTGGGCGTGCGGGCCCAGCCAGAGCAGGGCGGTGGCGCAGTTCCACCAGTTGCGGTCGGGGCCGCGGCGGGTGAGGGCGGCCTCGTAGGGGAGGTGGGCGGCGTCGTGGCCGATGTGCAGAGGGGGTGTGGCGCTGAACAATTCGCGCGCGTCGTGCGGTGCGGTGGTGGCGAGCGGCAGGAGCCCGGCCACGTCGCGGAGCAGGGTGCGCGAAAGGGGGTCGGCGCGGCGATCGGCGGTGCGGCGCAACAGGTCCGCGATGCGCGCGGTGGGCGGCGGGCTGCCGCGCCAGTAGTTGAGGGTGGCGGCGGCGTGGAAGTAGCTGTCCTCCAACGCGTTCGGCCGCACCGGGCCGGTCGGGTGGGCGACGGTGACGATATCGGCGCCCAGGCCGTGGGCGAGGACCGCGGTGACGGCGTGCGCCAGCGCGCGACGGGTGTGGAAGGGCGCGGTGGGCTCGCCGCGGTCGACCAGATGCAGTACGAACGCCTCGCCGCGCCCGGCGCGGGCGAGTTCGGTGATCAGGGCCGCGCTCTCGTCGGGGTGGACCAGCGGCGGCAGGTCCCGCAGCCGATCGGCGGAACCGGTTGCGCCGCCGCCGGATTCGACGGCGGGGGGTACCGCCGAGGCCAGATCCGTCGGCCCGGGGGCCGGGCCGTCGGGTTCGTCGTCCCACTCCGATTCGATGGCCGCGGGGCTCGCGTGTTCGGCGGGGACGATATCGGGATTGAAGGATTCGCGGATGTAGCACAGCGGCCGGTCGTCGAGCAGGATCACATACGCCTTGGTCGCGCAGGCGCGCCCGTCCAGCCAGCGGCCCAGCCCGGCCCGCACGATCCGCCGCCGCTGCGACACCCCGCGCGAGATCAGGCTGTAGCCGATCGGGGTGCGCACGTCGTCGACCCCGTAGGTGGTCGCCGGACCGGCGACGGTGACGACGTGATTGACCGACACCGTCACCAGTTCCGCGTCCACCAGGCACGATCGGCGCAGGACGACGCGATCGGCCCCGGCGGGCCGCAACACCTCGCGCACCCCGTGGGGCAACCGGTCCAGCGCCAGGTCGTCCTGCCGCAGCACCCGCACGCGCAGTTCGGTGCCGAGGATCGCCTCCAGCACCGGCATGGTGAAACCGTCGCCCGCCAACAGCATTCGAGTCATCGCATGACCGAAGCGGGCGATCTCGTCCTTGAGGGTCCCGCCCCCCGAGCCGCCGGCGGCGCGGCCGCGCGACGGCTCGGAGTCGGATCGCATCGTTGTCACGACCGTGTCCTGCCCGTCAGTGGGGTACGGTGTCGCCCTTCTTCGGCGGCAGGAAAGGCCGTGCGACGGCGGCCATTTCGGCCTCGGTGCGGGGGCGGCGGGTGAGACTGAGGACCGGTTCGGTGGTGATGCGCACCTCGCCCATCTCGGTGTCCGCGCCCAGCGGGTCGCGCCAGATGTTCCACACCGGGGACATGTCCAGCTTGCCCATGTACTTGATGTTGACGCCCTCGTCCTCGGCGTGCTCGACCTCGGCGACGATGGTGGCGGTATTGGTCCGCCGCTGCTCGCCGGAGGATTCGTCGACGTCGGTCAGCCCGGCCATGATGCGGGTGAACGACTCCTCCGGGGTGTCGCCCTCGTGCTCCTCGGTGAGGTTGCTGGCGTGCTTGAAGTACTCGTCGGAGCCGATGTACTGCTCGTACATGCGCGAAACCAGCACCAGGAAGCGCGAATACGCGCGCCGGTAGGTGTAGTCGAAGAAGCCCAGCGCCTCGGCCTCGCTCATCTCACCGCGCAAGGCGGTGGCGATGGCCGCCGCCGCGACCATGCCGCCGTAGGTGGCCAGGTGCACGCCGGTGGACAGCAGCGGGTCCAGGAAGCAGGCCGAATCGCCGACGATGGCGTAGCCCGGACCCCAGAACCGGTCGGCGACATAGGAATAGTCCTGTTCGGCCTGCACGCCGGCGACCTGTTCGGCGCCCTCGAGCATGGTGTTCATCTTGGGGGTGCGGCGGATGATGTCGGCGTAGAACTCCTCGATCGAGCCCAGTTCGCGCCGCCGGTCGCTCGCCAGCTTGGCCGAGACCACATAGCCCACGCTGAAGCGGCCACCCGCCAGCGGGATGTGCCAGAACCAGCCGCCCTCGTCGGTGGACACGACGTTGATCGCGCCCTCGGGGCTCTCCGGATGCAGATGCGCGCCGGTCCAATACGACCAGACCGCGAGATTGCGGAAGGCCGGATGCGGTTTGCGCATGTTGAAGTGCTGCCGGGACAGCAGGCCCGCGCGGCCGGACGCGTCGACCAGGAAGTCGAATTCGGTGGTGCGGACCTCGTCGTCGCCGAGCAGCGTCCACTCCACGGCGGTGGGGCGCTCGTTCGCGTCGAACAGCACGTTGCGGACCGTGGCCTGTTCGATGACCTCGACGCCCTGGTCGCTGGCGTTGCGCAGCAGCAGATCGTCGAATTCGGCGCGGTCGACCTGCCACGACCAGGCCTCGGCGTCGACGAGCTCATCCCATTTCAGCCGCCAGATGTCGTTCTGCCACTGGAAGTATCCGCCGCGTTTGATCTGGAAGCCGTGCGCGGCGACCTTGTCGTAGGCGCCGGAGATGCGCAGCGTCGACAGGCACGAGGCCAGCAGTGATTCGCCGATGTGGTAGCGGGGGAACTTGTCCCGCTCCAGGAGGGTCACCCTGATCCCGGCCCGAGCGAGCAGGGCTGCGGTGGTGGAACCGGCCGGGCCTCCGCCTACTACCAACACGTGTGGATCGTTTCCCATGGCAATCTCCCTGGAAATGCTGATGAAAGGGATGCGCTGACCGCGGCCCGCGGGCCGCCTCCGAATCGCGCACGACGATGGGCTCGATCCGGAACTCGCCCTATTGCGAACAGCTTTTTGCGGCGTGGCGCTCGAACTATTCTACCGACGGAAATTGAAATCTCAAGTGCAAGAACCACTTTCGTGATCATGAGTGCTGCGGGCATGCGAAAGCCACTGGCGCGGAACGGATTTGCGGTGCCAGTGCGGGTAGGAGGGGACGCTCCGACGATCACGAGGGGTCGGGCGGCGACGCGGTGGAACGGGTGCGGTGCTCAGGGTTCGTCGAATGGGTGCGTGTGGTCGGCGTCGTCGTCACCCTGTGCTGCGTCCGTAAAAAACAGTACGGTACAAATGGAATTCGCGCGCCCGGTTCGGGCAGAATCGCCGGAAACCCCTATCGACCGATCGGTGTGTCCGCGCGCGCCGACCACCGCCGAGGCGCGGTCGGCCGCGGCGGTCGGCTCTGCTCCCGCGTCAGTCCAGGCGGTAGAAGTCGCGGGCGAGTTGGAAGGAGTGGGCGCCGCCGTCGACGTCGCAGTACAGATAGTCGGTGGTCGAGTAGCACTCGACCCGGCCGAATCCCGTGGTGTCCCCGTACTCGAGCACGGGCAGGTCCGGCGCGGCCACCGTGTCGCCCGCGCAGACGAATCGCGGTGCGACGGTGACCGACATCGCGACGGCGTGCCCGTATCCGCTCGGGCCGCAGCCGCCCGCCGGGCGCGGCGGCGGGGTGAAGGTGTAATCCAGTACGTCGCACCGGACTCCGGCGCCGTCGTCATCGATCATGCAGGCCACGTTCCCCGACGGCGTCTGGAACGCCGAATAGGAATAGCCCGGCCCGCCCGGGTGCCCCTGCGCCACCGCCGCCGTCAGCCCCGCCACCGCGACTCCCGCCGCGGCCGCCGCCAACGCCGCCCGCCCACTCGTCCATCCCCGCATCCCGGCCACCCCGTATTCTTTTCGTCGCCAACGGAACACAAGTCAGTGTGCTGGCGCACGCGCCGAACCGCAACGGCCCCTCGGCACTTCGAGCAGCGTGCGGGTGCCGTGAGCCACGCCGGGGCCGCAATCCTTCGCGGGGGCAAGGGTGCTGAGGGTGCGTCGGTCCTCGGCGGGGAAAGAGGGTTTGGGTCGCGAGGGTGCGTCGGTCCCTGGCGGAAAGGTGGGTCGCGAGGTGCGTCAGTCCTTATGAGGCAGAGGGGGCCGGGGAGTCGCGAAGCAAAGGGGTTGTGGGGCGTCAGTTCCCGGCGATGCCGTCGAGGGTGGCCAAGGTGGACGGGTCCAGGTGGATCGATCCGGCCGCGAGGTTCTCGGTCAGGTGGGTGGGGTTGCGGGTGCCGGGGATGAGGAGGGTGTGGTCGTAGTGGGCCAACTCCCAGGCGAGGGCCAGTTGGGCGGGGGTGATGGTGAGGCGGGTGGCGAGGTCGACGACGGTGGGGTGTTCGGTCGGCTTGGGGAAGGTGGGGAAGGCGGAGCCGAGGGGGCAGAAGGGGACCCAGGCGATGTCGTGGGCGCGGCACAGGTCGAGGACCGGTTCGGTGGAGCGGTCGACGACATTGTGGATGTTCTGCACGCAGGCGATACCGGCGGGCAGGGCGCGGCGCAGTTGTCCGGCGTCGACGGCGCTGAGGCCGATGCCGCCGATCTTGCCCGCGTCGCGCAGGGCGAGCAGTTCGGCGAGTTGATCGTCGAGATCGACGACCTGATCGCCGGTGGCGACGATGCCCGGGGGCGCGTCGGCGCGGCGCAGGTTGACCACGTCGATCCGCTCGGCGCCCAGCGTCGCCAGATTCTCCTCGACGCTCGCGCGCAGTTGCTCGGGTCGCTGCCGGGCGACCAGGCCCGCGGCCGTGCGGTCGGCGCCGACCTTGGTGACCAGGGTGAGTTCGGCATAGGACGGCCGCAGCGCGTCCCGGATCAGCTCGTTGCAGCCGGGATAGAAGTGGGCGGTATCGATGTGATCGACGCCGTGCCGGACCGCGGTGCGCAGCAGGGCGATGGCCGCGTCCCGATCGGACCCGGCGCGACCCTCCAATTGCATGGCGCCGTAACCGATTCGGGCCACCCGGCGGTCGCCCAGGGTGGCGGTGCCGCCCGGGGCGGCGTGCTCGATGCTGGTCATGGTCGTACTCCCGTGGCATAGTCGAGTCGATCCCGTGATGCGGAGGAGCCTCCGCATTGCCCACGCTAACAGAAACGGAGGAGCCTCCGCTAGTGGCTGCCACATCCGGCCGCGCCGACGCGCAGCGCAACCGCCGCCGACTGCTCGACGCCGCCCGCGCGGAATTCGGCGGCTCGGGGGAGAACGTGACCCTGGAGGCGATCGCGCGCGCGGCGGGCGTGGGCATCGGCACGCTCTACCGGCACTTCCCCACGCGGGAGGCGCTCGTCGAGGCCGTCTACCGGGACGAGCGAACTCGCCTGTGCGACAAGGCGATCGAATTGCTCGCCGACCATCCGCCCGAGATCGCGTTGCGCCGGTGGATGGATCGCTTCGGCGACTACATCGCCATCAAGCACGAGATGGCCGAGACCCTGCGGGCCATGATCGCCTCCGGCGCGGTCACCGCCACCGCGGCGCGAGCGGAGCTGTCCGGCGCGGTCGGCGCCATCCTCGAGGCCGGGGTCGCCGCGGGCACGCTGCGCGACGACGTGCTCGCCGAGGATGTGGTGGTCGCGCTGCTCGGAATATTCCTGGTGTGCCGCGAACCCGAGCAACGCGAGCAGGCCCAGCGAATGGCCGATCTATTGATGCGCGGCCTGCGCGCGGAGTGAGACGGACCGCCGAGATAGGGGTTGACGCGCGGGCGCTCGTAATACTCGGGCAATTCGGTCCCTACACCGTAAAGGGCGAGCTGGGAATTCTCACAACGAGCGGGAAACCTTGTCGTCACGACGGTATGGCAAGGTCTTGCCATAAGCTATTGCGTCGCAAACAAACCGTTCCGTATGGGGAATGGGGATCCCCAGTTGCGGTTCCCGGCTTTCGCTCCGGTTCTGAATAGTTCGATTCGGCAGCTCGCCGGGGAGCTGCGGCGATATCGCCCAACTGGTCGGTTGTCTGATTAGCTGGAAAGTTGACTTATCGCTGTATCGCCAACGGGCGGACGTTTTGACCCCGTGTTCGGCGGTGGCCGGGCGATTGCCGGTAACCGTGGATACACACCTGTTACCCAGAACGGGCGTTGTGCAATCCCGCGAACCGTGTCGTAGACTCGTCCGGGTCGAAGTTGATCATCAGATATCCGGGGGAACAGGTAACCCCGACCAATTCTCGAATTCGTCGTCCTCGCGATTGTTTCGGATATTCGCGGGGGATGAATTTCGGCGCGACGCTCACCGCTGGAGTTGATTGTCGTCGCATGTCCCGACAGTGTTGTCGTTCTGTCGAAAAGGGGGAAGCTTGTGGCCGAGCGTGCCGTGAACTTCGAAACTCTGGTGGACGCCATTCGGCGGCGCGGCGCGTCGACGCCCGACCGGCTGGCCATGCGGTTCGTGCGGCCCACCGCCGCGAATCGGTTCGAGCGGGAGGATTTCACCTACCGTGAGCTGGACGCGGTCGCGCGGTCGGTGGCGGTGCGGTTGCGCTCGTATTGCGAACCGGGACAACGGATTCTGCTGCTGTGCCCGCCCGGGGTGGAGTACATCATGCACTTCTACGGGTGCCTGTACGCCGGGCTCGTCCCCGTGCCCGCGTATCCGCCGGCCTCGAATCGGCATCTGTCGCGGGTGGAGACCATCGCGCGCTCGGCGCGCGCCGGGGCGGTGCTGACGGCGGAAGGCGCTGACCGCCTGGGCCTTTCGACCATTCGCGGCAGCGAGATCCCCACCCTGGCGGCGGCCACCTGGATCGAGGCCGGGCGCGGGAACTTCACCGCGCCCGCGCACGAGTGGGAGCCGCCGGACATCGAGCCGGACACCACCGCGCTGCTCCAGTACACCTCCGGCTCGACGTCCGCGCCCAAGGGCGTCGTCGTCAGTCACGCGAATCTGCTGAACAACGCGCGCATCGCCGAGGACGCCTTCGGCATCACCCCCGACTCCATCGGCGCGGGCTGGCTGCCGCCCTATCACGACATGGGCCTGCTGGGCGGGCTGGTCTCGCCGATCTACAGCGGTTTCCCGGTCGTGGTGATCTCGCCCATGACCTTCGTCCGCGATCCGCTGTACTGGCTCGAGGTCATGGCGCACGAGGGCGCCACCAGCAGCGCGGGACCGAACTTCGCCTATCAGCTGTGTGTGGATCACGCGGATCCGGAGCGGCTGGCGACGCTGGACCTGTCGCGCTGGGAGAGCGCGCTCAACGGGTCGGAGCCGGTGCGGGCCGAGGTGCTCGACGCGTTCGCGGAAACGTTCGCGCCCTGCGGATTTCGCCGGTCGGCGTTCTATCCCTGCTACGGGCTGGCCGAGGCGACGCTGCTGGTCTCGGGCGGTCGCCCGGCCGGGGATCCGGCGGTGGTGACGGCCTCGGCGGACGAGCTCGAACAGGGCCGGGTGACGGCGGCCGACGACGGGACGAAGCGGGTCGCCCGGCTGGTCGGGTCCGGGCGCGTCGCCGCCGAGACCGAGGTCGCCATCGTCGATCCCGCCACGCGGACGGTGCTGCCCGAGGGGCGGGTCGGCGCGGTGTGGATTCGCGGAATCAGCGTCGCCGCAGGGTATTTCGAGAACGAGACCGCGACCGAGGACACCTTCCGGCGGTACACCGACACCGGGGACGGTCCGTATCTCGACCCGGGCGATCTGGGCTGTCTGGTGGACGGTCAGCTGTTCATCGTCGGGCGCACCAAGGAGGCGATGAACTTCCGCGGCCGCAATGTGTATCCCCAGGACGTGGAGGCGGTATCGGTCGGCAGTCATCCGGGTCTGGCCGGAACGCGCTGCGTCGCCTTCGCGATCGAGGTCGGCGGCGAGGACCGGCTCGTGGTGGTGCAGCAGAAGCCGCGCCGGGCGCGCCGCGAGTTCACCGACGCCGAACTGGTCGCCGCCGTGCGCCGCGCGGTCTCCGAGCACTTCCAGCTCGCCGCCTACGACATCCTGCTGGTGCCCGCCCGCGCGATCCCGGTGACCTCCAGTGGCAAACTGCAACGGGCGCAATGCCGTCGGCAGTATCTGGACGGCGAGTTCGGCGGCGTGATCACCGCTTCGGAGCCGCCCGCGACCTCCGCTGTTCCCGATGCCGCCGTGAGCGAGGAGCCCCGGCCCCGGCGCGGGCGGCGCGAGATCGAGGCGTTCATGGTGGCGGCCATCGCACGGCACTCCGGGCTGGCGGCCGAGGAGATCGATGTGCGGGAGCAGTTCGCGACCTATGGGCTGGGGTCGATCCAGGCGGTGCGGATCGCGGCCGATCTGTCCGAGGAATTGGGCATCGACATCCCGCCGACGCTGGCGTGGGAGCATCCGAGCATCGTGCAGGCAGCCGCGGCGCTGGCCGAGCTGGCCGGTGAAACCTTCGGCGGCGCAGCGATTTTCGAGTCGCGGACGGCGACCGACGAGCCGATCGCGGTGGTCGGGGTGGGATGCCGGTTCCCGGGCGGGGTGGAGGGGGCCGAGGAGTTCTGGGAGCTGCTCGTGACCGGGCGGTCCGGGGTGGGCGAGGTGCCGGGCGACCGCTGGGACGTGGCGGAGTTCTACGACGCCGATCCCGACGCGCCGGGGCGGACGTATTCGCGGCACGGCGGATTCCTGTCCGATGTGCGCGGGTTCGACGCCGGACTGTTCGGGATCTCGGCGCGCGAGGCGGCGAGTATGGATCCGCAACAGCGGCTGGTGCTGGAGACGGCGTGGCAGGCGCTGGAACACGCGGGGATCGCGCCGGACGCGCTGCGCGGTTCCGGCACAGGGGTTTTCGTCGGCATGTCCGGCGGGGACTACGAGCGGGTGGCCGCGCGGGCGCGGGGGATCGACGCGATCGACGCCTATGTGGCGACCGGCAATGCCGGGAACTTCGGCGCGAATCGGCTGTCGTACGCGCTCGGTCTGGCCGGGCCGAGTCTCGTGGTCGACACCGCGTGCTCGTCGTCGCTGGTGGCGGTGCATCTCGCGGCGCAGAGCCTGCGCGGCGGCGAATGCGAGCTGGCGTTGGCGGGCGGGGTGAACGTCATGTTGTCGCCGGAGGTGACGATGGCGTTGTCGAAGGGCCGGATGCTCTCCCCGAGCGGCGGGTGCCGCACCTTCGACGCCGCCGCCGACGGCTATGTGCGGGGCGAGGGCTGCGGTTTCGTGGTGCTGCGCCGCCTGTCCGACGCGATCGCGAACGGGGACCGCGTGCTGTGCGTGGTGCGCGGTTCGGCGGTCAATCAGGACGGCCGCAGTTCGGGTCTGACCGCGCCGAGCATGGTCGCCCAGCAGGCCGTCGTGCAGCGCGCCCTCGCCGCCGCCGGACTCGAGCCCGAGCGGGTCGGTTATGTCGAGGCCCACGGCACCGGGACGCCCCTCGGCGATCCGATCGAATTGCGCGCGCTCGCGGCGGTATTGGGCTCCGGACGCGACGAGAACCCGCTGCGCGTGGGCTCGGTGAAGACCAATATCGGCCACCTCGAGGCCGCGGCGGGCATCGCCGGGTTCATCAAGGCCGCCCTCGCCGTGTCACGGGGAGTCATTCCGCCGCATCTCAATCTGCGCGAGCCCACGCCGCACGTCGACTGGGACCGGTTGGGTATCGAGGTGCCCCGCAGGGTCACGCCGTGGGCCGAGCCCGAACGCGTCGCGGGGGTCTCGTCGTTCGGCTTCGGCGGCACCAACGCCCATGTCGTCCTCGCCACCCCCGAGACCGTGGAAGTTGTTGCGCCGCAGCAACGGTCGGTGCCGAAGGCCGAGGTGCCGGTGGTGGTGAAGCTGGCCGGGGCCGATCCGGGCGCGTTGGCCGCGACGGCCGAGCGGCTGGCGGAGCTGGTGGCGGGGGAGCCGACCCTGTCCCCGGCGCAGGTCGCCTGGGCGGCGAATACGCGGCGGGCCGACCTTCCCGTGCGGGCGGCGGTGATCGCCGGGTCGCGGCGAGAACTGCTGGACGGACTGCGGGATACCGCCTCCGGCAACGGGATTCGAGGCCGTCGACGGCGCGGTGGGGCGCCCCGGGTGGCGTTCGTGGCGCCGGGGCACGGGACGCGGATCGCGGGGGCCCTGGCGGGGATCTACGGTGTGGTTCCGGTGGTGACCGAGGTGCTGGACTCCCTCGGGTCGGTGGCGGAACTGCCGTTGTCGGTGCTGGTGCGGACCGGCGACGAGGTCGAGGCGGCCTTGTCGCGGACCGAGGTGGCGCAGCCCGCCCTGTACGCGATGGCGGTGGCGCTGGGGCAGTGGTGGCGATCGGTCGGGGTGGAGCCGGACGTGGTGACCGGGCACAGCGTCGGCGCGTACGCGGCGGCGGCGCTGGCCGGGGTGTTCTCGATCGCCGACGGGGCCGCGCTGATCGCGGCGCGGGGGACGGCGATGGGCGCGCTCGCCGACGGTGACGCCATGGCCGCGATCGGTTGCGCGCCAGCGGAGTTGGCCGAACTCGCGCCGTCGGACGCGGTGACCGTGGCGGTGGTCAACGCCGCGACGGAGATCGTGGTCGCGGGCCCGGGTGATGCGGTGGACGCGGTGGTCGCCGCCGCCGGGGAGCGCGGGATCAAGGCACGACGGCTGCCGGTGGGCCGGGCCTTCCACTCCCGGGCCGTCGAACCCGCGCTGCCGATGTTGCGGGCCGCGTTCGAGAACATCGAATTGTGCCAGCCGACAATCGATTTCGTCTCCGACACCACCGGCGAGGTGGTGACCGGCGAACCCACCGAGGTGGAGTACTGGCTCACCCACACCCGCCAGCCGGTCCGCTTCGACGCGGCCGTGGCGACCGTGCACGCGCGCCGCGCCGACACCGTCGTCGAACTCGGGCCGGGCGGGCTGCTGTCCCTGCTCGCCACCCATCCCGACGCGCGCGAACCGCTGTGCGTGCCCTCGGCCGGAACCGCCGACCCGCACCGGCGGCTGCTCGAATCGCTGGCCCGGGTGTGGGCCGACGGCAGCCGGATCGATTGGGCGGCAACCCAATTCGTGCCCGACCGGATACCGGAGCTGCCCACCTACCCGTTCCAGCGCGTCCCGTACTGGATCACGGACGAGCATCCGATCCACGCCGAGGCCGCGACCCCGGAACCGGGCGGCGAGGTCGCCTACACGGTGGACGCGGAGATCGACCGGCTGCAAACGGAATTGGCGCGGCTGCTCGGACTGCCCGCGGGCGAGCGCGTCGATCCCGACGCGGGCTTGTTCGACGTGGGCCTCACCTCCGCCATGGCCGTGGAACTGCTCACCACCCTGCGCGCGACCCATACGGTGCCGCTGCCGCCGACGGTCGTGTTCGAACATCCGACGATCGCCCGGCTGGCCGCCTACCTGAGCAGCCAGGCCGCCGCGACCGCCCCGGCGCGGCGGCGGGCGACGCCGAGCGCCGAACCGATCGCCATCGTCGGCATGGCCTGTCGCTTCCCGGGCGGCGCCGACGATCTCGATGGCTATTGGGATCTGTTGATCTCCGGACGCGACGGCACCGGACCGGTTCCGGCGGACCGGCCCTGGCTGCGCACCGACGGCCCCGAATTCCGCGCGGGCTTCCTCGATGTGCCGGTGGCCGACTTCGACGCCGAGGCGTTCGGCATCTCCCCGCGCGAGGCGCGCGGCATGGACCCGCAACAGCGGCTGCTGCTCGAGGTGGTGTGGGAGGCGCTCGACGACGCCGGCATCGCCCGCGACCGGTTGCGGGGCGCGGCCGGTTCGGTGTACGTGGGCATGAACACCACCGACTATCTGCAACTGCTCGCGGCCGAACGCAGCACGGTCGACCCGTATTTCGCCACCGGCAACACCTTCAGCGTCGCCGCCGGGCGGGTGTCGTATCTGCTGGGGTTGCGCGGGCCGAGCATGGCGATCGACACCGCGTGCTCGTCGTCGCTGGTGGCGACCGATCACGCCGTGACCGATCTGCGCACGGGCCGGGCGGATATCGCGGTGGTCGGCGGCGTGAACCTCATCCTGTCGCCCGCGACGACGTCGAGCCTGTCGAGTATGGGCGCGCTGGCCGCCGACGGCCGCTGCAAGACCTTCGACGCCACCGCCGACGGCTACGGGCGCGGCGAGGGGTGCGGTGTGCTGATCCTCAAACGACTCTCCGACGCCCGCCGCGACGGCGACCGGATCTGGGCGCTGGTGCGGGGCAGCGAGGTCAACCAGGACGGCCGCAGCGCCGGGCTGACCGTGCCCAGCGGCACCGCCCAGGCCGAGGTCATCTCCGGCGCGGTGCGGGCCGCGGGCGTGACCCCGCAGTCGGTCGGCTACGTGGAGGCGCACGGGACGGGCACCCCGCTCGGCGACCCGATCGAACTGGCGGCCATGACCGCGGCCCTGCGGCCCGATCCGGACGCGGCGCCGCCGCTCGTCGTCGGATCGGCCAAGACGAATGTCGGTCATCTGGAGGCGGCGGCCGGGGTGTGCGGGCTGATCAAACTTGCGCTGTCGTTGTGGCACAAGCGAATTCCGCCGCATCTGCACTATCGTGACCCGAATCCGGCCGTGCCGTGGGGTGCGACGCCGGTGGTCATCCCGACCGAACCAGTGCCGTGGCCCGAACACGCCGACGGCCGTATCGGGGGCGTGAGTTCGTTCGGCTTCAGCGGCACCAACGCCCACGTCATTCTCCAGGAGGCGCCCGCGCCGACAGTCGCGGAGCCCGCGGCGGCGACCGGCGATCCGGAACTGGTCGTGGTCAGCGCCGCGACCCCGGAATCGTTGCGCGACAACGCGATCGCGCTCGCCGACCGGCTCGGCGACGAACTCGCCGTCCGCGATGTCGCCGCCACCCTGGCCCGGCACCGCACGATCGACCCCTACCGGGCGGCGGTGGTGGCCGACTCCCTCGCCGCGCTGCGCACCGCACTGGGCGGCGTCTCCGGCGCGGAAACGGTCCGGGCCACGGCCCGCTCCCGCACCGGGCTGGTGTTCGTCTACTCCGGGCAGGGCGGCCAATGGCCCGGCCTGGGCGCGCGGGTGCTGGCCGAACCGCTGCTGCGCGCGACCCTCGAGGACTGCGACGCGATCGTCCGCCGCGCCGGAAACTGGTCGCTGCTGGCGGAATTCGGCAGACCCGAGGGACAGTCCCGGCTCGACGACACCCGCTACGCGCAGGCCGCGATCTGCGCGGTGCAGATCGCGCTGACCGATCTGTGGGCGCGCTGGGGCATCCGGCCCGGCGCGGTCGTCGGCCACAGCGTCGGCGAGATCGCCGCCGGATACGCCGCCGGGGCCCTGACCCGGGAGGCGGCGCTGCGGCTGGCCGTCGCGCGCGGCGCGGCGATGGCCGACACCCGGGGCCGCGGGGCCATGGTCGCGATCGGCCTGCCCGTCGCGCGGGTGCGGGAACTGCTCGACGGCGACGAGGTGTGCGTCGCGGCCGTCAACGGACCCGCCGCGACGGTGCTCGCCGGTCCGGTCGAGGCCGTCGACGAGATCGCCCGCCGCGCCGCCGCGCACGGCGCCCCGACCCGAACCATCCAGTCCGACTACGCCTTCCACAGCCCGCAGATGGCGGCGGCGGCGAACGCCCTGCCGGAGCTGATCGCCGAGGTGCCGTTGCGCGCCCCGGCGATCCGGTTCTACTCCACCTCGCTCGGCCGCCGCGCCGAACAGGAGCTGACCGATCCGGCGTACTGGGCGGCCGCGGTCACCCGGCCGGTGCTGTTCGCGGCAGCGCTCGCCGCGGCCGTGGACGAGGGGGTGCGGGACGTGCTCGAGATCGGCCCGGATCGCACCCTCGCGGGCGCGGTGCGGCAGACACCGGATCTCACCTACGTGCCGACCATGGTGCGGGACAACGCCGTTCGCCGCAGTACGCTCGACGCGGCGGGCCGGTTGCTCGAACACGGCCATCCCGTCGCGCTCGAGGCCCTGTACCCGGCGGGCGGCTACCGCCGCCTCGACCTGCCCGCCTACCGCTGGCACCGGCAGCGGCACTGGCTGCCGACCATCACCGCGAGCGCCACCGCCGTGGACTGCGATCTCTACGACATCGACTGGCGCGCAACCGAATCCGTGACCGCCGCGGTGCCGCCCGGCAGCCGGTGGCTGCTCGTCGCCGACGGCGGGGAGCTCGCCGGACGGCTGGCCCGCGAATTGACGGTCGCGGGCGCGACGGCCGAGACGATCACTCCCGGAACCGAGGTGCCCGCAGGCGAATTCGCCGGTGCGATCGTTCTCCCCAGTCCGGGAACCGGCCGCGCCCCGGAGGCGGTCTCCGCCGAGATCCACCGCGCCACGAGCGCGGTGCTCGGCACCGTCCAGGCGTGGCTCGCGGGCGGACGGACGGGCCGGGTCTTCGTCGTCACCCGCGGCGCGGTGCCCGCCGCCGACCACCCCCTCACGGTCGAGCACGCCCCGCTCTGGGGTCTGGCCCGCACCATCGGGCTCGAACATCCCGCGCTGTGGGGCGCGGCGATCGACCTCGACCCCGCCAGCGCCGACCCGGACGGCGACGCCCTCGCCGTCCTCGCGCAGATCACCGGCGACACCGTGGAGGATCAGGTCGCCTTCCGCGGCGACCGGCGGCTGGTGCCCCGCCTGCGTCGCGCCACGACCACGGCCACACCGCCGCCCGAATTGGATTCGGACGCCGCGTATCTGGTGACCGGCGGCCTCGGCTCGCTCGGACTGCGGATCGCGGACTGGTTGGTCCGGCGCGGCGCACGGCATCTGGTCCTGCTCGGCCGCCGCGACCCCGCCGACCATCCCGCCGAGGTCCGGGACGCGCTCGCGGCGCTGCGGGAACGCGGCGTGCGGGTGCACACCCCGGCCGCCGATGTCGCCGATCCCCGGCGCATGGCCGAGGTGTTCGACGGCGACACCGACTGGCCGCCGGTACGCGGCGTCGTGCACGCTGCGGGCGCGCTGGACGCCGCCCCGATCGCCTCGATGGGGATGGATCAGTTCGACGCGGTGCTGCGCGCCAAGGTCCAAGGTGCGCTGGTCCTGGATTCACTTGCCGCGCTCGCGGATACGGACTTCTTCGTCCTGTTCTCCTCCGCGG
The DNA here is from genome assembly GCF_053588115.1 of Nocardia sp. NPDC003482. Classification (NCBI taxonomy): domain Bacteria; kingdom Bacillati; phylum Actinomycetota; class Actinomycetes; order Mycobacteriales; family Nocardiaceae; genus Nocardia; species Nocardia sp. NPDC003482. Next base: position 332,344 of record NZ_JBSFPI010000005.1, read on the forward strand.
CCGCGGTATGGGGTTCGGCGCTGGCCGGGCACTACTGCGCGGCGAACCACTTCCTCGACATGCTCGCCTGGGACCGGCGCGCCCGCGGGCGCACCGCGACCGCGATCGACTGGGGCTGGTGGCGCGACAGCGCCATGGCCGCCGGACACGGCGAGTACTTCGCGGCCATGGGCATGAGCGAACTCGCGCCGGACACCGCGCTCGCGGTGCTCGACACCCTCGTCGGCGGCGCGGCCCCGCAGACCGTGGCCGCTCCGGTGGACTGGTCGAGGTTCCTGCCGGTGATGCAGGCCAAACGGCAGCGGCCCCTGCTGGCCGACATGGCCGGGTCCGGCGGCGGGACCGACGGGAACGAGGCCGCCCGCGAATTCGTCACGCGGCTGGGCACCTTCGCGCCCGCCGCGCGGCGACGCGCCCTCGAGGACGCCCTGCAACGGGAGGTCGCGACCGTGCTGGGCCGCTCGGAGCGCACCCGGCTCGACCCACGGCAGGGCTTCTTCGAATCGGGGATGGACTCGATCACCAGCGTCGAACTCAAGACCCGCGTCGAGCGGCTCATCGGCCGCCCGATCCCGGTCACCACCGTGTTCGAACACCCCACCATCGCCGACCTCACCACCTACCTGCTCACCTTGGTCGAGCTCGCCGACCCCGAAACCCCGGGCGGCGCAGCGCCGTCCGAGAACGCGGCGGACGACCTGCTCGATCTGAGCGAGGCGGAGCTGCTCGAACTGCTCGACCAGGAACTCGATACCGGGAGGATCGATGACAAGCACTGATCGTGAGGCGACGCTACGGCGGGCGCTGCTGGAGGTGCGCGCCGCCCGGGAGGCCGCGGCCAAGGCGGAGCGGGCGCTGACCGAACCGATCGCCGTCGTCGGCGTCGGCTGCCGCCTGCCGGGCGGGGTCACCGGACTCGACGACTACTGGGATCTGTTGGCGCACGGGCGTTCCGGCGTCACCGAGACGCCCGGCGACCGCTGGAAGATCGACGACTTCTTCGACGCCGATCCCGACCGGCCGGGCCGCACCTATTCCCGGCACGGCGGATTCCTCAGCGACGTGCGGGGTTTCGACGCCGCGCTGTTCGGGGTGCCGCCGCGCGAGGCGGTCGCCATCGACCCGCAGCACCGGATGGTGCTCGAAGTCGCCTGGGAGGCACTCGAACACGCCGGGATCGCACCGGATTCACTGCGCGGGTCGGCCACGGGGGTGTTCATCGGTATGGGCGGCGGCGACTACGAGCGGCTCGGCGCGGCCGCGCACGGCGTGGAGGCCATCGACGCCTACGTCGCGACCGGCAACGCCGCCAACTTCGGGGCCAACCGGCTGTCGTACGCGCTCGGGCTCGAGGGTCCGAGCCTGGTGGTCGACACCGCGTGCTCGTCGTCGCTGGTGTCGCTGCACCTCGCGGTGCACAGCCTGCGGGCGGGGGAGTGCGATCTCGCGCTGGCCGGTGGCGTGAACCTGGTGCTGTCGCCGGAGGTGACCGTCGCGCTGTCGAAGGGCCGGATGCTCTCCCCGACGGGGCAGTGCCGCACCTTCGACGCCGCCGCCGACGGCTACGTGCGCGGCGAGGGCTGCGGCATCGTGGCGCTGCGCACCCTGTCGGCGGCGCAGGCCGCGGGCGACACCGTGCTGTGCGTCATCAAGGGCAGCGCCGTGAACCAGGACGGCCGCACCTCCGGCCTGACCGTGCCGCGAGCGTCCGCGCAGCGCAGCGTGATTCGGCGCGCGCTGGCCGCGGCGCGGGTGGCCCCGTCGGAGGTCGGCTACGTCGAGGCGCACGGCACCGGCACCCCGCTGGGGGATCCGATCGAGGTGCGGGCGCTCGCCGACGCGCTCGGCGCGGACCGCCCGGCGGATCGGCCGCTGCGGCTGGGCTCGGTGAAGACCAATATCGGGCACCTGGAGGCGGCCGCGGGCATCGCCGGATTCCTCAAGGCCGCGCTCGTCGTGGCCAAGGGACAGATCCCACCGCATCTCAATCTGGCGCAACCAAATCCGCATCTGGACTGGGATCGGCTGCCGGTGCGGGTGCCGCGCGTGCTCACCGACTGGGGTGACGGGCCGCGCGTCGCGGGCGTGTCCTCGTTCGGATTCGGCGGCACCAACGCGCATCTCGTGGTGGCCGCGCCGCCGAGCGTCGAACCCGCGGGCGAGGCGGTGAATGAACCGGTGGCGGTGAAGGTTTCGGGCGCGACGGCGCAGGCGCTCACCGATGCGGCGCGGCGACTGGCGGACGCCGTGGACCGCGAAACCGGCTGGCGCACAACACAGGTGGCGTGGACGGCCGGAACCGGGCGGGCGGATCTGGCCCATCGCGGCGCGGTCGTGGCCGCGACCCCCGAGGACCTGGTGACCGGGCTGCGGGAGCTCGCGGCGGGCGGCGGCCTGCGCGGGCGGCGCGACCCCAACGCGCTGCCGCGCGTCGCCATGATCGCGCCGGGCCACGGCACCCGGCTCGCCGGGGCGCTCGCGGGGCTGTACGGGGTCGATCCGGTCATCACCGAGGTCGTCGACGGCCTCGGCGGTGCGGGCGATCTACCCCTGTCGGTGCTGATCGAGTCCGGTCCCGCGGCCGAGGCCGCCCTGACCCGTACCGAGGTGGCGCAGCCCGCCCTGTACGCGCTGGCCGTCGCGCTCGGCCAGTGGTGGCGGTCGGTCGGCGTGGAACCCGATCTGGTCGTCGGGCACAGCGTGGGCGCCTACGCCGCCGCCGCGCTCGCGGGGGTGTTCACCGTCGCCGAGGGCGCGGAGCTCATCGCCGCCCGCGCCGCCGCCATGGCCGAACTCACCGACGACGGGGCCATGGCCGCGATCGCCTGTCCCGCGGCCGATTTGGCGGAGCTGCCCGAGGTGGCGTCCGGCGCGGTCGTGGTGGCGGTGATCAACAGCCCGAACGACACGGTGGTGTCCGGGCGCGCCGCGGACGTCGACGCCGTCGTGGCCGCCGTGACCGGGCGCGGCGTGCGGGCCAAGCGGCTCCCGGTCACGCAGGGTTTCCACTCCCCGCTCGTCGAGCCCGCGCTCGATCCGCTGCGCAAGGCGTTCGCGGAGGTCCGATTGTCGCCCCCGGCAATCGATTTCGTGTCCGACACCACCGGGGCGCTGGCGACCGACGCGGTCACCGATCCGGCGTACTGGACCGACCACACCCGGCGGTCCGTGCGGTTCGCCGACGCGCTGGACACCGTGCTCGCCCGCGAGGTGACCACCGTGATCGAACTCGGCCCGGGCGCGCTGCTGTCGCTGATCCGCAATCACCCCGCCGGCCGCGATATCGGTTGCGTCGCCACCCTCGCCTCCGGCGGGGGCCGAGAGGCGTTGCTGGCGGCGGTGAGTCGGCTGTGGGTCGCGGGCGCGACGATCGACTGGCGGGCCGTGCATCCGCGACCGGCCCGGCCCGCCACGCTGCCGACCTACCCGTTCGAGCACACCCCGTACTGGATTCCGCGGCCGCGCGCCGACCGGTCCGACCGGCCCGCGCCGCCGCCGCTCGCCGACGACGCGACGGGCGCGCTCGACCCGGCCGTGGTGCGGGCGGCCACCGGGGGCGCGCTGTCGCAGACGCGGATCTCGGCGGCGACGATCCCGTTCCTCGACGAACACGTCGTGCACGATGTGCGCGTGGTGCCCGGCGTCGTGCTGCTCGAGCTCGCCCTGCGCACCGCCGAATCGCTGACCACCGAACCCGTTGTGGCCGAACAGGTCTCGATCCAGCATCCGGTGGTGGCCGCCGACGAGGTGGAACTCGACGTGCAGGTGCTGGTGTCCGCCTTCGAGGACGGCCGGGCGACCGCCGAGATCTACAGCGCCACGGCCGGTTCCACGGTGTGGACGCGGCACGCGACGGTGACCCTCGCGCAGCGCGGGAACGGCGCGCCGCCGGAGATCGGTCCGGCCGAGCTGTTCCTCGAACATCCCCGCGTGGTCAACGACGCCGAGTTCTACGACAAGGTGTGGCATCCGCGCTTCGTGCTCGGCCCCAGCTTCCGGCTCATCGACCACGCCCAGCTCGGCACGGGCGCGGCCATCGGCGCCCTGCGCGCGCCCGAGCCGGGCTGCGGTGGCGAGATCGCCGGGGTGCGCGCCGAACTGCTCGCCTTCGACGCCTGCATCCAGTTGGTGTCGGCGGCCTGGGAGCCGGACCAGGATCCCGAGGCCGAGCGGCCGGTGTTGCTGGGCACCGGATTCGAACGGATGGAGGTCTTCGGCGACCCGGACGGCGATCGCATGAGCTGTACCGTCGAACTCACCGAGAGCACCGCCACGAGCGTGCGCGGCGACATCCGCGTCTATCTCGACGACCGGCTCTCGGCCCGGCTGTCGGGGGTGTCGTTCGCCCCGGTGACCGCGGCCATGCTGGATCGGCTGGTGCACGCCAGCAGGCAGGCCCAGCACGGGCACGGCCGGTTGGCGGCGGTGACCGCGCCCGACGTGGCCGAGCTGCGCCGGGCCGACCGGGTCGCCGCCCACGACACCCTGCTGGCCTACGTCGTGGACATCCTCGCCGCCGTCATGGGGTGCGAGAGCGAGCAGATCGACACCCTCGCCCAGTTCAACGAGATGGTCGACTCGCTGATGATGGCCGAACTGAAGAACAAGGTCGAACGCGACCTCGATCTGGCCGTCCCGCTCGAGGCCCTGTTCGATCACCCCACCCCGCGGCGGCTGACCGACTGGCTCGTCACCGAGATCACCGCCGAGGCAACCGAATCCGGCGGCGAGGACGCGCCGAAACGCTCCCGCACCGGCATCCGCATCCGGCGCAAGACCGTCGAGGAGATGACCGCCCTCGCCGATCCGGGCGACGACATCACCGTGAACGGGACGCCCGACGACTCGCGCGGCGAGGTGTTGCTCACCGGCGCAACGGGTTTCGTCGGCGCGTTCCTGTTGCGCGAACTGCTCGACCGGCACGAGCGGGTGCACTGCCCGGTCCGCGCCGAGGATCCCGGGCACGCCCGCCGCCGCCTCGCCGCCAACCTCGCCGCCTACGGATTGCCCTGCAACGACGCCGATCTCGCGCGCATCGAACCGCTCGCCGCCGATCTCGGCGAACCGTTCGCGGGGCTGGGACCGGCCGACTACGACCGGCTCAGCGCCCGCGTCGGGCATATCGTGCACGCCGGGGCGCTGGTCAAGTGGACCTATCCGTTCCGGGGGCTGGAGGCGGTGAACATCGGCGGCACCCGCGAACTGCTGCGGCTGGCCACCTGGGGCGCGCCCATTCCGTTCCACTTCCTGTCCACCGTCGGGGTGTTCTCCTCCCGCGAGTACCTGCGCGACCATGTCGACGAGGACGAACCGCTCGACAACAGCGGCGCCCTGGTCGTCGGCTACGCCCAGACCAAATGGATCGCCGAGAAGATGGTGCGCCGCACCGCCGAACGCGGCCTGCCGGTCACCATCCACCGGATCAACACCGCCGGGCACAGCGTCACCGGCGCGTTCAACAAGCTCGATCACCTGTCCATGCTCGTCAAGGGCTGCATCGAGGCCGGGATCGCGCCGCTGCGCGGGGAGATGCCGATCCAGCCCGCCCCGGTCGACCACGTGGCCCGCGCCATCGCCGCCTGCACCACCGAACCCGAATTGCTCGGCCGCACACTGCATCTGGTGAGCGGACGGGCGATGCCGTGGCCGGAGTTCTTCGACACCCTCGACGACTTCGGCTACCGGCTGCGGCGGCTGCCGTTCGACCAGTGGCGCGAACAGATCCTGCGGCGCGGGTCGAGCAGCATGGCCCTGCTCGGGCTGATGCCGTTCCTCAGCGATTCGGTCGACCACGTGCGGCTGCCGCTGTCGCACAGCGCGGCGACGGAGGCGGCGCTCGAACGGGTCGGGCTGGTCTGCCCGCCGCTCGACGCCGACCAGGTTCGAATCTACTTGCGGCGCTTCGTCGAATCCGGCTTCGTCCGGTCCCCCGACACCACCACCCTGCGACGAAAGGCTGGCTGATGACCACCCTCACCATCGACCTCGCCGACCCGGAGTACCGCCTCAACCCGTGGCCGAAGTACGAGAAGCTGCGCGAGCGGCGCGTGCACTATCTGCCCGAGGCCACCTGGGACGGTCACGACCTGTACGTGTACGCCTGCTACGACGAGGTCAACGAGGCGCTGCGCAACAAGGAGGTCTACTCCTCCCACATCCAGCGCGAGGGCATGCTCAACGTGCCCATGCTCGTCAACCGCGACGCCCCCGAACACACCCGGCTGCGCAAGATGGCCAACCGCGCCTTCAACGCCAGACTCGTTCGGACGCTGGGGGATTGGGTGCAGGACATCGTCGACGAGCTGATCGCCGACATCCTCGCCCAGCCCCGGGTGGAGTTCGTGGAGGCGTTCACCACCGCGCTGCCGCTGCGCGTGGTCGGGGGGATGCTCGGCGTGCCGCTGGACCGCAAGGCCGAACTGCGCCGCTGGTCCCAGGGCGTGATGGACGGCTTCGCGGTGGCGGCGGGCATGGACCCCGATCTCGCGCCCGGCTACTACGAGGACGTCCTGGAGTTCAGCAACTACATGGACGAACTGGCCTCCCAGCGCCTCGGCGGACCCAATCGCGGCGACATCCTCGGCGAGCTGGTGGCCCAGGAGGAGACCGGCGAGATGACCCGCGACGAACTGGTCACCATGGCCTGGTCGTTCATCGCCGCCGGACACGAGACCACGATGAACCTGCTCGGCGGCGGATTCAAGATGCTGCTCGAGGACGACGAGCTGGCGGCGCGGCTGCGCGAACGGCCCGAGGACACCAAGGAATTCATCGACGAGTTCCTGCGGCTGTACAGCCCCACCCAGTGGCTGCTGCGGCGGGCCTCGCGGGAACTGCGGGTGGGCGATGTCGACATTCCGGCGGGCGGGCTCATCCACGTGGTGATCGGGTCGGCCAACCGCGACGAGAACCACTTCCCCGACGCGGCCCGGCTCGATCTGGACCGGCACAACAAGCGCGACCATCTGGGTTTCGGTGCCGGACCGCACTTCTGCCCCGGCGCGGCGCTGTCGCGGCTGCTGGCCGAGCACGCCTTCCGGTCGCTGTATCAGGTGCGGCACCGCTTCTCGCTGGATCCGGCCGATCCGCCGCGGCTGCGCACGCGGCAGGGCTCGTTCGGCTACTCGTATCTGCCGGTGCTGGTCGACGCGAAGGCGGCGGAGCCTGGTGCGTAGACGGTCCCTCCTGGTCGGCGGCGCGCTGCTCGGCGCCGCGCTCGCCGCCCCCGGCCGGGCCCACGCCGCCGCACCCGAGACCGCCGACATCGTCATCGTCGGCAGCGGGTACGCGGGATCGGTCGCGGCACTTCGGTTGGCGCAGGCCGGTTTTCGCAGCGTCGTGCTCGAGCGCGGGCGGTCGTGGCGGATCACCGGACCCGACACCTTCGCCACGCCCGAACATCCCGACGGCCGCGCGGTATGGCTGCCGGGTCCGACCGGCGCGGTGTCGACCGGGGTGCTCGAGGCGTTCCCGGCGCGCGGCATCGTCGGGCTGCTCGGCGCGGGCGTGGGCGGGGGATCGCTGGTGAACAACGCGGTCATGGCCGAACCCGGCGCGGCGGCGTTCGACCGCACGTTCGGCGGGCTGCTCGACCACGCCGAGATGACCGGCACCTGGTACCCGCGGGCGCGGGCGCTGATCGGACCGTCCCCGATCCCCGCCGATCTGCTCGACTCGCCGAGCTACGCCGACGCCCGCGCGTTCCGGGACCTCGCCGAGCGGGCCGGATACGATCCGACGCTGCTGCCGCTGGCCCTGGACTGGGACACCGTGCGGGCCGAGATCGCCGGGGCCGCACCGGCTTCCGCCATCGCCGGACACTCCATGTTCGGCATCAACAGCGGGGCCAAACGCAGCGTGGATCGCACCATCATGGCCGCCGCGCTGGACACCGGCCTGGTCGAGCTGCGCGCGTTGTCGCCGGTACGGGGGATCGGCCGCCACGACGACGGGTACCGGATCGACTACGGCGAGCTCGACGCGGCCGGAAACCTCGGCGCCACAAGGACTCTCGTGGCGCCGCGGGTGCTGCTGGCCGCCGGATCGATCGGCACCACCGGGCTGCTCGTGCGGGCCCGCGCGGCCGGGGACCTGCCGGAGGTCAACGACGAGGTGGGGCGGCGGTGGGGGACCGGCGGCGATCACCTGGTCGCGATCGGCGGGTTCCCGCCCGCGGGGGGTGGTCAGGGCGGGCCCGCGCATGTCGGCCTGGTCGACGAGAGCGGGGACGTGCCGGTCACCCTGTTGAGCTTCCCGCTCGGCAAGACTCTCGGCGGCGACCTCGCCGGGGGCGTGCTGGCCGTGTCGGATCCGCCCGCGCTGGGCACGATTCGCGCCGACGCGGGCGGGCTGGTGGTGGACTGGCCCGCCGGGCATCCGGAGATCGTGCGCGTCGCCGACGCCGTGCGGTCGACCGCGCAACGGCTCGCCGCCGCGCGCGGCGGCGCGAGTTTCGGTGTGAGCGGGGCGATCACGACCTCGCACAGCCTCGGCGGCGCGGTGCTCGGGGCGGCGACCGACGAGACGGGGGAGGTGTTCGGCTGTCCCGGTTTGCACGTCATCGATTCGGCGCTGCTGCCGGGATCGTGCGCGGCCGTACCGCCCGCGCTCACCGTCACCGCCGTCGCCGACCGCTGCGTCACCACCCTCCTCCGCACCCTGCACCGCTGAACCGACGGAAGCGAGCACCGATGCGCTCACCCTGGTACCGCCTGATCGAGGCCGCCGCGCCCGCCCGCCGCCTCGTGTGCTTCCCGCACGCGGGGGCGTCGGCCGGGTTCTACCGGTCGTGGGCCGACCACGTCGATCCCGGCACCGAACTGTGCCTGATCCAGTACCCCGCCCGGCAGGAACGGTTGCGCGAGCCGATGCCGGACTCGATCGCCGAACTCGGCGGCGCGATCGCCGCCGCGCTGCGGGCGCTCCCGCCGCTGCCGACCGTGCTGTTCGGGCACAGCATGGGCGGCTTCACGGCCTTCGAGACCGTGCGCGCCGATCGCGAAAGCCCATGGGAGGCACTGGTTCTGTCCGCCGCTCCCGCCCCCGGGCTGCGCCGCCCCCTCGGGGTCGACACCCTCGGCGACCGGGAACTGGTGGCCCGGCTCGACGGGCTGTCGGAGGCCGAGCAACGGCTGCTGACCGATCCCGAACTGGGTCCGATGTTCCTGCGGACGCTGCGCGCGGATCTGCGGCTGCTGGACCGCTACGAGATCCCGCGCGGGGAGCCGATCGACGTGCCCCTCGCCTGTTTCGTCGCCGACGCCGACCCGGTGTGCGCTCCGTCCGCCGCGGCCGGATGGCAGCGGTTCAGCCGAATACCGTTGGGCACCACCGTGTTCGCGGGTTCGCACCTGTATCTCGCCGCCGACCCGGCGGCCGTCGTCGCCGCGGCGCTGCGCGTCGCCGACACCGCCGCCACGAACGGGAGCACCCGATGCTGACCCGACCGCGCACCCGATTCGTGCTCGTCACCACCCTGGTGCTGTTCCTGCTCGCGCTGACCGTCGAATTCACCGTCGGCGACCGGCGATTGGCGGGCGGCGCGTCCGATCCGGGCGCGGACTCCGCGCTGGCCGCGCGGGCGATCAGCGAGATCGCCCCGCAGGCCGACCCCAATCTGTTCCTGCTGGTGTCCTCGCCCAAGGGCGTCGACGATCCCGAGGTCGCCGAATTCGGCCGTCGGCTGACCGATCGGCTCGCCGCCGAGGACGGTCTCGGCGGCGTCGTATCCGCGTGGACCGCACCGCTTCCCGCGCTGCGCTCGGCCGATCACACCGAGGCCCTGGTGATCGCCCACATCCGCGGCGACGAGGGCGCGCAGGACAAGACCCTCGCCGCGGTGCGCGGGCACCTGCCCGACGCGGGACCGGGAATCACCGTGCGGCTGGGTGGTCCGGCCGTCGTCCGGGCCGAGGTGCAGTCCACCATCAAGGCCGATCTGCTGCGCGCCGAACTGATCGCGCTGCCGCTCATGCTGATCGTGCTGCTGGCCGTGTTCGGCGGGGTGACCGCGGCGCTGCTGCCGATCGCGGTCGGGCTGTTCTCCATCGTCACCACCAACTCCATCCTGCGGCTGCTCGGCCACCTCACCGATGTGTCGGTGTTCTCCCAGAACCTCACCACCGCGGTGGGTTTGGGGCTCGCGGTGGACTACGCGCTGCTGATGGTGCGCCGCTTCCGCGAGGAACTGGCCGACACCGACGACGTGGACGCCGCCGTGCGCGCCACCGTCGCCACCGCCGGGCGGACCGTGGTGTTCTCCGCGGCCACCATCACCGCCGTGCTCGCGGTGCTGCTGCTGTTCCCGATGTACTTCCTGCGGTCGTTCGCCTACGCCGGGATCGTCGTCGTGGCGATCTCGACCGTCGCGGTGGTGGTGTGCCTGCCCGCCGCGCTCCGGTTGCTCGGCAACCGGATCGGGCGGTCGGGGCGGGCCGCCGCGGCGGGATCGGAGCGATGGGCGCGCTGGACGCGGGTGGTGCTGGCGCGGCCGTGGGCCTTCGCGATCGTCACCGCCGGGGTGCTGCTGGCCCTGGCCGCGCCGTTCGCCTCGGTCACCTACGGCACGGTCGACGACCGCCAGCTGCCACCCGGTTCGGCGATTCGCGCCACCCACGACGCGTTGCGCGAGGACTTCCAGGCCAGCGCCCTGCCCATCGCCTATCTGGTGATCCCCGACGACCGCGAACCCGGCGAAATCCGCGCTCTCGGAACCGAATTGGCGGCGATCCACGGCGTCGCCCAGGTGGCCGCGCCGCCGCTGCTGACCGATCCGCGCACCACCCGCATGACCCGGCCCGGCGCGCTGCTGATCATGCCCGACAAGGGCATCGAACCGACCTCCGCGGCGGGGCAGGCCGTCGTCGCGCAGGTTCAGAAAGCCGCTCGCGCCCATGGCATTCGGGTCGGCGGGGAGATCGCGACGCTGCTCGACACCAAGGCCGCCATCGGGCGGCTCGCCGGACCCGCGATCGGGGTCGTCGCGCTCGTGGCCCTGATCGCGGTGTATCTGCTCACCGGCAGCGTGCTGTTGGCGGCGGTGTCGGTGGTGGTCAACGGGCTGAGCCTGACCGCGACGCTGGGCGCGATCGTGCTGATCTTCCAGGACGGTCATCTGTCGGGGCTGCTCGGGTTCACCCCGACCGGCGCGATCGATTCCACGCTGCCGATCCTGGTCATCTGCATCGCGTTCGGATTGTCCATGGACTACGGCGTTTTCGTGCTGGCGCGGCTCGCCGAGGAACACCGCGCCGGGACGCCGGACCGGGCGGCGATCGTGAACGCCATCCAGCGCACCGGCGGCATCATCACCTCCGCGGCGGTGATCCTGACCATCGTGCTGCTGGCCATCGGCGCGTCGCGGGTGGCCGCCACCAAGATGATCGGCATCGGCGTCGCCCTGGCCGCGCTCGTGGACGCGAGCATCGTGCGGCTCGTTCTCGTCCCGGCCGTGCTCGGCCTGCTCACCGGGCGCATGTGGTGGTCACCCGCGCGCCGATCCCGTTCCCCCGTCCCAACCACGATCGGAAGTTGACATGCCCAAGACCTTTTCCGAGGACTACGACTTCGCCGTCCCGATGGCCGCGGTGCACGCGGCGATGGTGAGCCGCCCGCACTGGGAGCAACGGTTCGCCGCGATCGGCGAGGGCCGGACCAGTCTCACCGATTTCCGCACCGCCGGTGATGTCGTCACGATCGCCGCGTCCACCGAGGTGGCGAGCGCGCTGCTGCCGCGCGGCGTCGGGCGCAAACGCGCCAAGGAGATCACCTTCGACTTCGAGGAGTCCTGGCATCCGATCGCAGGTTCCACCGCCACCGGCGTGTTCCACGGCTGGATCGAGTTGGGGCGCATGACCGTCGACGCGCTGTTCGCGTTGAGCGCGCGCGGAGACGACGCCTGCGCGCTGGCGTTGAGCGGGACCGTCGAATCCAAGCTGCCGGTGTTCGGGCGAGCGGTAGAGGACACGGTGTGCCAGCAGATGGTCGAGGGGTTCTTCGACAACTGCCGGTTCATCGACGCGTGGGTGCGCGATCACTCCGTCTCGGGCTCCTCGCGGCCCGGCTCGTAGGGGGAGATGAACGACGGGCGCAGCACGAACCGGTGCGCGCCGTGCTCGCGCGCGGCCTCGGGCGGGGCGGCGAGAGCGGCGTTATCGCTCGTCAGGCGGTAGATGACGCGTTCGAGGGCGGGCAGGATCTCGGTGCTCGCCAGGGCGCCGTCGACGAAGCGGCCGATCAGGGCGTGGGTCATATTGGTGAGCACGAGCGCCACATCGGCGACGTAGTCGGGGTCCAGATCGTCGAGCAGGTCGGCGGCGCTGGGCAGGATGGCGGCGAACCCCTGATTGTCCAGGCGCTGACCGCCCGGGGCCGAGCGGGCCAGATAGTGCGCCTCGAGCATCCGCGGATGGCGTTCCCACGGTTCGAAGACCGAGCGCAGCAGCCGAATCAGCCCGTCGCGCAACGTCTCCCGATCCGGGGCGGGCGGGGCGGGGTGATAGGTGTTGGTCGCCATCCACTCCTCGATGGCGGCCAGGATGAGCGCGTCGCGGGTGGGATAGAGCTTGTACACCGTCGTCAGCGAGACCTTGGCCCGCCGGGCCACCTCGCGCAGCTGCACCGCGTCGTAGCCCTCGGCCTCGATGAGCGCGATGACCTCGTCGATGATCACCGCGGCGGCGTCGCGATTACTCCTCCGGCTCATCGATGTACGATAACGCAGTTATCGAGGAAATGAGAATCGTATTCTCAGCTCTTGGCGATCCCGTGCGCGCAGAAGTCCCAGACCTCCGGCGCGGTGATCGGATGCTGGGTCTGCTCGTCGGTGCTGCCGGCCGACTGCGCGATGAACATGACGGTCTGCATGACCATCGCCGCCGCGCGGCGCGGCTCGACGCCCGGTCGTAATTGCTTGGCCGCCACCGCCTCCTCCAGCAATTCGGTGAACAACGCCAGCAGCGGCGCGTGCGCGACCTTCACCTGAGCCGGATGCGAGACCAGCAGCTGCGGCGCGAAGTCGGTGAACAGCGGACGCTGCGCGGACGGATCGGGGCGGCACAGCTCGAACAGCAGCTCGACGGTGATCTGGAGTTTGTCCAGCGGCTTCTTCTTGCTGTCGGCCGCCGCGCGCAGCTGTTCGGCCGTGCGCACGAGCGCGTCCTCGAACAGGGCGAGCAGCAACTCGTGCTTACCGTCGAATTGCAGATAGAAGCTGCGCAACGACTGCCGGGAGCGGTCGACGACCTCCTGGACGGTGAAGTCCGTGGTCCCCTTCTCGGTGATGATCGCCTGCGCGGCGTCGAGGAACTTCTGCACCCGCTGCTCGGCCCGGCGTTTGGCGGTCCGCAGCGAACGCTCGACGGCACGCTGCTTCCAGGCGGGCTCCTCGCTCGGACTGGTCACGGGTGCCTCGGTCCTCGGTCGCGTGAAGAGAACATGAGGGCACTGTACCGGAGAATGATGTGACACCGTGCATCACGGTACGGTGTCAACCGAGATTCCAGAGATCGTCCCTTTCCATTGTGGCATATACCGCTCTCGGCGGAAATCCGGCCTCAGCTCGCGCGGGCGGCGTACAGCTCGGCGTACTCCTTGCGCGACTTGGTGGAGGTGTCGACGTCGCGGGCCTGCTCGCGCAGCGCGCCGACCGTGGCCCGCTCCCGCGAAATGTGCTGGAACGGATCCCAATTCAGGAATCGGCAGGCGTTCTGCCAGGTGATCTTGTCGATATCGGTGTCGTCGGCCCCCGCGGCCGCCAACTCGGCCAGCACGAACTCCGGCGCGTTCGGCCAGATCGAATCCGAGTGCGGGTAATCGCATTCCCACGCGATGTTGTCGATGCCGATCTCGTGGCGCAGCTTCAGCGACGTCTTGTCGGTGACATAGCAGGAGATGGCGTGCTCGCGGAACACCTCGCTGGGCAGCTTGCCGCCGAAGTCGCGGCGCAGCCACTTCTGATTGGTGTAGTGGCGATCCGAGCGATCCAAAAAGAACGGGATCCAGCCGACGCCGCCCTCGGAGAACGACACCCTCAGTCCGGGAAAGCGACGGAAAGCCGGTCCCCACAACAGATCCTGGGCCGAGATGAGCGAGACGCTCGGCGCGAGCACCATGAGATTGTCGATGGGCGCGTCCGGGGCCAGTTTCAGCACGCCGAAGCCCTGGCCGATGTGCAGGTTCATCACGGTCTCGTTGTCCTGCAACGCCTGCAGGACCGGGGCCCAGTAGCTCATGTCGTGGTAGCTGGGCAGGCCGTCGAGATGCGGTAGCTCCGGCATGCTCACCGAGTGGCAGCCCTTGGCGGCGACGCGCTCGATCTCGGCGACGGCGAGCGCCGGATCCCACAGCGGCAGAATGGCCAACGGGATGAACCGGCCCGGGTACGCGCCCGCCCAGTCCTCGATGTGCCAGTCGTTGTACGCCTGGATGACCGCGACGGTGATCTCGTCGGGCTCCTGGCTCAGGTGCCGGGCGCTGAAGCCCGCGAAGGTGGGGAAGCACATCGAGGCCAGCACGCCGTTGGCGTTCATGTCCCGGACGCGCTCGTGCACGTCGTAGACCCCCGGGCGCATCTCCGCGTAGCCCGCGGGGTCGTAGCCCCACTCCTCCGGCGGCCAGGACACCACCGCGTTCAGGCCGGTCACGCCGACCGGACGGCCGCGGTAGACCCAGCGGTCGACGCCCTTGTCGTCGACGATGACCTTGGGAGCCAGGTCCGCCCATTTCGCCGGGACGCGGCCGTCGAACATGTGGATCGGCTCGACCACGTGGTCATCGATACTCACCAGGATCATGTCGTCGATGTTCACGGGACTCCTCGCTGCTCGTGCGGAGGTCGGACGGGTCCGGCCCGACCACGGTATGAGATTAACAATCTCCGCAGAGAAGAATCATACTCTCATGCTGAGTGCTGGCGATACCGGAGCGGCCACTTGTACCTGCCCTGTAATGCCATTAACGTTCATTGAGAATCATATTTCCGCTCCGGCACCCGCGGGGACGGAGCCGCACCCCGGGGAGGCCGCATGCGGGCGCGCGACGTGGCGTGGAATTCCGGGCAGCGGCGGGTGGCGGTGGTGACCGGGGCCGCGCGCGGCATCGGCGCGGCGACCGTGCTGGCGCTGGCCGATCGCGGCTGGTCGGTGCTGGCCGTCGATGTGGCCGAGGACGATCCGGCGCTGCCGTACGCGCTGGGCACCAAGAAGGAACTGCTCGCCGTCACCGCCGAGGCGGGCGGGCGGGTGAATCGGGTCGGGGCGGTGCGCCCGTTCGTGGCCGACGTCCGCGATCCCGACGCGCTGCGCGCCGCGGTCGCCGAGGCGGTGGCGGTCTGGGGCGGACTGGACGCGGCGATCGGCGCGGCCGGGGTCATCGCGGGCGGAGTTCCGTTGTGGGACATGCCCTTCGATCGGGAGCGCGCGGTGCTCGACGTCTGCCTCGGCGGTGTGCTGAACCTCGCACGGGTCGCCGTCCCCGCCCTGTTGGCCCGCCCCGAACCGCGCTCGGGCCGCTTCCTGGCCGTGGCGTCGGCCGCCGCCACCAAGGGCCTCCCGCGCCTCGCGGTCTACTGCGCCGCGAAAGCCGGTGTGGCGGGGCTGATCCGGGCCCTCGCCGCCGAACTCGGCGGCACCGGGATCACCGCCAACGCCGTGAGCCCCGGCTCGACCGACACCCCCCTCCTGGACGAGTGCGCCCGCCTCTACGGCCTGCCGAGCGTGGCCCGCTTCGCCGGGCAACAGCCCGTCGGCCGCCTGCTCGACCCGGCCGAAACAGCCACGGTCCTGGCCTTTCTCGCCGGACCCGAGAACAGCGCGATGACCGGCGCGGTGATCCCGGTGGACGGGGGCCTGGCGTTGTGAGCGACGAGGAGAGGTGACGACAATGCCGTACGTCGCGTCGATGGGCACCTATCTGCCGTGCTGGGGTGGTCGGTTCCACCGCACGCCGGGGGACGACGAGGACGCGGTGACCCTCGCGGTCGCCGCCGGGCGGGCCGCGCTCGCGGCGGGACTGCCCGTCGAACACGTCGTGCTGGTGAGCCGCGATCTGCCGCAGGCCCTGGTGGATTCGAGCAATGCCGCGGTCCTGCTGGCCGGTCTCGGCCTGGACCCGGAACTCGAGGTGACCGAACGCCTCGGGGGCGCCCCGGCCGCGCTCGACGCGCTCACCTCCGCCCGCCCGCGCGCCCTGGTGATCGGCGTCGACACCGAGCCCGCGGGCGCCGCGGCGGCCCTGGTGTCGGATCGGGTCGGTCTCCAGGTTCGCATCGCCGCGCGGGTCGCGCGCAGCCTGCCCGTGCGCACCCGCAACGCGGTCGGCGCGGTCCACGACTACGGCGATCCCCGGCTGCTGCATCACCGCGGTCTGCTCGCCTCGCTGTCGGCGGCCTGGCTCGACACCCCGGTCGCGGTCGCCGGTGTCGGCAATCGGCAGGCGGCGCGGCTGTGCCTCGACCCGCCGCGGCTGCCGACGCTCGGCGCGAGCGCCGGGCTGTTCGCCGCGGCCGCGATGGCCGAACACGGCGCCTCGGGTCTGCTGGTCGGCGTGGAACAGGCCAACCTGTCCGGTGTTTCGGTGACCCCGGGCCCGGTGGAACTGCATCGCGTCGAGCCGCCCGCGCGCGACGAACCCGAGGGCGACACCACCCCGGGCGCGGATCTGCCGATCTCGCTGGCCGCCTACGAGCGGGCCTTCGAGGCCAAGGTCCGGCTCGAGGCGGGCCGCCACGGCGACAGCCCCGAACTCGACTTCCCGCCGCGCTACCGGGTCGGCTCCGACGGATCGCTGAGCACGGACTACACCCTCGTGCCGCTGCCCCGCACGGGCACGGTCTACGCGGCGACGACCGTGCGCATTCCCGTGCCCGGCTCCCGAAGTCCCTACACCGTGGTGATCGTCGAACTCGACGACGTCGGCGTGCGGGTGCTGGCGAAGGTGACCGGCGCGGACCCCGGAACCGTCGGCATCGGCGACCGCGGGCGCATGGTGTTGCGCCGGGTCGCGGTGCGGTCCGGGGTACCCGACTACGGCTACGCCTTCGAACCCGAGTGATCCAGATCACAATGCACTCAGAATTCGGTTCTCGGCACAGCGATGGATAACCGGGTTACCGTGTGATCGGTAGTTCCCCCGTAGGGCAGCGCGGCACCTGCGAATATCGGCCCTGAGCAGCCGCGCGGCCGTCGGATCTGCCGGTTTCTTCACAGTCGAGAAGCGGGATGGAAACCATGGCTGCACGACCCGTCGATGCCAATGATCGAGGCGTTCGGAACCTCACTTCGACCAGTCGCTGGCGGGCTCGCGCCCGGCGGCATCCGCTGCGCTACCGCCTGGCGGTCATCGGGGCGGATCCCGGCGATGTCGTCCGCCACGCGGGCGGCTGGCTGTTCGACCGGGTGGGCGCGGGCTGGGAGGCCGCCGTCCTCGTCGACGGCGACGCCGCGACGCGCCCGCTGGACATGCTCGGCGCGACCGTGCTCGACCGGCGCGAGGCCCTCGCCGCGCCGCTGCACGAATTGCGCCCGCACACCCTCGCGGTGGACACCGCGACGTATCTGGCGGACGAGCGCGTCCGCGCGGGTGTGCTCGGCTGCCTGGACCGCGGGCTGTCCGAGGTCGTGCTGTGGGGCGCGGATCTGCCCACCGAACTCGACGAGGTCGTCGCGCCCGTCTGGCATCGGATGAGCGCGGCGGGCCGGGCCTTCAAATTCGCCGCCCTCGCGGCGGCCGGAACGTCGGTCACCCCGGCCGACGCGACCGAGGTGTTCCGGATCGGCGAGCCGCGCGCGGCCGACTACGCGGGCGAGGTGCGCTCGGCCCGGTAGGCGGGCTCGATGATGTTGCGGCACACCGGGATTCAGGCCGGTTGCGCGGGGTGCGCGGATATTCCGGTCGCGGCGGCGGTTTCGGTCGCCGCGACCGCCTCGACCCGCGGGTCGCGCCGGACGAAGGACAGGGTGATCAGCGCGATCACCGCGGCGGCGGCGAACATCCCGAAGCCGCCCGTGGTCAACCCGTGCGAGAGCAGTACCCCGCCGAACCACGGCCCGACGATCGAGCCCCAGCGGCCGACCGAGGACACCCAGCCCAGCGCGGTCGCCCGGACGCTGGGCAGGTAGTGGGTCGTGGTCGAGGCGTAGATCAAAGTCTGTGCGCTGAACAGGAATCCGCCCGTGACGAAGACGACCGTGTAGGTCGCCGCCAGCGGCATACGGAACACCAGCAGCCCCACGCCGAGCGCCGTCATGGCGAACCAGATCATGGCCACCCGCTGGGGTCCGAACCGGTCGGCCAGCGGTCCGGCGACCAACATGCCGACGATGCCGCCCAGGTTGATCACGAGCAGGAAGCTGATCGCCGAACCCAGGTTGTAGCCGTGCCCGCGCATCATCGTGGGCAACCAGGTGTTCATCCCGTACACCAGCAGCAGCCCGAAGAACGACGCGATCCAGAACAGCAGGGTGGTCGAGCGGATCCCGCGCGCGAACAGCGCGCGCACACTGCCGCGGCGTTCGGGAGCGCCCGGCTCGGGCGCGTAGAAGCCCAGCGGCACACCGTATTTCGCGCACAGGGCGCGGGCCCGCTCGGTCCGTCCGCTGGCCAGCAGATAGGTCACCGACTCCGGCAGCAGCGCCCAGCACAGCGCGATCACGCGGGTCGCCAGGGCGGTGATGGCGGAGTTGCCGCCGGGGGTGACGGTCGGGGACACCGGTGTCTCTTTTCTAGCGGTCCGCTTCGCGGGCCAGTTCCGCGGCGGTCGGGGTGCCGTGCGTGTGGAACGACTCGATGGTCCGCAGACCCCACGCCTGTCCCTTGGCCCGTTCGGCCTCGGTCCAGTCCACGCGCTGCCAATCGGGCGCGAGGATCAGGCGCGCACCGGGATTGCACAGCTCGATGCGGTTGCCGCCGGGCTCGTACACGTAGAGGAAGAAGGTCTGCTGGATGGCGTGCTTGTGCGGTCCGGTCTCGATGAACACGCCCTGATCGAGGGCGACGTCGCAGGCGCGCAGGATGTCGGCGCGGCTGTCGGCGGCGAAGGCGATGTGGTGCAGCCGCCCCGCCAGCCCGAGGTTGTCGCGGGTGTAGACGAGGTCGTAGCTCTTGTTGGTGAAGGTGGTCCACGCGCCCGCGATCGTGCCGTCGTCGAGCACGATCTGTTCGGTGGTCATCGCCCCGAGCGTGTCGACGAGGAAGTCGCGGTTGTCCACCGGCACGCGGCCCAGGAAGTTGACGTGGTCGAGCCGCCGCACCGGCACGCCGTTGCCGGGGTAGGCCGCGGCCTGGTTCTTCAGCGCGGGCCGGATGTCCTCGGCGCACTGGAACCACTCGGCCTCGTAGTACAGGCCGAACTCGTGCCCGTCGGGATCGGTGAACAGATACGTCGGCCCGAAGCCGG
This sequence comes from Nocardia sp. NPDC003482, assembly GCF_053588115.1. Taxonomy (NCBI): domain Bacteria; kingdom Bacillati; phylum Actinomycetota; class Actinomycetes; order Mycobacteriales; family Nocardiaceae; genus Nocardia; species Nocardia sp. NPDC003482. The sequence continues at coordinate 351,737 of NZ_JBSFPI010000005.1, forward strand.
GTTCGCCGTCGGCCCAACCGATTCCGCGTCCGGCGGCCTCGAGCGCGGCCACCCGCGCGGTGAGCGCCTCCGGGCTCGCCGCGCGCAGATGGGTGCGGCCGATGCCCGCGTGCCGATGCGCCCGCAGCGACAGCGTGTGGTGCTGGTAGTCGTCCCAGGCGTGCAGGTACACCACATCGCCGTCGGAGCCGACCACGCGCAGGCCGAGGAAGTCGGTGCAGAACTCCACGCTGCCCTCCACATCGGGCGTGAGCAGCTGGACGTGCCCGAGATGGGCGATGTCGTGACGGGGTGCCATGGGTGCGGTCCTCCTCGACCGTCGGGCGCGTCAGGCGCGGGGAAAAGCCTTACCGGCGAACAACTTTCGAGCGGTGCGCAGCACGCCCGCGGAGCGCACCGCGGGCGGTTCGGCGGTGATGTCCAGATCGACGTCGACCAGCAGGTGCCCGGACGGGTGCTCGACGTCCACCCGCCGCACCGCCCGCTCACCGCGGAACTCGTGGCCGACCGCGCCGGGGGTCAGCACCGCCGACGCGGCGCTGATCGCGGCGAAGACGCCGAGGGCGGTGTGCGGGCGCACCGGGATGAACGAGCGCGCGCACACCAGCCCGCCGTCGCGCGGGGGAGCCAGCAGCACCGTCTTGGGCACCGGCGCATCCGACACCTCGCCCAACCCCATGAGCCCGGCGGCCTTGCGCCGCACCGTGTCCACGCGCTCGAGCAGGGTCCGGTTCTCGGCCAACTCGGCGGCGGACTCGTATCCGCTCACCCCGAAACTCGCGGCGGTCGCGACCACGACCGGCATGCCGTTGTCCACGCAGGTGACCGCGAGGCCGTCGATCTCGTCGCGCACCCGGCCGGTGGGGTACAGGCCGGATGTGGCCGAACCGGCGGTGTCGGCGAAGGTGAGTTCGATCGGCGCGGCGGTGCCGGGCACGCCGTCGATGCGGGCGTCACCGGAGTAGACCGGGCGGCCGTCGCGGACCGGGAAGACGGCCGTGGCGAGGCTGTTCGAATTGACCTGGTGGATACGGACTTTCGCGCTGTCGCCGGTCGCGGTGACCAGTCCGGTCTCGACCGCGAACGGCCCGACCCCGGCGAGCATATTGCCGCAGTTCTGCCGGTCCGAGACGGTCGGGGCGTCCACACCCAGTTGCAGGAACAGGTACTCCACGTCCGCGTCGGGTCGCGGCGACGGCGCGACGATCGCGACCTTGCTGGTGAGCGAGGTGGCCCCGCCCATTCCGTCGATCTGGCGGGGGTCGGGGGTGCCCATGACGCGCAGCAGCAGATCGTCGCGGGCCGCCGGATCGGCGGGCAGATCCGACGCCAGGAAGAATCCGCCCTTGGACGTTCCGCCCCGCATCCACACACACGGGACGCCCTCGGTCTCCGGACTCATGCCTGCTCCTTCGCGGCGTAGTCCTCGTAGGAGACGTAGGTGATGCCGAGATCGCCCAGGCGCGAACGCAATCCGTAGCGGTCGAGTCCGAGCTCGCCGCGCCGGAACGCCGCCCGGCTCGCCTCCTCCTTGGCGACCCGGGCCGCGGCGGCGGTCAGCACCGCGGGCACCCGGGTGCGCGGGACGCACGCCACGCCGTCGTCGTCGGCCACGATCACATCGCCGGGCCGAATCACCTGCCCCTCCAGCACGATCGGCACGTTCACCGCCCCGGCGGTGGCCTTGACCGACCCCTGCGCGCTCACGGCCGTGGACCAGGCGGGGAAGCCCAGCTCGCGCAGTTCGGCGACATCGCGGACGCCGCAACCGAGGACGACCCCGCGCACGCCGCGGTGCCGCAGCGCGGTGGCGAACAACTCCCCGAACAGGCCGTCGGTCGAGGGCGAGTTGGTGGCCACCACGAGCACGTCGCCGGGGCGGCACTGCTCGACCGCGACATGGATCATGAGATTGTCGCCGGGCCAGCACATTACGGTGACCGCGGTGCCGCCGACGCGCGCGCCCGGCCAGGCCGGGCGCAGCCGCGGCCCGAGGTATCCGACGCGTCCGGCGGCCTCGTGCACGGTCGCCACGCCGTATTCGCCGAGCCGGTCGGCGTCCGCGAGCGCGGCGCGGGGCGGGTCGGTGACGACGATGGTGTCCATGGGCGCTACTCCTTCGGGTGGGTGGCTTCGACGATGTCGCGCAAGGCGTTTCGGGCCGCGGCGGCGATGTGCGGGGTGACGCCGAGGCCGGTCAGCTGCGCGGCCGCCGCGTCCATCTCCTCGGCGCGGCGCGCGGCGTGGGCGTAGGTGCCCGAGACGAGCCGATCGATCATGGCCGCGTCGAAGCGGACGAATTCGGTGGTCAGGTGGTGGTGGAACCAGTCGCCGCACCCGGCGGCGCGGGCCCCGGCCATGGCCTCCACCACCGCGGCGGCCAGACCCTTGTAGACGACGCTGCGCAACAGCTTGCGCGAACTCGCCGCGCCGACGGGGCCGTCGACGAGGTCGACGTCGATCCCGAACTCCCGCAGTATCGTCGCGAAAGCCGGGGCCGCGGCGCCCGAGGCCGACATCGGGGTGCGCAGCCCCGTGCCGGGGACGGGGGCCATGATCGCGACGTCGACCAGTTCGACCCCGGCGTCCCGAAGACGGTGCGCCAGGCGGACTTTCAGCTCCGGGGTGACGGTGTTGGCCTCGGCCCACAGCGTGCCCGGCCGCAGCGCGGGCAGCGCCGCCGTCACGGCGGCCTCCGCCTCGGCCCCGGTGGTCAGCGAGAACACCAGTTCGGCGTCGCGGACCGCGTCGGCGTCGCCGGATCGTTGCGAAACACCCTCGGGCGCGGGCACTTTCGGGTCGTAGCCGCGCACCGACGCGCCCGCGGCGACCAGATCCCGGGCGAAGGCGGCACCGGCCTCGCCGAGGCCGAGCACCGCGACGGTGCGGGCGGTCACGACAGCGCGGTGGTCACGTGCGGGAAGTGACGCGCGAACGCCTCGGCCCGGGTGTTCCTCAGTAGTCCGAGGTTCGGGCCCGCGTTGCGTTCGTACTGCACGCCGCGGCGCTGGGCCAGATCCTCATAGTAGGTCCACATGTGCTGCTGGGCGCCCAGGCAGCGCATGGCCTTGCGCTTGGTCTCGAACACCTCGGTGATGTCGAGCAGCACGTCCGGGCGGAACTCCGACATCTCCGACTGATGCGGTTCGAAGCTGAAAACCGGTGGCGCGCCGAGGGGTTCGCCGGGCGCGTCGTAGCCGACCGCCTGCGCCAGGATGCGCGCCTGCAACGCCATGCGCGCGGCGGCCGGGTGGTCGCCGTTGTAGGGGTCGATCAGGGTGTGGGTGAGCACCACGGTCGGGGCGGTCTCGCGGTAGACGCGCACCAGCCGGTCGACCAGTTCCGGGGATTCCAGCAGGGGGTAGTCGCCCGCGTCGAGGAAACGGATGTCGGCGCCGAGCACGTCCGCGGCGGCCGCGGCCTCGTCGCGGCGCAGCGTCTTGATCTCGTCGAGCCGCTTGCCCTCGCGCCACGCCTTGGCCGACTCGCCGCGCTCGCCGTAGCTCAGGCACACCACGGTGACGCGCTCGCCGCGCGCGGCGGACAGTGCGATGGCACCGCCCGCGCGCCAGACGAAGTCGCCCGCGTGGGCGCTCACCACCAGTAGCGAATCGGTCGCGTTCTCGGCCATCGCCTCACCTTCCGGGGATCGGGGTGCCGCGTCCGACGGCGGCACGACTCCAACCTAGAAGTTGGTCGGCGAAATTGTCAACAATTTTGGCAACGAAAGTCGGTCGCGCTCAGCTCTCCTCGTTCAGGGCCTCGATCACGCTGTCCAGATGCGCGCGCATCGCCCGCTCGGCGGCGATCGGGTCGCGCGCGACGACCGCGTCGACCACGGCGAGGTGTTCGGCGAGGGAGACTCGCGGTCGTCCCGGGCGCAGGGAGAGCTGGAACTGGAACCGCACGACCTGGGTGTTCAACCGCCCGATGAGATCGGCGGCGGTGCGCTGCCCGGCGATCTCGGCCAGCGCGGCGTGCAGGTCGTGATTGAGCGCGGAGTACTTCAGCGGTTCGTTGTCGCGCACCGCGGCGGTGAGCAGGTCGGCGTGTTCGCGCAGCCGCGCGAGATCGGCCGCGGTGGCGTGCTCGGCGGCCTTGGCCGCGATCAAACCCTCCAGGGCACGGCGACATTCGAGGATCTCCACGGCCTGTTCCCGGCTGACCGCGCGCACCCGCGCGCCGCGATTGGGCACGCGCTCGATCAGTCCCTCGGCGATGAGATCGTCGATCGCCGAGCGCACGCTGCCGCGCGTGACGCCGAACCGCTCGACCAGATCCGCTTCCACCAGCCGCTGCCCCGGCACGACCTCGCCGCGCCGGATGGCCTGCCGCAGCCCGTCCGTGGCGATGGCCTTGCCGTGGGCTCCGCGTGCCAGTTCGGGAGATTCCGACACAGATACCGTCCTGACCGTAGGCGATCGTATTGTCGGCGATTATGCCAACAATTCGCTCGGGCGCGGTAACCGGGCATTTCGATCCGGGTGACCGAAATGCTGTTCGCGGTGCACGCCGGGTGGTTTCGTCGGACCGTTCGTGAGTTCGAGCGAAAGGTCCCCCCGATGTCCGTCGATTACGCAGTAGCCACCGAGACCGCCCTGCGCGTGGTCAAACTCGGTACCCACATCGGCGCGCGGATCGAGGGGGTTCGGCTCGGCGGTGACCTCGACCCGGAGACGGTGGCGACGATCCGGGCCGCGCTCAACGAGCACAAGGTCATCTTCTTCCAGGGCCAGCACCACCTCACCGAGGACGGGCAGTACGAATTCGCCCGGCTGCTGGGCACTCCCACCTCCCCGCATCCCACCGTCCGCTCGCACGGGGTCAAGAGCCTGGCGATCGACTCCCACCACGGCCGGGCCAACAGCTGGCACACCGACGTCACCTTCGTCGACCGGGTGCCCAAGGCGTCCATCCTGCGCGCGGTCACGCTGCCCAGCTACGGCGGCTCGACGACCTGGGCTTCGACGGTCGCGGCGTACAACTCGCTGCCCGAACCGCTCAAGCGGCTCGCCGAGGGCCTGCGCGCGCGGCACACCAATATCTACGACTACGCCGCCACCGCCGAGGACCGCCCCGGCGACAACGAGCGCGCCTACCGCCGCGAATTCGAGTCCGAGTACTTCGAGACCGAGCACCCGGTCGTGCGCGTGCACCCCGAAACGGGCGAAAAGGCTTTGCTGCTCGGACATTTCGTCAAGCAGATCGTCGGCGTGTCGAGCGCCGAATCGCAGGCGCTGTTCCGGCTGTTCCAGGATCGGGTGACCCGCCTCGAACACACCACCCGCTGGAACTGGTCGCTCGGCGA